>JALQUR010000028.1 GCA_023260695.1 Planctomycetaceae bacterium
CTGTAACGAAAAGATGGGCGGTCGAATCGGTATCGAGATGAAACCACAGAGTCTCATTTTGCTGGCCGTCGCGGTTTCCTGCGGGCTGGTTTCGATGTTTGGAGTGAAGCAGGTTCTCAACAGGAAGGGAGAGCCAAAGGGAGAGGTGGTCGAGATCCTTGCTGCCCGGTATGAGATCGAAGCCGGTGTACCGCTGGATGATTCGAACACTTACTTTCTGCAGGTACCGATTGACCTGTGTCCGGAGGATGCAATTACGAGTCTTGACCAGGTCAAGGATCGTGCGTTGAAGAGTCCGGCCTCAGCAAAGGAATGGCTCCGACTGGCACGCCTTGGAGATAAGGGACAATTCGGTGTAATTGCCCGTGTTCCTGCAGGCATGGCAGCGGTAACAATTCCGGTCGATGCGACAACGACACACAGCGGCATGCTGGAGCCGGGAAATCTGATTGACCTGTTACTGACCTACGACGATCCCGAGGATCATCGCATCAAGAAAACAATCTCCGTTCTGGAATTTGCCGAGGTATTTGCCGTCGACAACTCCACCTACGGAAAGGAAACAGCGGATTACAGCATTGCGAAAAACATAACTCTGGTTGTGAAGCCGGATCAGGCCAAGGCTGTGACCCACGCCAAGAATTGTGGAAAGCTGTCGACGGTCATGAGAAAGCCAGGCAGCTCAGAGGACGAAGAGGTCCAGTGTGCGATTTCTCTTGAATATCTGCAGAGTGGCTTCGTGAAAAACAATCTGAATGCACCCTCGGTCGCTCGTGGAGAAGATCCGGAAGAATACCAGGCAACCGGGTATCGTCCCGATAACCGACGAAATGCACCGAGAATGACCCCGGAAATGCTGGAAGCAGAACGGGAACTTGCAGCCATCGAGGCTGAAGAGGCTGCTGCTGCAAAGCTGGCGGCGGCGGCGGCGGCAAGTGAAACAGAAACAGAGGAACAGGCAGCAGATCCAGAGGAAGAAGAAGGCTGGGTCATGGAGATTTATGACGGTGACAACGTCGTCAAGGAAAAAGTGCCACTGGAGATTGCTGTCCACTGATCCTTCGTGATGTCGAAGGATGCTCTTACAACGGATTGAATGCGGACTCGAATCTTCCCGCCCGAACTGCTGCGGTTCGGCGGGCTGATTCATTTCGGAATATTATCAGGACGATCTGAGCTGCTGCTGCACTGCGGCAGCTGATCGAGGGGTGCAGGGATGCGAGCCTTCGTAAGAATTACTGCAGTGTTTCTGGCAGCCGCAATGCTGACCGGATTTCGCTCGTCTGCAACAGCCGACGATGGTGGCTCTCTGCCGACTTACAAAGTTCAGGGTGAACTCAATGAAGTCGACATGATCGAGGGTACCACGCTGCTCGTCGAACACTCTGCCCGGATCCTCAAGGTCAAGGACTTTGACTCGGAAGTCCTCTCGGTCCGCGGCGTCAGTGCTCAGTCCATCGAACTGTTCGCAATCGAACCCGGGTTCACAACCGTTTCTCTGGTCGATGAGAACGGCCAGCAGGCGAAGCTGGACGTTCTGATTCGTGGCGACGTGAGGCACCTGCAGTCTTACCTCAGACGAATCTTCCCTGATGACTCCATCAATGTTGAAAAACTCGGAGACAACTCCGTCCGACTCGATGGCTGGGTCACACGCCCCGAAAACGTCAACCAGATTCAGGAGATTGCCGAAGAGTTTTATTCAGGCCAGGTGCTCAATCACATGCAGGCCGGCGGCGTGCAGCAGATCATGCTCAAATGCACCGTACTCGAAGTGCAGCGATCCAAACTCCGACGCCTCGGAATGAACTTTGCCCTCGCTCAGCCGGAAAACTACCTGACTTCCACTCCCGGCCCGATTACTCCAATCTCCGGACTTTCTGTTGCTGGCTCCGGAGCAGCCGTAGCAGTCACGAACCTCGACAATACGTCGCTCACTTTCGGACTCACTCGCCCGGACAGCTCATTCCAGAGCTTCATTCAGGCGATGCAGGACGAAGGCATCTTTCGTACGCACGCCACGCCAATGCTGACCGTGCATAACGGCAGACCGGCAAACTTCCTCAGCGGAGGAGAAACTCCAATTCCGGTTGCTGGCGGACTCGGAACCAGTGGTGTCCAGTACCGTGAGTTCGGGATTCAGCTGAGTGCAGTGCCCTTTATCCTTGGCAACGGTCGAGTACGACTGGAAGTGGAAACCAAGATCAGCGACCAGGACTTCTCCAACGTCGTGGTCATCAACGGAGCTCCCACAACCTCATTCCGAACCAACAGCGCCAACACTCAGGTAGAAATGAACTTCGGTGAAGCACTGGTGATCGCCGGACTCGTTTCCAAGCGATCCTTCGGAACTGCTCAGAAGATCCCGTTCTTCGGTGAACTGCCGTGGATCGGGGCCGCCTTCAGTCGCAAACAGACCACGGAAGCCGAAACCGAACTGGTCATCCTCATCACGCCGGAACTTGTTGCTGCCGAGCACCCCAGCCGACTGCCCGGGCCGGGTCCAGGGCAGTCAACTGACATCCCGGTGGACAGGGAACTTTACTTCCACGGACTCCTGGAAGTCCCCAGATACGGCGTAGCTCCAACCATGAATGGCGGAGCGGCCATGGGCACTCCCCGTTGCTCTGATCCAGGCTGCCCGAGCTGTCGAGCCGGTGTCGCCTGTGCCGCAGCTCGGCGGACAGCCGGTTCCTACTTCAGCAGTCCTGTGGCAGCGGAACCACTCATCGAACCTTCCGCGGCACAACCCGCATCTGAAATACAACAGACCGACTACTCAGAGCTGATCATTCCGCAGCTTCCATCAGGCAATGCGGCGCCCAATGAATTCCGCGGTCCGCAGTTCCGCTGATCGACCGCAGTTTCACTCAGGTCCTTCAGTCAAGATCACCGTCAGTAATCCCGCCGAGACACTGTTATGAAGAGCGTTCTCAGACTTGCAACTGTAGATCCGGACGAACAGTCTCGTAACTCCATCAAATCCATGCTGCTTGGCGTCGATACGGTGTGGCTGGAGGCAGAATGCTCGCGGTACGAATTCTTCATGGATGTCGCCCGACAGACACTGCCGGACATTGCGCTCGTAAACCTCGACTCCAACCCGCAAAAAGCACTGCAGCTTGTCTCTGAAATCGCTCAGTCACCAATTAATTGTGCCATCCTGGTGATCAGCAGCTCGCAGGAAGGCAGCCTGATCCTGCAGGCCATGCGCAATGGTGCCAGAGAGTTTCTGAACCTGCCCCTGCAGCTGGACGATTTCGTCGCAGCACTGGATCGGCTGCGAGTCACCGTGCGTGGCAACAGTGGAGAAGTTGGTGCGCGGGGTGGAAAAATCATTACCGTCGTTGGTGTCGGCGGAGGAGTCGGCTGCACTGCCGTGGCTGTCAATGCGGCTGCGTCCCTTGCTGTCAATCCACAGAACACCCCCGTGATCATCGACCTTGATCTCGCTCTCGGCGATGCCGACGTCTGGCTGGACATCATCCCGGAACACTCAATCCGCGATATCGCCGAAAACATTACCCGACTCGACTACGGACTGCTCAAACGATCGCTGACAAGGCACGATTCAGGTGCCTATCTGCTGCCACGTCCAGTGGAACTGGAACAGGATGTGATCGTACGTCCGGACGACCTGCGACGCATCCTCGCACTGCTCAAGGCAACTTTCAGTCACCTCTTTGTCGACGTCAGCAAGAGCTTCAGCCGTCTTGACCTGGCGGTGATGGAAGTCTCTGATCGCATCCTGCTGGTCACTCAGCTGGATCTCTCCTGCCTGCGAAACGTAATCCGCACAATGCAGCTGCTGGATCAGTTTCCGGCAATCCGCGGCAAGGTCGACATCATTGTCAATCGTGTCGGACTCGATGAATCCGATATCAGCCTGCAAAAGGCGCTCGACGCAATCGGGCAGAGCGTTTTCTGGCAGCTGCCCAACGACTATGCCGTGATGATCGGCTGCCGCAACAACGGTATTCCGCTGCCCCAGTTCGCTCCGCGGTCCCGAATTGCTCGAAGCATGAGCGAAATGGTGACAAAGTTCGATGAACCAACGGACCCCGCCGGCGGAACCGAAGAAACAGGACGCAAACGCAACGGACTGTTCGGGCTGTTCGCAGGCCGCTGACCGCAGGCCGCTGATCGCATCAGGGCAGGGCAGGGCTGCAGTACAATCCGCCTGCGCCCTGGCACATCACGCCGAAACAATCTGTCATCCCCCATCGCGAACAAGAGCAGCGGCAGCAACAGCCAGCTCGTCGCAGCGTTCGTTCTCAGGATGTCCAGTGTGCCCGCGGACAACCGTCATGCGGATGGAGTGTCGCTGCAGGAGTTCATCCAGTTCCTGCCATAACTCCTGGTTTGCAATTGCCACCCACTGCCGGCCATTGCGTCGCCGCCAGCCGTTGCGTTTCCAGCCAGGCAGCCACTCGGTGCACCCCTTCGCCACATACGTGCTGTCAGTCACCACTTCCACTTCGGAACGCCGTTTAAGTCGTCGCAGCCCCTCAATGACGGCACGCATCTCCATGCGGTTGTTTGTGGTCTCCGCCTCGCCACCACTGAATTCACTCTCGCTTCCCGAGGCCGGATGACGAAGAATGCACCCCCAGCCACCGGGCCCCGGATTTCCGCTGCACGCGCCGTCTGTGAACAGCTGCACAAAAGGCAGCGGGGAGTCACCTGCCATCTGATCGTGGATCCTGTCAGGAAAACAGCCAGAGAAAGCTCAGCCGCTGTCAGCGTTCGCGATAGACGATTCGCCCGCGCTTCAGGTCGTAGGGCGACACCTCCACCACCACGCGATCCCCAGGCACAATACGGATGAAGTGCTTCCGCATCTTCCCGGCCACGTGAGCCATCACCTGATGACCATTCTCCAGTTCAACACGGAACTGTGTATTGGCGAGTGCTTCAACCACACTCCCCTCGACCTGAATCGCTTCTTCCTTTGGCATTCCCTGAGATCTTTCAATTTGCACAGACAGAGCACAGATGGTGAGACACAACGGCAGGACTCAGACGGGGCTGGATGGGCGGATTCGCCGGGGCTGAGGTGAGACAGCGATTACGATCGTCCGCCGGGGACTCTGAAAGAACCGCCGTGAAGCATGCGCTGATCCTTGTTGCCGGAAAACCAGTCGATCCGGATCGATGAGCGCTGCCTCTGCCGGCATGTTGACAGGTCCCGACACGATTCTCAAGACCGTTCCCCGCGTCTTCAGCGGATCTGCGTGTGCTCTCGACGGTGATAAACCAGCCCCCATTCGCCCACTGCAGCTGCCGTGAAGCTCACTTCTGCTCCCGATTTTCCGAATTTTCGTGCTCAAACACAAGCATGTAGTTCTCGACCAGAACCCCCTCGACTTCCCGCACACGCCGGAATCCCTCGGCACAGATCTCCGCTTCAAAGACCTCCTGGCCCGCACGAACGTGATTCATCGTCCACTCTCGAGTCCTGCCCTCAATCCGGTGAAAGTCAATCACGTAAAGCCTTCCGCCGGGCTTCAATGCCCGTTTCACCGATGCCATCGTCTTCCCGGGGAATTCAAAATGATGGTACGTATCACAGATGAATACGACATCCACTGACTGCTCCGGCAGCTTCGTGGAATCGTCACTGCAAAGCAGCGTATCCACATTCAGCAATCCACGCTCTCGACACGTCAGCTGAATGTGCTTCAGGAAATTCTCCGAAATATCCACAGCTATCACTCGTCCGTCCTTGCCCAGACCGGCCGCAAACTCCCGAGTGAATAACCCTGTTCCGGCACCAACGTCAGCAATGACCATCCCGGACTGCAGTCCCAGTTGCCTGACGATCTCCTTGCGTTTCGCAAACACCTCGCGACTTTCCACTTCAAAGCGTTCGGTGAAAGTCTGTGGATCCGGATCGCGAAAAGAATCGTTGATCCCCGGATTCACACTTTTTTCCTGTGCGGCAAGCGGAGCTGCACTGAACAGCAGGCTGGCGGTCAGAGCGATCAGAGTATTGAGTTTCATGAGCTATCCCCTGGTATTGATTGTTGCCTGAGAGGCATCTGCTTCGAGCGGGAATCACAGAGATCCCAGTCTGACCATTGATCAGCGTTCGGCCGGTACATTTCTGCAGTCAGGCTCCGCCGAAACGGGATCTCCTGTCCGGTCCACCGGATACGTAAACAAGTACTCCCAGACCCGGTCGTGCAGATACGAACCGTCCGCACGCCGCGCTGCAGTTCTGCCGGGCACGACCATACCGTGAGCACGTCCGGCATCGCCACCAACGTCCACCCGCGTAATCAGACGACGGCTGCTGCCATAGGGAAACGCTGCCTCCTCAACATCGACCAATGGGCCGAACTGATGCAGCCCGAGCATCAGCCATGAACGGCAGTAGTGGTCTCCCGTCCAGCCAGTGTCCAGCACATGCGTGAATCCGAAATAGCGAGATGCCGGCGTTGCGGACGGCAGCGACTGCCAGGATTCCAGCTGATCACGCGGGCCTGAGAACATAACCACGCGTCCGACTTTCTGATGCTTTGCAAATCGCGCAGCGGTTGTCGAGCCGTGGGAAATCCCGGCAATCACCACCTTTTCCCAGTTCAGATCCGCACCGCCTCTGGCAAGATACTGCTCCCAGCCGGCTGCCGGCTGCTGCTTTGCAAGATGTCTGACAAAACTCAAAGCCCGCTGCTGCATGCCGTCGGCAACGTCAATCTGCACCACGGCACTGTGATCTGCACCAGTTGCCGCTTCCAGTCGAATATCACCCAACGCAGTACCGCTGTCGCGGACATCAGCCGGGATGAGTCCAAACCAGCGATTTGCATAATGCACCTGGATCGCATGAAAGCCCATCCCGGCAAGCGTCTCAAATAACGGGCCATTATTGGCCATCAGCCAGATCACCAGTTCGCCACGCTGCTCACGATCGGTGTTTACTGCAGCATACTGCAGATCCGCTGGTTTGCCGTTCTCATCGCTGAAGACATAGCCCAGCTCCGGGTACTCCCGCGCCTGCGGACTGATCTCACTGGCACGCGCCACCAGTCGCAGTCTGCCCGGCTCGTCTGCCACAACACCAGAGGTCAGCAACGGACTTTGCCACAGCCCTGCATGAGCGAACAGCAGCGGAATCAGAATCATGCGTCGCAGCCTCTGCCTGTCCATTTTCCATACACTCATCAGAATAATTCCCGTACCAGTGCGAAAACTGCCAGCCCTCATCCCATCATGCAGACGCGATTCAGCGGCCAACCCCCTGAGCCGCCGGTCGACGCTTGCGAGCAGCCTTGAGTGCATAATTGCCCTCACCCACGATCTCTTCCAGCCCCTGCAGAAACTCCGGCCCCACACTGACTCGACAATCGTTGCCCGTAGTCAGCACATACCGCAGCCGATCCGCCTGGGGTACGCTGCTTTCGGCAGCGACCTGTTCACGGCCAGCAGACTGCGCCCACGAATCCACAATCAGCACCACATCCGTCGCACCCGGATAGCGAGAAATCAATGCCCGGACACGGTCCAGTTCTCCGTCCGTGTGAATTCCCGACTCGAATTTCACGGCCACCTGAGTCGTGAATTCACGATCAGCCTGCTCCAGTGTCAGGATTCGATTGACGATAACATTCGGCTCACGGCCGCGGCGATCAACCCGCCCTGCCACGATCACGATATTCTCTGCTTCGATCACTTCCTCATACCGCGCGTAATCCTCCGGCCAGGCGATACAGCGAATAATCCCAGAAGGGTCCTCCAGGTCAAAATTCGCATAGCGGTTGTGACCATTGCGGCTGGTCTTTTTGGACAAGGCAATCTTGATGGAAGAGATCATTCCTCCGAGGGTCACATTTGATCCGTCATCCATCTCCGCCAGATCAATATTTCGCTCCGATGCATATCGCTCCACCCGCTTTGCATGCTGAGTGAGCGGATGCGAGGTGAGGTAGAATCCCAGTGTTTCCTTCTCATACTGCAGCTTCACCGAAGGTGTCCAGTCGGGAACGTCCGGCAGGGCACTGACGGCTACTTCTTCATCATCCTCAGCAGCATCGTCACTATCCCCGAACAGATTCATCTGTCCGCGTGCCTTGTCCTTCTGCCGAGCCAAGGACGCCTGCACCGCTCGTTCCACAACCGCCATCAGCTGCGGACGCGTGCCACTCAGACAGTCGAGTGCTCCTGCGCGAATGAGCGTCTCCAGTACGGACCGCGTGAGCACCTTCGGATCCACACGCTCCGTCAGACTGAAGATGTCACGGAAGCGGCCTTCCGCCTGCCGTTCCTCCACGATCGCCCGCACTACGTTTTCCCCGACTCCCTTGATCGCTCCCAGCCCAAACACCAGTTTTTCGTCACAGATCGTAAAGTCCACTTCAGACGTATTCACGTCAGGAGGCAGTACAGTGATTCCCATCCGGCGCGCATCATCAATGTGTTCGCTGATTCGCTCAGTACTCTCCATTTCACAGCTGAGCAGCGCAGCCATGAATTCCACCGGATAATGGGCTTTCAGGTAAGCGGTCTCGTAGGCAATCAGTCCGTAGGCAGTTGAGTGAGACTTGTTGAAACCGTAACCCGCGAACGCCACGATCAGATTCCAGAGATCCTGAGCAATCTCCCGGGAGATTCCGTTGCTCACCGCACCGTCGATGTAGTCCTCATGAAACCCGGTGATGATCTTCTCTTTTTTCTTGCTGATCGCCTTGATGCATTTGTATGCATTGCTCAGCTCGATATTCCCGACGCGGTTCAGAATCCGCATCACCTGCTCCTGATAGACCATCACGCCGTAGGTCTCTGCCAGGATTTCGTCCACCGTCGGATGCACCTGACGCGGCGGCTTGCGTCCGTGCTTCACGTCCACATATTCCATCACCATGCCGCCTTCCAGCGGCCCCGGACGATACAATGCGGATGTCGCAATGATGTCTGCAAAACAGTCGGGCTTCATCTTTGTCAGCAGGTCCCGCATCCCGCCCGACTCCAGCTGGAACACCCCCTTCGTTTCGCCCCGCTGGAGCAGCCGGAACGTATCCTCATCCTGCAGATTGTTCTTCACCTGCTCCAGATCAAAGTCCGGATGGCGCCGCTTCACGTTCTGCACTGCCTTGTCCAGAATTGTCAGGTTCCGGAGTCCCAGGAAGTCCATCTTCAGCAGACCGACACTTTCCACAGTCGGCCCGTCCCACTGTGTGATGATGTCCTCCTTGCCGGTAATCATCTGCAGCGGGAGCACTGTTTCCAGCGGAACGTCCGCAATCACAACGCCGGCAGCATGCGTTCCGGCACTGCGTGCCAGCCCCTCCACCGCCATCGCAAAATCCAGCAATCGCCGCGCAACCGGGTCCGTCTCATATGCGCTCTTCAGCTCCGCACTTTCCTCAAGCGCCTTCTTCAGCTTGATATTCAATGTGTCGGGAACCATCCCCGCCAGTTCATTCACTCGCGGCAGCGGTACATTCAGGGCTCGTCCGACATCGCGAATCGCGTTCTTTGCCTTGAGCGTGCCATAGGTGCCAATCTGTGCGACGTTGCGTTCGCCATACTTCTCCTTCGTGTAGTCGATCACCATCTGACGACGGTCACGACAGAAGTCGATATCGATATCAGGCGGTTCGGTACGACTGGGATCGAGGAATCGCTCAAACAGCAGGTCGTACTTGAGCGGACAGACGTCACCAAGCCGGAGCAGATACGCCACAATGGCCCCGCACGCAGAGCCTCTGGCTCCACACGGAATTCCATGGCGACGGGAAAATTCCACGAAGTCCCAGACGATCAGGAAATAACTGGCGTAGCCCTTCGACTCGATCACACTCAGCTCGTACTCCAGCCGTTTCCAGTGCGCATCTGTCAGCTCTTCACCATAGCGTTCATGCATCCGTTCATGACACAGATCACGCAGATAGTCGATATCCGTCTGTTCGTTCGGCGGTCGAAAAACCGGATACAGCTTTCGCTCTTCCAGCTGAATGTCCACCCGTTCCGCAATCTCCTGCGAACGAGCAACTGCATCTTCCAGTCCGGGGAACCGCGTATACATCTCGTCGGGGGAACACACGTGCAGTCCGTCGTGTTCCATCTTCATGCGTTTTTCATCGTCCACTGTCGTCCGCGTATTCACGCACAGCAGAACGTCCTGCACCTTCGCATCCGACTGGTTCAGATAGTGAGCATCGTTGGTGGCAACAAGTGGCAGCCCCATATCCCGGGCCAGATCGACAGTCATCTCAAGACACTGCCGCTGGATCTCAAACCCTGAATTCTGAATTTCAAGGTAGAAGCGGTCACCGAAGACTCCGGAATACCACTCAACCAGCTGTCGAGCATCATCGCTGCGGTCCGCCAGCAGCAGTCGTGACAGCTCCGACGAGGCACATCCCGAAAGACAGATCAGGCCCTCATTGAATTCCGCCAGCAGGTCCCGATCAATTCGCGGCTTGTAATAGAAGCCCTCGATGTAAGCGAGCGATGACATGCGAATCAGATTGTCGAATCCCTTCTGATTCATCGCCAGCAGTGTCAGGTGTGTGGCCGCATCCTTCTGACGACCGGCACTGCGATCCGTGCGAACCCCCGGAGCCACGTAAGCCTCGTAGCCAATGATCGGCCGCACATTCTCGGCACGACAGGACCGATAGAACTCCATCGCCCCGTAAAGATTGCCGTGGTCGGTGATCGCGACCGAATCCATCCCATGTGATTTCACATGGGAAATCAGCTCCGGAATTCGATTCACACCGTCGAGCAGGCTGTAGTGCGTGTGACAGTGCAGGTGAGCAAACGGGCGCGAAATTACAGATCCGGTCTCGCCGGTACCCTCAGTTACAGACATGACGCAATAAATCCTGTGCGTTGCATCCAGATGACATCCTGTCGCCGATCATATCTCGTCACCACATCAGATGACAGCGACTGCGGCAACCCGCCAGATCACACTCCCGCCTGCAGCTTCAGCAGCCCGCCGCACGTTCCTGAGCCAGACGCAGCAGCCCGCCGAGCGTTTCTTCCTGCTCAGCAATTTCCCGCAGATCGCAGCCAAACCGCTCCTGAAGCAGGCTCCGCAATACCGCGAATCGCTGCACCAGACCGCCGGATACTGCCAGGCCTGACCAGCCTTCAGCCGGATCCAGCTGCCTCGAAAACTTACGGTAGCTGTCGGCCATGAATGTGAATGCAGCCAGAAACAGATTGCCGACGTTCAGGTTCTCTGCAGATATGCCGCTGATTTCCCCCTGATCCCCGGTGGCAGCAGCAAAGAAGCTCAGATCACACCGTAATCCACTCGCTTTCGATCGGCCGACCGCTGCATCGATCTGCTGCCATGCGTTCGCTTCATTCACGTCACCGGCAAGTTCC
This sequence comes from Planctomycetaceae bacterium, assembly GCA_023260695.1. GTDB lineage: Bacteria > Planctomycetota > Planctomycetia > Planctomycetales > Planctomycetaceae > SXXK01. Next base: position 11,344 of record JALQUR010000028.1, read on the forward strand.
GTCAGCAACTGAAACAGCACCGTCAATGATCGCCCCGCCGGAATGTGAGTGACCGTATTCAGAAACTGCCCCCCGAACCAGCACCGCGTCTGGCACTGTCCCGGTTCAAAATCTGCAGTAATGCGACTCACCTGAGATCCGGTGGAAATATTCAGCGAAAGTTCCTGCGGCATCAGGTCGATGCCCCTCAATGCCGCCTGCTGGTCACCAATGGCCGGAAAGATCGGCAGTGCACCGTGATCGGATTTCCACTCCCCGACAACTGCCTGCGTCTCTGCCAGAGCAGGCCAGTTCAGGTCACCAAGCCCGCAGGACTCGAGCACCTGCTGATGCCAGTCACCGGTTTTCAGATTCAGCAGTCCGAGCGCATGGGTGCGATGCATCTGAGCCGGGGCTCGACAAAGTCGACTGATGACGAAATCACCAATCGTGAGCGGCTGCGCCTGCGGCAGCTGCCCGTGCTGTTGCAGCCACGCCAGCAATGTCAGAGCAGATCCCGGCTTCAGCTCGCGACCGAGCTCCACGAATTGCTCCGGCGACAGCCTCCGCTCAAGTGACGCCAGGAACGAGTCGTCAGAACCGCCGCTGACCGGAGCCAGTGAACGCTGATCGCGCCATGAAAAATACGGGCTGACAGCCTGACCGCTGCCGTCGGCCAGCAGGATTCCTCCCATCTGACTGCAGATCCGCACCTCCCTGACGTCAGGATTGCATTCCAGCAACTGTCCCAGAACATCAGTAGTCGCAGCCAGTACCGTCTCCGGGCAGACTTCAAAGTATCCAGGACCACCCACAGCAGGTTCTGGAAACGGTGCCCGCCGCACATCACTGATCTCGCCGTTTTCACAATTCAGGATCCCCCCCTTGATTGATGAAGATCCGATATCAAGGCCAATGCAGTACATCACACGCTTTCCGAAACGGTGGTTCCTTGTCAGTCGGAACTCCCGACAGACACCTCTGTCGGCGTAGTAACAACTCGAGTGGCGACTGTCCACTCGTTGAGTGGCGACCGTCCACTCGTTGAGTGGCGACTGTCCACTCGCAGCGCCGCGTTGACCGCACCGCTCATGAGGCCTCATGTCGTGCAAGCCGGATGAGATCTGAGAACACTCAGACCTGCCAGTTTTTGCACTGACACCTGCAGACCATGCTGCTATGCTTCCGCAACGGCCTCGGTGCACTCTTGTCGTGTATTCTGCGACGACCGCCGCAGCTCTGTTCAACACCGTCCCGGACAGCAGCAGTTCTCATTACTTCGGAACTGTGACAGATCCCTGTAACAGAACGCAGTCCGGACCATCCACGCCCAATCAGGTCCCCCAATGACCGATCCAAGAGTCCCGCTCAAGAATCCGCTTCTGGCTGCCGTGCTGGCGCTGGTCATCCCCGGCGCTGGTCACTGGTACCAGGAAAGGAAATTCAAGTCCGTCATCTTTTTCTGCGGAATTCTGACTCTCCATTTCTGGGGCACATTCCTCGGACACGGCCAGCCCGTCTACTCCCACGTGGTCGTCCGCAGTACACCTGATTCTCCGCAGTATGAAGACAGTGAACCGCGCAGCAGTTTTTCCTGGGGCTATGCGGCTCAGGCATTCACTGGCCTGCCTGCCTGGCCGGCACTGATCCAGCGGGGACGGTTCAAGAAAACTGATGACACGGTCGGCTTTCTGGATCATGCCATCGATGAACAATTCGTGGGTGTTCTGAAACTTGATGAGGGCCTGGAAAGTTCCCGTCGGGCTGTGACCGGGCACCTGCAGGTGCGTCCCGCTGCAGAGGAGGGCAGCCGCAACGTGTCAGGAACACTGACACTCGACGAATCCAGCATCGACCCGGAAAACCCCATCCGGGAAATCCAGCTGGAGGGGCCGTTCCGCCAGGGACGCAAAGTATTTGGTTCTCCCTGGCGACGAATTGCCTGCTCCATCCAGGCAGCGGACGGTGCAGAGAGCTTCGGAGAGATCGAGGGATCTGTTCCTCGCAGTTTTCTGAACTGGTTTCAGGCTCCGCGAGACAACGAAGAACTCGATCGCATGAGCGGCAGCCTGGCCCGGCAGTTCGACGTAGCCAGCGTCTGTACATGGATTGCCGGTCTGCTCAATCTGCTGGCAATCTGGGATGCAGCTCAGGGCCCGGCCTACGGCTATGGGGATGAACAACCCCCAACCAGGACCGACGAAGAGGAAAAAGAAGAAGAAGAACCGAACGAAAAAACCTGACCCGCACCGCTCCACGCCGTCATCATCCACACAGCCTTCTTCCGGAATCACGCTCGGACCATCGTCATGGATCTGCAACTCATTACTCAGGCCATTCCGATTACCGCAATCGTCTGCCTCGTCTATACGGCAACGCGCTTTGAGCTGCGTGAGAAGATCATCTCTGCTTCCCGGGCCATGTTTCTGAAGACGCTCGGCGTCCTGACGGGCATCTACCTGTTTCTGATCTGGTTTTCGTCCTGAACCACGCCGGGACCGCACCGTCACCACCAGCACGAATTTCAAGGTCCACGAAGGCAGTTTAACCCGGAAATTCCTGCCTCGGCACGGGTGTTTGTTTGACTTCTGACACCGGCTTACGGACACTTTCTTCTCGGAATCCTGTTTCTCGGGATTCCAGTAATTCCCATCAGAAACTCATTCAACTTCTGCTCACCCACTGTGAAATCACTGACGGCCGGTATTCAGATGCTGGCATCAGGGTCCACGACAGCTCCGGATCTGCGAATTCGCTGCACTGCGAATTCGCTGAATCGCGGTCCGTCAACGGACTGTCCGACGGGACAGGTCTCGTCAGAATCTCACATCATCAGAATCTCACATTAACTGTCATTTCCCTTTCCACAGCAACTCTTAACGTCTTCTGCCACGGCTGCCGCCTGTGTTCTTGACACAGCTGTCGGAAGCTGGTGATCCGGTTGTGTGACGACAAGTATGTCCGTCGCCTGCTGGATCTCCTCGGGCATCGCCCCCCACCATCACTTCTACACATTCTTCTTCCAGTCTCGTGTCTGACTCTCCCGCAACAGCGGACCAACATGCATCACCAGTTCCACACCGTCAGCCCCCGCTGATCGGAATTGTGGGAGGCATTGGTTCAGGAAAGTCCTCGATCCCGGAAGCCGTTTCAGATCTTCGACTTTTGATTATTGATGCTGACCGAATTGGTCACCAGCAGCTGCAGATCGGTCAGATTCAGCAGCAGCTGGTGCAGCAGTTTGGCAATCAGATTCTGCAGGATGACGGACAGATCAACCGATCGGCTCTGGCGTCCTGTGTCTTCGGTGACACCGCTGCTCATACTGCGGCGCTCGAACAGCTCAATCGCATCGTGCGTCCCGGCATTCGCAGTGAAATCCGCAGACAACGTGCACAGGCACCACACGATGTGGACGCCATTATCCTTGATGCTGCTCTGCTGCTGGAGGCGGGATGGGCAGAGGACTGTGACCTTCTGGTGTTCATTGACACCCCTGAGGAATTGCGAATCCGCCGTGTCACGGAGACTCGCAACTGGTCAGCGGCTGAACTCCACAGGCGGGAAGCGGCCCAACTGCCGCTGCATCGCAAGCAGGAAGCGTGCGACATCATTATTCAGAATTCCGGAACGCTGGAGGCGTCCGCGAACGAACTGTCACGATCAATTCGTACGCTGACTGCTGCACAACAACAGCACCAGCCGGATCGCGACTCACACCCTTCCTGACTGTCGCGGCGGCACCTCCCGGCTCATGCCGTTCCGCAATTCCCTGTCTTTTGCCGGAAGTTCATCTGATCCCCGGAGTCGTCCAGCGACCATGGCCAGCAATACTGAAGACAACCACACCGGACAATCGCGTCCACTACGCCGCTCAGCACCGCGCAAGGACGCAGCACCGGAACTCGAACGATCCGTTGCCGACACATTTGCCCCTCCGGATGAGAGCGATATCAACATCGCTGAACTGCAGCGGCTGTCGATGCGGGAGCTCATTGAAATCGCCGAGCGTGAAAAACTGACGGAGTTTCACGGACTCAAGAAACAGGACCTGATCTTTCGCATCCTCAAGGAACGCACCCGTATGAACGGGCTGATGTTCGGCGAAGGAACTCTGGAGATCCTGCCGGATGGCTTCGGCTTTCTGCGCAGCCCCGATTACCACTACCTGCCCTGTCCGGATGACATCTACGTCAGCCCCAGTCAGATTCGTCGGTTCGGTCTGCGGACCGGGGCCACTGTGGCCGGGCAGATCCGTCCCCCCAAGGAAAACGAACGCTACTTCGCTCTGCTGCGAGTGGAAGCGATCAACGGCCAGGACCCGAATCTGCTCACCAACAAGGTCTTCTTTGATGACCTGACACCACTGCATCCTCAGCAGCGACTGCGACTGTCGGACAATTCCGAATTCATCAGCACACGAGTCGTGGACCTCGTCGCTCCCATCGGACTCGGACAACGTGGCCTGATTGTCTCACCACCCCGCGCCGGCAAGACCGTCCTGCTCCAGCAGATGGCACGGACAACACTCCAGAATCACCCGGATGCCTACGTCATTGTGCTGCTGATCGACGAACGGCCGGAAGAAGTGACCGACATGGAGCGTCGTCTCCGCAGCGAACGCTGTGAAGTTGTCAGCAGCACCTTTGATGAACCTCCCTCCCGCCACATTCAGGTGGCAGAAATGGTCATCGAAAAAGCGCGACGAATGGTCGAATACGGACATGATGTCATCATTTTCCTCGACAGCATCACGCGACTTGCTCGTGCCTGGAATACAGAAATCCCCAACTCCGGAAAGACCCTCTCCGGCGGCGTCGATGCCAACGCACTGCAGCATCCCAAACGATTCTTCGGAGCAGCCCGCTGCGTGGA
>JALQUR010000069.1 GCA_023260695.1 Planctomycetaceae bacterium
ATCTCGGCGCAGTGCACAGTGGGCAATGCCCAGTGCACAGTGGGCAATCCCCTGTGCACTGGGGGCAATCCCCGGTGCACAGGGGGCATGTGGGCCTGGCCAGTTCAGCACGGTTGCAGTTCACTGCTCTTCGCAGGCAGATGACTTATCCATGGCGACTGCAGCACCGCCGCGTGTTCGGATTCGCGCTGCAATGATGAGGCTGCTCAGAATCAGAGTGACAATAATGCCCGGGATTCGAGTCACACCACTTTCAAAGATCACCGCACCGTTGAACGCGATGAACCAGAGATACAGCTGCATGCCAAGGTAGCTGCGTGAGTGCAGGTTGTCACGACGAACGCCTGGTCGCAGCCACAGATCTGCAGCATCAGCGGCCCACAATGCAACGAACAGATAACTGAACCAGAGACCTTCACCAAATCGCCAGCCGATGAGTTTTTCCGTCTCTTCGGCGGTGTGCAGGATTGCCGCCGTATGGCTCCACTGATGCGCGAAATGAAACGCAACTAGAACGTGGAGAGTGAACAGCACTGCGCCGACTGTCCACAGCAGGCGATAGACAGAGAACAATGCTGCTGCCATCCGCAGCACCAGCATTCCTGTGGCCGCGGTCCAGCAGATCAGAGCAAGTCTGACCGTCCACGAGATAAGGAGTTCGCCCATCAGCCGTTCTGGTCCAAAACGACAGTCAGAATTGCGGAAACACCGCAGTCGGAATCAGGTGATCGAATGCATTCATTCTGTTCCGGGTTTCAGTGCAAACATGAGCACCGCAATGTCAGCGGGGGTGATTCCACTGACACGACCAGCCTGTCCCACAGTCTGCGGTTTATGATGACTCAGTTTGTCCTTTGCTTCCATGCGTAACTGAGTGACTGCTCGAAAATCAAATGTTTCCGGGATCCGGATGGAATCCACTTTCTGCAGGCGAGCGATCTCCGCCTCCTGGCGACGGATATAGCCTGCGTACTGACACTCAATCTTCAGCTGCCGTTTTGTCTGCCATGACAGGTTCATCTCCACAAGCTGCGGGAATTGCTGTTCCAGTTCTTCCCATGTCGGGTCACGGCGGATCCATTCTTCCAGAGTGGAACCCTGGCTGCGAAGTTTCTGCAGCAGTTCGCTGGCACGACCAAGTTCGGCCTCGTACTGCTCAAACTTCCGCCTGCGTTCGCTGCAGACCGTTCCCAGTTCAATTCCCAGTGGTGTGAGTCGGCGATCCGCATTGTCCTGTCGCAGGAGCAGTCGGTATTCCGCACGGGATGTGAACATGCGATACGGTTCGTCGACTCCCTTCGTAATCAGGTCATCAATGAGTACACCGAGGTAAGCCTGATTGCGGTCCAGAATGAACGGTGCTTTCCCCTGAATACTCAGGGCTGCGTTGATGCCGGCAAGCAGTCCCTGTCCGGCGGCTTCTTCGTACCCCGTCGTGCCGTTGATCTGTCCGGCAAAGTAGAGTCCTTTGACGCGTCGCGTTTCGAGGGTAGCGGTCAGCTGAGTGGGGGGGGCGAAGTCATATTCGACGGCGTAACCGTAACGCATGATCTGAGCATTTTCGCAGCCCGGAATCAGGCGAATGATCTGATCCTGAACATCGCGTGGCAGGCTGGTGGAGATTCCGTTGCAGTACACCTCATTCGTTCTTCGGCCTTCTGGCTCCAGAAAAATCTGGTGCGACTGTTTGTCGGCAAAACGCACCACCTTGTCCTCAATCGACGGGCAGTAACGCGGCCCGGTGGACTGAATCTGCCCGGAATACATCGGAGCCCGATGCAGATTTCGCTGAATGATTTCGTGGATCTCAGGTGTCGTACTGGTGAGATAACAGTGAATCTGAGGATCGCTGATGCGTTCTGTCAGATACGAAAACGGCTCCGGATCCACATCCCCCGGCTGTTCGGTACAGCGAGAAAAGTCGATGGTTCGTCCGTTGAGTCGTGCGGGGGTTCCTGTCTTGAATCGCTGCAGCTCAATCCCCAGTTCGGTCAGAGCTGCTGACATTCCCAATGCTGACTTGTCACCGGCTCGGCCACCCTCTGCCTTCTGCTCCCCGGTATGCATGATGGCCTTCAGAAAGGTGCCGGTGGTGAGGATGACGGCCTGAGCGCGATACAGCACGTTGCCAGCACCGCGAACACCTGTGACGCGGCCATTTTCACTCTGCAGCCCTTCCACCATTTCCTGGTGCAGAAACAGCCCCTCCTGCTGCTCCACCCGAAACTTCATTTCGAACTGATAGGCTTTTTTGTCGGCCTGGGCACGCGGGCTGTGCATGGCCGGACCTTTGCTGGAATTCAGCATGCGGAAGTGGATTCCGCTGGCGTCGATCACTCGCCCCATTTCGCCACCGAGCGCATCGATCTCACGAACAATCTGCCCTTTGGCCACACCACCGATCGCGGGATTGCAGCTCATGGCCGCGACCGTGTCGCAGTTCATCGTGAGCAGGGCCGTTCTGGCACCCATCCGGGCAGCAGCGAGGCCTGCTTCGACGCCAGCATGTCCCCCGCCGACGACCACGACGTCGTAATCGTAAACACAGTCTTTACTCATGAATCTGATCGCAGTTCTGCAATGCTGTTTCCGTATTCCGCGGTCGCGGATTTCCGGCACAGCATACCGCCGCAATGCCGCAGTGTCTCATTTCCCTGTCCGCACTTCTGCGGTTCTCAAAGGACTGAACGTGTGGTGGATGGATTCCGTGCCGCGCGACTTTACCAGGCCGTCCGCAGAACGATTCATTCCGGCAGTGGAATCGGGGCCAGAATTCGCGAACTGTGCGCTGCGCTGTGGTGAATTGTATTGTGAGCAGTCTGTGCGTCATCCGGGAATTCAATGGTCAGCGGTCTGCCATTCTGCGGATTGGGTTCGTACAGGGGACTGCCAGTAGAGGCGACAGTGACGCGAATACGATGTCCCCTGTTGAAGATCTGACTGATCCAGCCGACATCGAACTGCACGGGTACAACTTCACCGGGTGTCAGCAGCTGTTCCTGTTCGAAGCCGTTGCGATAGCGCAGCCTCCACGGGTAGTCCACGATCAGGATTGAGCGTCCATCCGGATACACGTCACTGATACGAACAATGACGTCGGTATCCCTCGCCGTGGAGCTGATCTGCAGTTCCGCGCGAATTCGCCCGGTCCATTCCAGTGGTTCCTGCAGTTCATCGGTTGTGAAAGTGAGCACCTGGTCCTGGGCTTCGAACTCGCGGGCATCACGAGCTCCGGGGAAGGAGCGACCGGGGATCTGCATAGGTTTTCGAGGATCAGAGACAATTGTTGTGCCGCCGCCGTCTGCGTCGGGCGGAGTGTTGCTGAGCCGGGCGTCCGAGTGCAGGTACCATGGCTGGTAACTGTGCGGCGGGGGAAAGTCGTCAGCCGTCCGCCAGACGTTCCCGGGGGCAGCCTCCTCGCCGACTGCACCCATGACGTAGTAACGCACGGCTGGTTCTGCAGCGACTCCTGTCGGGATCCCCTTGAGCCAGTAGTCGAACCAGCGCACCATATGTTCGGATTCCGGCCATGTGGCCTCAGCCGGGTATTCCAGCTGCCCGACACGATTATGTTTGTTCAGTCGCCCGTGAAGCCATGGACCGATCACCATTTGCTGCTGACCGACAGAGTCTGGTCCGCCCTGTTTCTGACGGCCCTGAAAACTTGCGATGGATCCCTGATTCATGAAGTCGTACCAGCTGCCAATTGTGAAGCAGGGCACATTCATACGATCGAAATGCAGTGAGCAGTCTTCGTCGCGCCAGTAGTCGTCGTAATGCGGATGCTCAAACCACTCCCGCGTCAGCGCATCG
>JALQUR010000108.1 GCA_023260695.1 Planctomycetaceae bacterium
GTGCATTTAAACTGACTCCTGCTCAATCGGGTTTTTTAACACCCCAACACAACTATCAATGACAGGCTGGCGCGGCACTACGGAATCAGCGATGTGAACGGCGACGAATTTCGCAGAGTGGCACTCCCGGCGGATTCTGAACGCGGCGGCCTGCTGGGCATGGCCGGGATCCACCTTGCCGGCTCCGATGGAATTCGTACCAAACCGGTCAGCCGCGCGGCGTACCTGCGGGAGGTGCTCTTCGCAAATCCTCCGGATCCTCCGCCACCCAACGCCGGAGAGGTAGAACCCAATATTCGCGGTGAAAACCTGACTGTGCGGGAGCGACTGCTGCAGCACCAGCAGATTGAAGCGTGTGCCGGATGTCACCGCAATCTCGATCCGTGGGGGCTGGCGCTGGAGAACTTCAACGTCACCGGCCAGTGGCGTGAGCTGCAGGATGGCGAAAATTTTCGCGGCGATCGGCGACCGGCAATTGATGCGAGTGGAACACTTCCCAACGGTCGCAGCTTTGCCAGCTACGCCGAATTTCGGCAGCTGATCCTGGAGCAGCATCTGCGGTTCCGTCGAGCACTCACAGGGAAGCTGCTGACCTATGCACTCGGGCGGCCGGTGGAACCCACTGATGACGATCTGATCAATTCCATCGCCGACACGATGGCGACCGAACAGGATACTCTCAGAACCCTGATCAAGCTGCTGGTCAGCAGCGAACAGTTTGCGAGCAAATAACCATGGACTCACTCCGACATCTGCATCGACGATCCGTACTCCGCGGCACAGGGACCTGCCTGGCATTGCCGTGGCTGGAAGCACTGCAGGCGGGCAGCTCCGGTCGTCCTGCAGACACGCCCATTCCCCGCATGGGTATGTTCTATTTTGGCACCGGGATGAACATGCGGGAGTTTTACCCGGATGGCTTCGGCAACGATGCCACGTTGTCACGCATTCTGAAGCCACTTGAACCCCACCGCGGGCAGTTCACTGCACTCTCCGGCACCTGGCTGGAACACGGCGGTGGACACGACGGCGCATATCCGTTCGCCACTGCGATCCCCCGTGGCGAAAAGCAGATTGTTTCGCCCGATCAGCAGGTGGCCGAGGTTCATGGCAGGCACACACGGTTTCCCTCGCTGCAGTTGTCCGTCAAGCGCGGCACCAGCTTCGGCAGCCAGGCACTGGCGACGATCTCCTGGAATCGTCAGGGTGTCCCGCTCCCGGCTGAGAACGACCCGGGCGTGATCTTCAATCGCCTGTTCCGCCCGGAAAGTGACGACCAGAAGCTGGCCAGCACTGAAGAATTTCGGCAGCGGGGCAGTGTGCTGGATTCGGTGCTGGCCGACGCTCGACTGCTGCAGGCTCAGCTGAGCGCCGCCGATCGCCAGCAGCTGGAACAGTATTTCAGTTCCATTCGCGAAGTGGAGCTGGGGCTGAAACGCGAAATCGACTGGGCCGACCGCCCCAAACCAGCGCCCGACCTGAAGGGATACGGTGATTTTGCTGCGGCAGGGACTCCGGAAGGAAACGGTCGCTTTCTGTATGACAACTATGCGAAGCTGATGTACGACCTGATCGCGCTGGCATTCCAGACAGATTCCACCCGCGTGGTCAGTTATGTCGTCCGCACCGAACTGGCCGGCGGCGTCTTCCCTGAATTCGGAGTGTCGAAGGGCTACCACGAGCTCACGCACCACGGCAACGACCCGAAGAACCTTGAGGAACTGGCGCGAGTCGACACGATTTACATGACGCACTGGAATTATTTCCTCGGGCGTCTGTCCTCCATCCGCGAAGGCGACGGGACACTGCTGGACCATACCGTTCTGGGTTTCTCCAGCGGCATGGGAATCGGCCACAGCAAGGATACGCTGCCGACAGTGATCAGCGGAGGTGCCGGACTTGGCCTGCGTCATCAGACACACCTGCAGGTCGCAGAACAGACGCCGCTTGCTGCAGTCTGGCAGACCATGATGGACCGCGTGGGTGTCAGGCAGGAAGCGGCATTCCAGGACAGCACCGGAATCATCGGAGAGCTGCTGGCATGACTGTCACGAACGCTGTCCGCTCCTGGCTGCCGCCGCGCGGCCCGCACGCTCTGACCGTTGCAGCAAAGCGACTGTGGCAGAGATCGGCGCTGACCGCGATTCTGTGGGGCAGCCTGATCGCGTTTCCTGCTCACGGTACGGAACCTGCCTCCGATGAACTGCTGGCCAGTCTGAATTTTCGTCCGATCCCCGTCGGTACATACCGCCGTGGCTTCGACACTGAAGATCGCGGCGAACACCGCTTTGCACTGCAGCACCAGT
>JALQUR010000118.1 GCA_023260695.1 Planctomycetaceae bacterium
CCAGCGAATTGTGCGACGTGCGCGTGCTGTCGCCGAGCATGTGCGGAGGAACGCCTGTGATGTTGCTGACAGTTGCCCGAATCTCGTGTTCGCGAGTCTGTAGAAATTGAGCCTGGTCCGGGCTGATTTGCAGTTGCTGAAACTTCACCCCGTCCTGAATCAAAGCCACCTTGTGCGACTGGCTCAGGCCGGACTGCATCGAGTTCCACGCCTGCATCGTGTTGCGAATCTTCTCTTCGGTGAAGTGGCCCGGAATCATCAGCAGGCCGGACATGTTGCTGCCCTGGCCAAAGAACCTCGCCCCGAATTCCATTGCGGCCATGCCGACGCCCATGGCGTCTGCCATCAGCTCTAAGATTGGATAGCCGACAATGCCGTCCGGCCCCAGTCCGCGGATGTGCAGCATGTCACGGCTGGAGACCCTCACCGGCTCTTGCTGAAAGTAGGTGATGTACCAGATTTCGCCACCCATTACCCGAACCATCGTATTCGCGGGATTCCAGATGGAAAGACTGACTGGCCTGCCTTCGACGCGGTCGATGCTGGCGTAGGCGTTGCCGTGCAATAGGGCCAGACTGGTCATAGTCCGACGGAACGTATAGGCGTTGATGTACGGGCTTGCGGCGCGGTCCAGTAATGCCTGCGCGGGGTGTCGCAAGTCCACCTTCTTTCCGCCGTCACGCTGCCGCCTAAACACGTCAAACGGCAGGCCAGCAACACTCGACGAAATCAAGTTAATAGCTCGCCAGAGTGGCGGGTAGCCCATCGCGGTCTTTGCGGTAACTCTGCTGCCGCTGGTGGCGCGGATCTGCGGGAAGTCGCCGCCCATGCTGATTGAGCGCCACAGGTGCTCTTCAGAACGCGCAGCGATTGGCGATGGATTGGCGATTACAGTGATGCCATAGTTTTCCATTGCTGCCCCTCAGAGCAAAATCACACCAGACCCGGCTGAAGAATATGCGGCGCCGGTTTCGCCGTGTTGTATTGCCAGTGCCATCCCCATCAGCATTGCACAGATACCGTCAATTTTCTCCGCTGATTTTCCCTTGTCCGGGCGAATGTTACCAGATGCATCCGTCTTGTGCGAGACGTTCGCCGCCATCCAGCGTAAAACTGCGTTGCCGTCGTGGCGGAATTTGTTGGATGCCAACAGTGTAAGCAGCCGCTTGAAAGGCTCGTTGTACGTCGAAAACGACTGCGGCATTTTAACCAGCAGGTCGTTCGGGATGCCGATCTCCTTCAGCAGTTGAATCACGCCGGTGGAATTCCACGGGTCGTAGCCAATTCGCATCACCTCGAATGGCTGCAGGATCTCGAAGACGTGCTCCGACAGCTCGCGAACGTCCACTTCGTTCCCGCTCGTGAGTGTCACCCAGCCATGCGAGGCGAAATTGCGGATCATCCGCTGGTCTTGCCCGGCTCGCTGGTCTACGGTCGCCTCCGGCAACCAAAACCACGGGAACACGGTGAATCCGCCGTTGTCTTCCGGGAACACCAGAGCCAGTGCTGTAACGTCGCGTGTGCTCGACAGGTCCAGTG
>JALQUR010000122.1 GCA_023260695.1 Planctomycetaceae bacterium
GTGGAGGATCGGCACTACGTCACCGACGTGCATGCCACCGTCATGAAACAACTGGGCCTTGATGCCAGAAAACTGGAAGTGCCCGGCCGCAAACGACTGGAAATCGACTACGGACACCCCATCGATCAGATCATTGCCTGATGAGCGGTCCTGCAGCGGCCCTGTTGTCGTTCAACCGGAACACCTGGCTCACTATTCCGTCAGCTTCTTCACCACCTTCTGATCGGCTTCACTCAGTCGGCTGAGTGGCAGCGTAATCTCCTCACCGTCCTCGCGTCTGAGTGTCACCTGCGTTCCCTCCACAGACACAAATTCCGCCTCCAGTCGGAATGCACCAGTATTATCCGTCCAGGTTCGCAGTCCCTTTTCGGCAGGCTTTGCAGGTACAAAGGGATTCGCCGCTTGCTTTCCTGTGGACTTCATTTCTGCCTGTTCATCTGCCGGCCCTTCCACCAGCACTTTCCAGCGGTCCCACGCAGCTTCTGCCATGACCCGCTGCGGGCGATTCGGAGCATTCTTCAATGCCTCCTGAATCAGCAAGGCCACATCACGATCATCCGGATGCGGTCGCATGATCTTCAGCTGCACCAGTTGCTGAGTCACCTGCGGCGACTTGCCGGATGTCAGGTCGGCAATGATCTGTTGCTTCTTGTCAGCTGGCAGTGGGCGAGCTGTCCCCGTACGCTGATCCTCCGCACGCTGACGTTGCTCCGCCATCGCTGCATCGCGCTGCCGCACAAACTGCTCCAGCTCTTCAGCACTCAGCAATTTGTACTCCAGAGTGACTGGAACTCTGACGCTGGTATTGTCTCGAGTAACTGTCAGCTCCTGCTCAAACTTCAGTGACTGCGGCAACCCCTGATTGCGGTCAAAAACAATCGTCCCCTGCCCGCGAATCTGAAATGCCGGCACGTCGTCACCCTGCGCCGGCATCGACAGCTGATAGATCCGCTGGATTTCCACCAGCGAACCACTCCCACCGGTGATGGAGTACTCAGATGATTCTTCCGCAGCGGTCATCTTTTCCGGCTCATCAAACGGCGATGGACGCATGAACCCAGGACGAGACCGATTGCTGCCTTCACGAATCGTTACTCCATTCCTTGCGATCCAGTTGTCCATCGCGGTGTCGGGAAGAGGTTCAAAGAACAACAGTGACAGATTTCCCAGCAGGTACGGCAACTGCGATGTGCCCTGCAGAGAGAGGACCTCTCCGGTCGATGTCAGGCTCAGCTGATTGGTTGTCCGCCGCAGACCACTGAGCGGCGAGCTGAGGAAACCCATGGGACCACCGGGTCCTCGCGGCGGACCACCGGGACCTCGGCCCGGTCCGGCAAACCCGCGCGGTGCACCAGGCCGTGAACCGGCGCCCGCCCCCGCAGTTCCCGCACGCGACTCGGTCTTCTTCGTCAGCCCCCCCTCGAAGGTCAGCTGAGTCGAATCTGCGGTGATGGCCTTGACCGTGTACAGCACCGTCCCAGTCAGAGTCTCTACTTCGCCAGGCACCTGAGCAACAGCCTTCACTTGCCAGGCAAACTTCTGTCCCTGCTGAAACTTGTAACGCAGCTCCTGAGCGGGCAGCTGCGTCGACAGCAGAATGACAGACATCAGCACCACGGACCGCAGAAAGCGGCTGGCAGAAAAAGTGCATACGGCAGCACACATCGCGGCAGTCAACATCATCGAGAAATCCAGCAGCACAAAGCAATCGCAATCCTGTAACTGCACCCAGCAGCTACCACACTCGGAATTCCAGCAGATTCAGCTCAAGTCACAACCGAGCCGATGCCTGCAGAGAGGACAATCCCACAGCAGAATGACCGTCAATAAGCAGACGGTGATTTCCTGACAATCAGTTTACGCTCAGAGAATGCGGTCGAAGCCAATGAACTCACAGGTGTACTCACTGACTGCAGCTCACAGAAGGTCGGACAAGGGATCGGTTTCCATCTTGACTATGGATATTTACTGGCGTGCTTCCGTGTGGTCGAAATCCACTCAACCACCCTGAGATCGCCCAATGACAGATTCCAGGTACGACGAGAACCCGATCATCTGGCAGCCGGTCATGCTGGTGCTTTCCACTTGCGTGGACACTGCCCTGCTGATTGACACAGTTTTTTGATCTGCCGCCACGTGCGTCCAGGATTCTCATCACAGTCGACAACTTCCCATCACAGGCGACAGCCTTGTCTGCCTTATCTTTCCTGTCGACTGGATCTTCAGCCTGATGGCTGCTGAATCCACACTGCAACCCGGTAGCAGGGCTGGATTGACCTTGCCTCAGGTATCCCGGACATGCAAGTCCTGCGCCGGGGCAGGTTCACCCGAATGATCAGGGTCCCGCTGATCCTCGGAGTGATCCGATTCACGAAGATGATTGTGAAGCTGATCTTCGCAGTTCGCGCTCTCCCGCGCACTCACTTCAGTCGCAACAATCTCGTTGTTCCTTGTGTTGGTCTGCTCTGTAATGATCCTGCAGCATGCAGAAATAACAGGCAACCAGCGTCGCCCGGCTGGCAATCCTCACGGCCCTCAGGCAGCACGATTCATTTCTGAATCTGTGTTGTACAGGTGCTCTCGAGTTGGCGGCATGCCACTCAGACCGCGACCGGCGTGACGAGTGGCGACTGTCTGATAAATCCGGGCGCCGCCGTCTCCCAGTGCAAACACGCATCCAGCAAGATACAGCACCCACAGCCTGTATTTTTCTTCACCGATCTCCCTGATCGCTGCGTCTCGACTGGCTTCCAGCCGCTCACACCAGTGGCGACACGTCAGTGAATAGTGATCTCGCCAGCCTTCCACGTCGTGAACATCAAATCCACGAGACTCCATGCACTCGATCATGTGACCAAGGTGATCCAGCTCCCCACCAGGAAAGATATATCGAGCCAGCAGGCGCCGCTCGGCGTTCATCCTGCGAAAGGCTTTCCTCGTTTTTTTTGCAGGACGCGTGATTCCATGATTCAGAAACATCCCTCGATCTCGCAGCAGGCCCGCCACTTTGTGCATGTATGCAGACATGTTGTCGATCCCGACATGCTCCACCATTCCGATGCTGGAGATCTTGTCGTACTGCCCTTCCACATCTGAATAATCGCAGAGTGCAACGGTCACTCGGTCCTGCAGACCAAGCCTGCGTATCTTTTCTTCGGCGAATTCCTTCTGTTCGTCAGAAAGTGTAATCCCATGAGCGTGAACGCCGTAGTTCTTCGCCGCGTAACAAATCAGTGCCCCCCAGCCACAGCCAATATCCAGTAACTTCTCACCGGGTTTCAGCTGCAGCTTGCGACAGATCATCTCCAGCTTGTTCAGCTGAGCCTGTGCCAGAGTCTCACTCCAGTCACGAAAATAGCCGCAGCTGTACACCATCTCCGGGTCAAGAAACAGCCGATAGAACTCATTGCCCACGTCATAGTGAAACTGAATGTAATCGCGATTGTCTTCCTTCTTCCGATCCAGTCCGGTTTCGTCTCCATGGAAAGCATTTTCGAAGCTGCTATCGGCTCCACGTTCGGTAAGGAAGTTCCGCACCACCCGGATCAGCAGCTTCCAGGGAATGCCCCGCATCTTCCTGCGAGAATTCCGGACGCGAGCCGTCTCGATCAAAGACACTATGCTGCCACCTGAATAGTCGATCATTCCGGATGCGTAGAGCCGAAGCAGCGTTTCTGCACCCGGCTTGCGAATCAGGCGCCCCAGAACAGCCGGCGAACGCAGATGGATCTCATATTCCGACGAATGGTCTTCACTCAGCGCAATCACGCTCCCGTCCCACAGCCGAATCGACAATGGGGAATTCAGACGACCGGCCAGATAATGGAACAAGTCCCTGGCACACTGCAGCTGACGCTGAGCACGAGTTTCGGATCCAGACATGGTCTTCCTGACAATTTGGTGCGCGCTCTGAGACTGTCTGAGCACCACAGCAATACGGATCTGAACTGTGCTGGATGTCAGGCAAATGTGATACCTGAAGTATGAGCCTTAGATCACAATCTGACGATCGTGCAGCTGTTCACGCGACGACATACGTTCCTGCAGACGTTGGCGAACGTGAAGTATCCCCCCCCGGAACATCACCCCACCCCAGAACGAAGGATACGCCAGATGGATTGTCCGCGGATATATCAATCCTCAGAACTTCTACACTTCACATTTCTCAATTGATGACTCCCTTGCGACTCACCGCACGTGTCAGACACTGAACCTGCCCCGGGATGCCAGATGAATCCCGGAAGCCGGATGAATCCGGGATGCCGGATGAATCTGAGTGTTGGTGCGGGGGTCTCAGTGTTGGTGTGGGGGTCTGAGTGCGGCACTTCAGCCGCCAGATCGTTTGTCGGAGCTCTGGGATGTCAGCCCGCCGAACAGCAATGCCCGTTTCGCCAGATTCGCAAATCTTCCTCCGATTTGTTCAGCCGTCAGACACGCATCTTGTCCTCGATGACTCTGAACGTCTGCCGGAACAATGTGCACCTGAACAATTACACAACGTAATCAATGGTCGGCTTCAGCAAATACCCGTGTGCAGTCCGGGTATTTCCGGAATACTCACGCGGGGATTCCCGAAAAAACAGCGGCCATGCGCTGCCCCGATTCGTTGCCTGGTTCTAACGACTGTGCTTCTTCTGTCAGCTCTGCAGATCAATTCCATTCTCAGGATTACTCAGCAAGAACATCCGCTGGCGAAGCCGATCACCAGCTTTCAGAAAAAGTCAGAGTTACACTCCTGCAGCAGCGTTGTCACAATTCTGGCCTGGCGTACGGCCAACTTCAGGCCGATTCGTGTTTTCCTCCCGGGTGAAGTTTTCATGCAGCGCAACTGCGTCAGAATTCTGCTGTCATTGGCAGCATCCGTCGTGATCGCGATGCCATTGCAGGCTGGGGTGATTTTTAACCTCATTGACACCGGTGGTGCCGGAATCGGAACTCAGGCACGCACAGGCTTTCAGCAGGCCGCAGATTTCTACTCGTCGCTCTTTTCAGATGACGTCACCATCAATCTGGAAATCGGCTTTAAAAGTCTTCCGGCTGGTGTCCTCGGATCAGCATCCTCATCGATCGGACAAATCGCCTACGCAGGATTTGCAGCCGCCGTCGCAGCAGACATCACGTCAGCCAATGATGCCGTATTCTCCGCAAACCTGCCCTCGGGATCAGACTTCAGCATCTACATCAACGGCACGTCAGACAACCCCAACGGATCGGGCAGCAGCACGCCATACGTTGATGACAATGCCGGCGCTAACAACAGCATCGTGACAATGAATTTCGCGAATGCAAAAGCGCTTGGGCTGCTGGCCCCGGATGATGCAGCTGTGGATGCGGCGATCACATTCAGCAGTGACTTCTCATGGGACTTTGACTCGTCCAATGGAATCACCGGGGGTACTTACGATTTTGTTGCCGTCGCGACTCACGAAATTGGTCATGCACTTGGCTTCACCAGCGGCGTCGACATTCTGGATATCAACACTCTGCCCGCCGATGGCGGTCCATTTCCTGCTGATGCCTTCTTTTATGTTAAGCCGCTTGACTTCACGCGTTTCTCGTCCGACAGCGAAACGGCGGGCGCCGATATCGACTGGACTGCTGACACCCGCGCCAAGTACTTCTCCATCGATGGTGGCAGCACTGTGTACCTCGCCAATGCATTCTCAACCGGCAAGAACCTGGGAGATGGCCAGCAGGCCAGTCACTGGAAGGACAGCCTCGGCATCGGCCTGATGGACCCCACGCTCGCTGCCGGTGAATTGGGTACGTTCTCTGCCCTCGACACACTGGCGCTGGACGTCATCGGCTGGGACCTGATCACCGCCGTCCCGGAGCCATCCAGCGTACTGCTGCTCAGCGTCGCCACTCTCTTCGGGTTCAGCCGACTTCGCCGCCGCAGTCAGACCGATTCAGTCGTCTGACCTGCACTTGCTCGCTGCTCACCAACTCACCTCACAGCAGCCAGCATCAGCCCTGCAGATTACCCCACAAACACGCGAACACGACCGCACAGAAGAACGGGCACAAAAAAACACCGGCAAAAACGCTGGTGTTTTCGCTGGTGTTCGCGGTGTATCGTCGGAATGCGATGTTTCCGAATGGGCGATGAGGGACTCGAACCCCCGACTTCATCCTTGTAAGGGATGCACTCTAGCCGACTGAGTTAATCGCCCGG
>JALQUR010000255.1 GCA_023260695.1 Planctomycetaceae bacterium
CCGATGATGCGTTACCCGTGGGTAAAGACCCGGGCGTGTCTGGTGGAAATGTCTGACGACTATCCTGAAGGGCTGTTGAGCACCCGTTACGTCAATCCCGAAACCGGCCAGAGTCTGTTCCCCAGCATTGGATTCGGCGCCTTGATGCTGCGTCCGGGTGAAACCGTGACACTGCCGAAGCGCACCACTCCGGTGGTTTTTCATGTCATCGAAGGTGAAGTAGCTGGGGACATTGCGATGCCAGCGTGCCAGTTCCACTCCGCGGCTGAGATAGAGCTTGTAGTTTTCCCAGCAGCCGACCACTGCGGGCATGGCCTGAACCAGTTCGGGCAGGTGCTGCTGTCCCTGCACCAGACGCCACGCTTCAGCAGGGTACTCCCGCAGTTCTTCGTAACTCCAGTCGCCGTTCATGATGTGGAAGTGAACTTTTTCCGCCCAGCTCTGATTCAGGTTTTCGTAAACCGGGGAGCGGTGACCGATGCCATGATAGGGGTTCTGGTTGGCACAGGAGCCGATCTGGAAGCGAAAGTTGAACAGCCCGTCGGGGTTGTATTTTTCGTTCCGGACCTCGGCGGAATCGGGGAGTGTGTGGAAGGATCCCGGCAGACCGTGTGGTCGGCCGCCGACTTCGATCTGATAGAAGTACCGCGTGTCGGCAGCCAGATCGGTGAGCTGAGCGACGCCGGTGTTGTCGTCTTCAATGTGTGTGAAGGCCGGGGCACTGGCTTCTGTGAGGGTATTCGGGGAGGTGCCGTAACGCACCAGAAATTCGCCTGGATCAGATGTGCGGCCCCAGACCGCCATGGTATGAGCCGTTGGGTTGCCCAGCATCGGCCCGTGGGTCAGCCGAATCGGGTCGCGATCCGCAGGAGCACCATCGGCATGGGCAAGGAACAGGAGCAGGCCGAGAACGGGAAGGAATCGAGGTGTCATCATGTTGGTCACAGCTCAGAAGAATTCGGGAGAGATCAGAGCCTGCATGCTATCGGTGACGGGATCGATGATAAAGGCTGCAACGTGATCGGCAGATCTGTTATACCGCATCCATGGATGGCATACGGCAGGCAGCCGCAGTGCCGCTTGTTGCTGAGGACCAGGTACAGAAGCGTTTGAAAGAACAGACCAATGCGAGGAATCTGCGGCCAGTGGGGAATATTGTTGTGTTTACTGCAGCTGTCGGTGGCGCAGATTTCCGCCGCGGAATGGCAGGTGCCGCTGGCCGGTAATACGTGGCGAACGCAACCGGGGCCGGGTGGCAGCGGCGTGAGTCGTCGTGGTGAGGTGCAGTGGAGTGATCCGGCGGAGGTATATTCGGTATTCGTCCGCGTGGATCGTGCTGCGCAACTGCGGCTGCAGTTGCGGGCCACCGCAGGCAACGGAGCGGTGCTGAAGGTACACGGGACCGGCTTCGAACGGACACTTGCACTCGATCAGGTCGATGCAGCGACTTACGATCTCGGAGTCGTTGATGCTCGGGAAGCAGGTTACGTGGAGATCCGATTTCAGGGGCAGGAGGCCGGTTCGGGTGCTGCGGGATTTGGCAGACTGCAGGAACTGCTGGTGAGTTCTGATACGGCAGACCTGCAGCTTGATTATGTCCGCAACAATGAGGGCGGCATGTTTTACTGGGGACGACGTGGCCCTTCGGTGCATCTGAGCTATCGAGTACCGCGGGATCTGGACCTGGAATACGCCTATTCCGAGATCACGGTGCCGGAGGGGGACGATCCGATCGGAACGTTCTACATGGCGAACGGATTTGGTGAGGGCTATTTCGGGATGCAGGTCAATTCAGCGACTGAACGTCGCGTGCTGTTTTCGGTGTGGAGTCCCTTTCAGACGGATAATCCCCGGGAGATACCGGCAGAACAGCGGATTGAACTGCTGGCTCGAGGACCGGAGGTGGTGACTGGAGAGTTCGGCAATGAGGGATCGGGAGGCCAGAGTTTTCTCAGATTTCCCTGGCAGGCCGGTCGTCGCTATGGGTTTCTGACGCGGGTCCAGCCGGATGGCAAAGGCAGCACGATTTACACATCGTGGTTCGGTGATCTGCAGGCAGGGGATTGGCGATTAATTGCGAAGTTTCGCAGACCGCAGACGGATACTCATCTGCGTCGGTTCCATTCATTCCTTGAGAGTTTTTCTCCGGACTATGGTTATCTGGGACGTCGCGGACTGTACGGCGGCATTCGGGTTCGCGACATCGCCGGTGAATGGCATGAGTGCACTGCGGCACGGTTTTCCGTGGATGCCACTGGTGGTGGTCGGCATCGACTGGATTTCCGGGGTGGCAGTCAGGGCCAGCAGTTCTTTCTGCAGAACTGCGGATTTTTTTCAGTTCCTGGCACAGCTGGCAGTAAATTTGAGATTGCTGCCAGTGGAAAGGCTGTCCCCGACGTGGATCTGGCAGCGTTACATCGGGCTGCTGCAGCCAGGCCATGATCCGGCTGCAGTCCTGCCCGGCAACGGTCTCGATCTGTTGAGAATCGAGGATCTATGTATGGTTCAGCTGAAAGTCAGATCAGTGAGGCTGGGCAGCCGGGAATCGTCGATGGGGAGTTCTGTATTGACTCGCTCTGCGCCAGTAGCTTCCGGTCTCCTTGCCCGGCGGTTGCTGCGGGCAAGATCACGGTCCTTGCCGCGGACTCCGAGTGTCCACGAGGGGCGTTCGCCGAACAGACGAGTGTAGTCCTGAGCGAATGTCCCCAGTCGATGGAAGCCGAACTTACGGGCGACTGCGGCAACGGTACGATCGAGGTCACCAGTCTCGCGAAGCGTCTTGAGTGTCCTGCGAACGGCGTGCATTCGCATCAGGCGAAACCATGCCAGCGGAGCGACACCGGTACTTGCCAGAAATGCTCGGCGAAGAATGCTGGCGGGTATCTGCAGTTTCGAGCAGAGCTCTTCAGAATTCAATGGTTGCTCAAGAAGACCGGTCAGCATTGCGGCTGTATTACGAAACAGTCTGGCTCGGCGAAATGCGGCACTGTTTCCACGGGTTCGCACGGGAACCGAATACTGCAGAGCGCGAATCGCCTGTTCGAGAAGTTCGGCATGCTGGGAAGGCAGCAGTCGACCTTCCACAAACACAGCGCTCCTGAGCCCGTTATCGAGAGTTGCTGTCAGTTTCTGTTGCAGCGTATTAAAACGCTGCAACGCGATCACTCGCGCAGGACGGCGCAGCAGGCTGTGGATCTGGTCTTTGTCTCGAATGAAATCCTGCAGGACCGAGTGCAGCAGTTGTCCGGGCAGCATCAGGCCGGTTACACGGGAGTCTCTGGCGATATGCACATGGGCCGGTGAGTGAACATTGACAACCAGTAATGT
>JALQUR010000222.1 GCA_023260695.1 Planctomycetaceae bacterium
CTCTCGGCACCAGAATCGCGTCCACGGCGAGTCCCCTCGGCCGCACGACGTGCACCCGCGTCACCCTCTGCCGCACGACGTGCACCCGCATCACCCTCTGCAGAACGACGTGCACCCGCATCACCCTCTGCCGCTCGGCGAACACCCGCGTCACCCTCTGCCGCTCGGCGAGCACCAGCGTCACCCTCTGCCGAACGACGAACACCTGCATCACCCTCTGCGGGCCGTCGAGCCTCTTCCTGAGCTGATACAGCACCGGCACTGAAAAGCATGGCCATGCATACCAGCGCGATCACCCCAGTCTGCATTGCTGCCGGAGCAGATCGCGTTGCTCTTACGCCCACACACGAACTCAATCGCTCAAACCGTTTCATCGCTGAGGCTCCTCAAAAGCCATGTCAAAAAAGTCAATTCTTCGTGCAGGCAGCGACAAATGATCATTCAGCCATTTGCGCAGGAGTTTTGCAGGCGATATTTTTGCAGATGACACCCCGCAGCGTTCATGTTTCTTCGCACAGCTTAAGCCGACGAAGTGAGCGTACTCCCCGGCTGCTCAAACGGGGAATCCGTAGTCCAATTGTTGTCTGGAAGCGTACGATCAATCTCCGCCACAGGAACCACCAGTTACCGCGATGGTCACGGGAGCGGTACGACAAACGAGGCTGTCAGATTGACGACCGCAATCTTGAACCGAATCGAACTTCTGAAGCGCGTAGCCGCATGATAACAAAACAACTACCCAAAACAGCTGACAATACCGCCAACCCTGTGCAACAGCAGTCCGGCAGGCATTGACAACGCTGACACATCGACTAGCGCCCTGCCCTGAGCTGACGCATTATGGCACTGCCTGAGTACCCGCACGTGAGCATAACTGTACGTCCCGGACAACGGTCAGCCACACCGGCGATGTCGCATCACTCCTGCGACGGACCGGGTGTCTCCATTACAAACGCCGCACGTAATGTATCTGCTGGCCTGCCTCAGTGAATCCACAGGAAGGATACAGGTGCTGCCCGATCGGATTGTTGGCCATCGTCTCAATCATCACGAATTCCATGCCCTCCGCCCGCAGATACTCCAGCGCATATTCGATCAGCTTCCGACCGATACCCGCTCCACGCTCTGAAGCATCCACCGCCAGATTGGGAATGCGGCCCTTCCCGGCCTCACGATCAATGCGAGTTGAAATATACCCCGCAACTCGGCCATCAATCTCAGCCACAAAGACCCCGGCAGGATTCGCCGACACATCTTCATCCACATGCCGAGCCTTCCGCCACCGCCAGTCGTGACCACCCACAATCCCGATGGCCCGCTCCACGTTCTGATCAATTGCAATCCCGTCGAATCCTTCGACCGTAATCCGTCGCAGCTCTTCCAGATCTGCCGCTTCAAAAACCCGTATCCTCAGCATCAATCCAATCCCAGCACAGGCAGAAAAAGTCCCGGCCGCCTCAGCAAACTCTCTTCGTCAGGGTGCAACGATGCACCTCTCGCTGTCAGGAAACCGGCCGTTCACAGTCCGACAGATGGCCTCCCCGGTGCAGACTTAACCTCGGTCCATCCCATACAGCAACTTGCTCATCCCGACAACGGCCATGAGCGTACAGCCGCGATGACTTCAGTTCGCAGCCGGCAACACTAATTCTCCCCGCCTGACGGAAAAGCAATCGTCCCCCGAAAAGACCAGATGCACCGTGCGCCCGTCGCTGCTGATCCACCGTGGCGGGATACTCGACGTTTCTCCCGGTCCGATATCCCAGCGTTCCGTAAAATACACCGTACTCCAGGGCCCCCACGGTTCCGGTGCATCGTAAATCCCGAATCCACCTGCAAACCGAGTATCCCCGCCCGGGAGTGTCTGACACCAAAGATATCGCTTCAGGCCGGGATTGTAACTGACCCCCGATCGATAACAGCGTCCCCGATGATCAAACACCGAACCCCGTTCAGCAACATCTGCTGTCCACCGCGCCTGCCCGGAATCGTCCACCTCAATGAAGAACTCCCATGCTGTTCGCTGAGTCATCTGCTTTTTCGGAACACGCGCCAGTACCATTCGATCAGCAGCCTCATAGGCACTGTCATGGTCATGCGAATAGACGTACACGTATCCATCCCGTGCCCCTGAATAGTCCGGACCATAGTTCAGGAATGTCGCTGCCCCGAAACTTACACTGAATTTCCAGTCACTCCACGTCCAGGTCTTCCCGAGATCTGTGGACCATGCCAACTGCGAATTTCCGGCGTTGCGTGCCCACAGATACAGCGTCCCGTCCACCATGAGCATTCCGCTGCCCTTCTTTCCTCGCGCACCGTCGCCGGTTGTCTCGAGGGTGGCAGAACGAAGGTTGACCGCAGAGTAAGCCTCCGCAGGTCCGCCAATTCGTGCCAGACCCAGGCTTAACTTTCTGTCAACAAATGGTTCGAAGCCACGACCATCGCCGTAGACGGTATAAAGCTGATCATCTGCTCCCCATGTCAACGGCCAGTTGTCGCTGCCGCGAGCACCGCGAGTAATCGAGTCTGCCGGCGACCAGACGATCTCTGAGATCACCGTACTCCGGGGATACGGCGGGCTGGCGTGCGTTGCCGCAGCCTCTGCTTTCTGTTTTGGCGGCGGCTGACGTTCGAGCAGATCGTCGGCGGCAGCTGCGATCGGCCCCAGAAATGGCTGCAGGACCGCGTAGTGATCTTCGCCGCGTTCTCGCCTCCACGACTGACCCGCTCTGGAAACCACGATATCCAGACTCGGAATCACCACAATCAGACTGTCGTATAATCCCCAGGTCCAGTACGCATCACGCGGCACATCCGGCAACGTTCCGTCGGCATTGTTCCACCACAACAATCCGTAGTGATCGGACGCCTTCCCGTAATCTGCAGGATTCACCACAGGCAGCCCCACAACTCCCGGAACCGTGCTCCCAGCCTGCCTGACAAAATCTGCCGGCAGGATCCGCGTCTCTTTCCACAGCCCGTCCCGCAGGTAGAGCAATCCCAACCGAGCCATCGCGTCCACATTGGCACTGATCCCCGAGCCGAACTCGCGGCGAGCAATC
>JALQUR010000278.1 GCA_023260695.1 Planctomycetaceae bacterium
GGCGCTTTGAGCAGCAATCAGCTGAACCCAATCGAGTCCCGACCTTTTCCGGACATCCCTTCCGTTACGGTCGACGCTGAGCGTGCCCCCCGGCGACGTTCCCCTGAAGTGCTTCCTGGCCTCCCCGCAGCAATCCGAGGATTCGGGCTGCTGCCACAACAGGAATTCAATCGCCACGTGAATTTTCGGTCAGACTGCAGATCCGACTTTAAGATGTTTGCGGTTCCTGCCTGAACTGCCTGCAGAATTGTTCGCGACATCTGCAGCGGCGGGTCTGTCTGAAGCGAAAGCGACTGTCGACAACACCTTGCGGAACAGTGGCAGGACACGGTCTGCCCGGATTTGGCTGGAAAAACCAGCAGTGTCAGAAACACTGAAAGAACGGGCCGACCGCACGGAAAACTGATTGCCCTTCCGGGTCAGGCTGCTTTCTGTTCGCGAGCAGCTGCAAGGAAGTTCCCCTGCTCATCAATTTCCTCAAATCGCAGCGACAGCCGCTTTGATATTCCCGACTCTTCCATCGTGACTCCGTAAAGAACATCAGTTACGGCCATTGTGGGCTTACGATGGGTGATCAGGATGAACTGGGTTTCCTGCTGGAAGTCACGCAGAACATTCACAAATCGGCCAATATTGGCGTCGTCCAGTGCTGCGTCCACCTCGTCCAGCAGGCAGAACGGACTGGTTCTGCTGCGGAAGATTGCCAGCAGCAGAGCTACGGCGGTGAGGGTCTTCTCGCCACCACTGAGCAACGAGATGCTGCGAAGTTCCTTGCCTGGGGGGCGCGCAACCACGTCGATCGAACATTCCAGCACGTCTTCCGGGTCTTCAAGGACCAGATCGGCCTCACCGCCGCCGAAAAGCCGTCGAAACAGATCACGGAAATAACCGCGAATTGTCTCAAATGACTCCAGGAACATCCGTCGACTTTCGACATTGATCCGACGAACCATGTTGCCGATGGCATCTCGTGCCGCTTCAAGGTCGTTGAGCTGCAGCTGCAGCCGCTGAAACCTGGATTCCAGTTCCTGAAGGTTTTCGAGGCTTTCGGAGCCGACATTGCCAATTCGTTTCAGCTGGCGTCGAAGTCGTTCGATGCGATGATCGATTTCGGTTCGGATTCTCTGAAACTCATCGTGATCCTCGATTACAGTCGCCGCAGCCTCATTAAAAACAGGCGCTGCTGCAGCATCCACGGCAGATCCTGTGAAGGACTCCGGACCTGCTTCCTCCGCATCATCGCCGGCTGAAGGTGACTGTTTCCTTTCCTGCCATACGGCGATCGCGCTGGCTCCACTGTCGACGGCCTCCTGCACTTCGATCTGGTACTCTTCGCGGATGCGTGCGGCAGACGTCTGCAGCTGATGGTCAATCTTCTGCATTCTCAGTTCATGTTCGTGGAACCGATGCTGCCGCTGCTTGAGGTCATTGATAATGACTGACAGGGCATCAGACGCTCGATTTCGAGTGGTTCGCAGTTGTCCACGTTCCGTACTCAGTTCTCCAACGCCTCGACTGAGCTGTTCGTCAAGGACCTGATATTCGGAGATTTCTGCCGCTGTATTCAGTAGTGCCAGCTGAACGTCCCGCGCTCTGTCGCGTGCGCTGCTGAGTCGGCGAATGGCTTCCGTCTGCTGCTGCTGCCGCTGTTCCAGATCATGTTCGACGCGTTCAATTGATTCCTGAAGTCCGCTCAGACGTTCTTCTGAACGCGTCAGTTCCAGACTGGAAGATGTCCGGTTTCGCTTCAGGGCCTCCAGTTGCTGCGTGTATTGCTGCTGACGTTCTCCGTAGTCCTGCAGTCGTTCATGCAGTGCTGCCAGGAGTGTCTGACCTGACTGCAGCTGCTCATGAGATCTGGTCATTCTGGTGGCCAGAGAATCCAGATCGGCAGCGACCTGGTCTCGTTCACGCATCAGACTCTGTTCCCGCTGTTCACAGTGCTGCAATGCTCGGAGATGCTCCGAGAGTGATGATTCAGCATCTCGACAAAGAGCCATGTTTCTGTCGATGCCGTTTCTTGCATCGCGAAGCTGTTCATCAGTCTCACTGATGTTTGTGTTGATTGTCCGCAGGGCAAGTTCACGTTGTGCAACATCATGCTCGATGCGATGCAGTTCATTGCGAAGTCGCCTCAGTTCACTTTTTCGAGACAGCAGTGCTGATTCATTGCGAATTGTTCCGGTGAACAGTGTTCCGTCGGATTCAATGAGTTCACCCTGCAATGTGACAAAGCGACAGTTACCCTTTGTTTTCTGATGCCAGTGAACGGCGGCCGCGAGTGAGTCAGTGACCCACGTGTCCGCCAGCAGATGAGCCGCGAGGTCCGGCATACTGGCAGGCGATCGAGCAAGTGCATCTGCTCGCCCGACGATTCCTTCTTCGCGGAACAGTTGCGGAGCACCAGGGCGGTACTGAGTAAAGATGGAGCGTTCGACGGGGCTGCTTCCACGGGAGTCTGCCCATACGGCATGCAGCCCGGAGGCGCCGCCGGATACCGTGGATGGGAGCATCGGTGCCGAACTGCCATCTGCGGGGCGGTCAAAACGGCTCCACC
This sequence comes from Planctomycetaceae bacterium, assembly GCA_023260695.1. GTDB lineage: Bacteria > Planctomycetota > Planctomycetia > Planctomycetales > Planctomycetaceae > SXXK01. Next base: position 2,558 of record JALQUR010000278.1, read on the forward strand.
AGAGATCTTCGGAGGATTCCGGTGCATTCCCTGATTCCCATTCAGGCTGAGAAACCTGGCGGAGTTCGTGGCGCAGCGACTGCAGTTCCTGTTCTTCGGCGGAGCAGGATTCCATGGAAATGAAGCCGACACGGTCAGTGATTCGGCATCGACCCGAGGTGATGTAGTCCATCAGCGGGCCCAGCCGCGACACTGCAAGCAGCTGAGCACGGCCGGAGAGAGCAACTTCCAGCAATGCGGCGTGTTCCATGTCGACGTCAAGCAGATCGGCGACACTGCCGAGGATCAGATTCCACGGTTCACTATCAGATTCTTCAGCGCGACGGAGTATTTCGCGAACCCCGATTCCAAACCCTTCCTGGCGATCTTCAAGATCCTCCAGCACTGCTCGGCGAGCAATCAGGCCACTTCGCTGTTCTCGCAGTTCGGCAAGTGTCTGCTGTCCTCGGCTCTGTTCTCCCTGCAGTTTTTCACGGTCAGCAAGAAGTCGGTCAGCCGACTGCTCAGAATCCTCCAGCAGGGCCTGTTGTCTCTGCAGCTGTTCCTCAAATTCTGCCGTGGCACTGACAAGTGTCAGCGTTTCCTGCTCAAGGTCGGCCAGCTTCTGTTCGGCAGCCGCCATCTTCGATTCAGTCTGGGCCAGCTGAGTACGCAGGTTCTCCAGCTGTGAATCCAGAGCTGATCTGCTCTGCAGTCGCTCCAGTTGCTCTCGCTGACACGTTTCTGAGCTGGTCTGCAGTTCTGCGAGAAGCTGTTTGATCGACTCGATTTCTTCGTCATCGGAACTGACGGCAGTCCGTTTCTGTTCGACAGCCTGCTGTCTTGATTCCAGAGATGCGCGAAGACTGTCCAGCTCCTGCTCTGCTTCCGTGACACGTAACTGCATGTGTGTCTGCTGGCGACTCAGTCGCTGCACGTCGGCTGTGAGTTCAGCCTTGCGGGACTGCAGATGTCGCAGTGTTGTTTCCAGACTGGCCATGTGGCTGCGGATCCTGCTGCGCTGTCCTTCCCGGTCACGCAGCTGTTCGTCCGCATTCTGCAGAGCGTGGTCGGCGGAGCGGACCTGCTTATCAGCAGCTGACTGTTGTGTCTGCAGATCCTCGATCTCAGCTGAGAGTTGTTCACACTGTGCCTGAATCGTGTCCTTCTGGACTGATTCGCGACGAAAATCATCCGCGGCAAGTCCGATCCAGAGTGTTTCCAGCTCGCGGGAGACTGCCTGGTATCGGGTGGCACGTTGTGCCTGTGAACGAAGGGAACTGACCTGAGATTCCACTTCGTCAACGAGGTCGCCGAGGCGGACAAGATTCTGCTCCACGCGTTCGAGTCGACGGAGTGCTTCGGTGCGTCGCATCCGCAACGTACTTACCCCGGCGGCCTCCTCGAAAATCGCTCGACGATTCGCCGCGTTGGACTGCAGGATCTGATCAACTCGTCCCTGTTCGATGATGCAGTAAGCTGATGCTCCGGCACCTGTGCCGGCAAACAGGGACCGCACATCCTTCAGACGTGCCGTGTTGCGATTGATCAGGTATTCGGAATCGCCTGACTGCCAGAGTCGTCTGCCGACAGTAACTTCGTCCAGTTCCAGTGGCAGAAATCGACTGGAGTTGTCAAACACAAGTGTCGCTTCAGCATACTGGGATGCGCCGCGGCCCGCAGACCCATTGAAAATGACATCTGTCATTTCCTTACCACGCAGACTGCGAGCACTCTGGTCTCCCAGAATCCACTTGATTGAGTCTACGACGTTGCTCTTCCCGCTGCCGTTCGGTCCGACGACCCCGGTAATTCCCGCGGGGAAGTCAAAAACTGTTCGGTCAGCGAAGCTCTTGAATCCGCAGAGTTCAAGGGACTTGAGCATCCGTGTTTCATTCCGGTCGTTGCCAACTCTCGCCACGGGCGAGAGTCAGAGTGGGGCGGCATCCGCTCGCAGGGCTACCGCTGGTTTGCTGTTCTGGTGTGTCCGGGGGCTTTCCACCCCGAGAAAGGTCAGCTCACTGACGATTATTCAGGCTCCGTCAGTTCATCGAACGGTCGATTAAGGCGACGGAACGGGTTCAGGCGTTCGATCAATGATGGTCCGGAAGTCTGCACTGATGTCGGCTCCCGCAGCTGGTCAGCCTCTGTTTCCGGGGTGGTCAGTGAATCGTCATCGCCCCCGGGTTCATTGAGCCGGAATTCCTCGGAGTTTTCGGCGTCATCAGTCTGCGGAGCTGCGTCGACGGATGCAGCTTCCGGATCTGCAGTGCTTCCGGAATCACTTCGGGCCACTTCGCTGAAGTCGATGTTGACCAGCTGTTCCGCTGACTCGTTGCGAGCAACTTCGTCTTCATCCAGCTGATCAAACAGCTCCGGGGTCAGTGCTGCATTCCCGACTTCGCGCTCAGGCAGTTCCTCTGAAGATTCTTCTGCAGAGTTCGCAGAGTTACTGAGGCTGCTGCGACGGTAACGTCGTCCCGGTTGAGGCAGTCGATCGACGCCAAACTCACCCGTCAGGTTGTGCTGAGTATCCGCTTCGAGCAGCAGCTGCACAATTTCCGGATAAGTTGCGCCAAGATCACCGCAGGCGCGGATCACTTCGGTCAGAGTGTTTCCAGTTGTGAACCGTTCCGGCTCCCGATTGAGTGCGTATCTTGTGATTTCGACAGTCCTGCCGCCCGCACGACCGATCACTCGGAGGTTGTTGCCGGCGTTCAGAATGCACGGCAGTCGCAGGGGCTGACTGTTTCCGAAGACCGCAACCTCAGGCAGCCGGCGTCGGGTGACGTGCACCATGGGCTTGCCGGTGCTCTCAATTTCGTGCAGAATAAATCCGCTGCTGAATCGGGTCCGGTTCAGGAACGGATCGGTCGGATCAAGTTCCTTGAGCGATCTGAGTGCGCCGTAACATGTCTCGAGCGAATCGTCGCTCATCAGTTTGCGCAGTGCCAGAATTGCATCGGGGTCATTTTTCAGCACGGAGAGGGCAACCAGCCCGTAAATCCGAAATGCCGGCTGCTCACTGACGGCCTGTTGCAGTACCTCAACGCCACTCGGTTCCCCAAGATATGCAAGGCTCTGAGCTGCATTGAAACGGACTTCAAGGCTGTCAGATGACAGGGCGTCCCTGAGATACGGGATTGCTTCATCGCCGATCGCTTCCAGCTGCAGTGCTGCTTCCTCACAGAGATCCGGATCCAGAATGTCCCGAGCCAACATTTCGATCCGCATTCTGCGAGCGACATCTGTCTCACTCATGGCGATACGACGAATGACGGCCTGGTAGCGGGGCAAATTGTTGACGTACTGCGGATGTGGCATCAGTTCCACCAGCACGTCATCCTTTGCGGTGGCACATGTGATTTTCTGTCCGAATCGGTTATGGCGATGGAAGCGAGCCGAAACGGCTTTGGCGACGCGGTCACTGTTGCGTGCACTGCGTTTATCGCTGCGGAGGATAATGCTCAGGTCGCGATCAACTCTGGAGACTGCACCGCCAGGGATGGTTCCGGCCATCAGTGCTGCCTGTTTCTCGACACTGTTTCCCTCTGCCAACAGATCCGTCAGTATTGCTCCAGCCGCGACTGCGTATTCCTGCGGTCGCAGCGATGTCGCCTCCTTCACAGTGTGTTCTTCGAAGAGTCGGGTTTCCAGCAGCCAGCCGCCTTTCAGACTGCGAGCATTACTGTTTGGAGGCAGTACCACGCGAACATCGAACGGCTCAGACTTGCGGATCATCGCCGGCAGATAAGCGATGATAACCACGAGGGCTGTGTCCGGAGACGCGAGTAATTCGCTGGGCTGCGGTACTTTGCGGCGTGACATCTCGTTCAGCAGCTGGGTCCGCAGCCCTGATGGTGACGGATCGCCGCCCGTTCCGTTCAGCCCTGTAACCAGCCCAACGCCCTTGAGCACGACGACCCTGTCTCCCTGCACGCTCATGTACTCACCAAGCAGCGGGGTCTCATAGCGACGTCCGAAATCATTGTCTTCCGAACGCTCACGGCGGTATTTGTTTTCTGCTTCGTCCGAGTCGAACAGGCTGGAAAATCGGTCCGCGATCGCTGACTGGCCGAGCGTGGGAAACAGGCCCATTTCACATCCGCAGTTCGTGACCAGCAGCAGTGCGATCATCACTGTCAAATGCAATCGACGGCCGCCAGTGTGCATTTCCGGACGCTTCGAGTGCAGGAGAGGAGTCGACATAGGATTGGCTCCGCCGATACCGGCGCACGCTGAGCAGCAGTACCTCTGCAGGTACATCGATCAGGTACGAGGGATGGTTCGGACAGCGGAAGAAAGGGTGAAGCCGAAGGGTTGTGTGCCTGCAGCTCACGGAAGAAAGGATTCTGAATGAGCATACGGATGCATCTCATTCAGAAGAGAGGATTCGAGAAGTGACTGGACGCGTTCGAGAATCGACGAGTCTGAGGGCTCTGGAAAACAGCAGAGTCTTCCCTGCAGTGGTTACGGATACGTGGAGTCCGGGGAACAAGCTCCTCAGACTGACCACGCAGTATTCCGTTTGCAGGGATTACCTGCCGTTCCTTCGAACACAAGGCAGAGCTTTGCACAATGTCCCGGACGACCCAGTGACCTGATTGGAGAATCACAATGGAAACGGGAATTCATGACACTGCAGCAGACGGGGATGACGCCTGCCGCTGAAAACTCCGTCGAGATACGAAAAAACCCGACCTTTGGAAAATAGCCCGGATTCGCCAGCACGGTCAACACGGATCAATGTGTGCAGGGCGGTTCCGGCGGAGTGCAGCTGCCACGCCTTCCGCACTTCGGCAGGAAGTGCAGCAGAAGTCTTTCTTCGCCCGTTTCAACTGCGACTGGGCTGGAATCACTCGGCAGAATCTGCCGAAGTGTGAATCATGGCGCCGGGAATCCCGAGCTGAGGTGATTATCATATATGTGGCGCTGTACTCCACACCTATCCGGCCTTGTGCCGCCAGCAGGAGCAGTGACCTGTACGATCGAATGCTGTTTGTCGGGTCTGTGGGAATGAAGACTGGAATACTTGGAGGAACCTTTGATCCTGTTCACTATGGGCACCTGATGGTGGCAGAATCCTGTCGTGAGGCGCTCAGTCTGGATCAGGTACGGTTTATTCCCGCTCGGATATCCCCGCATAAGCCAGACACAGTTCCTGCCGACGGACATGCTCGGGCCGATATGATTCAGCTGGCAGTCGCAGGCTGCCCTGAATTCGTGGTGGATCGGCGGGAACTCCGTCGAGAAGGCCTGTCGTATACGATTGAGACGCTGCAGTCCCTCCGCCGCGATCTGCCCGATGATGAACTGTTTCTGCTGCTGGGAGCAGATTCATTGCGGCAGTTTCTGAGCTGGAAAGATCCAGAACAGATCGCGGCGATGTCAACTCTGGTGGTCTGCAATCGCCCCGGGGAGGCAGAACTGACGGATGAGCAGATTGTGGAATGGGTCGGGGTGGAGATCGCGTCCAGAGTGATCATCCAGAAAATCCCAGGGGTTGATCTGCAGGCTTCTGACCTGCGGCAGCGGGCTCTCAGCGGTCAGAGCCTCCGCTTTCAGACTCCTCGGGCTGTGGAGGCGTTTCTGACACAGCACAGAATCTATGCCGACAAGTCGATTGCGAATTCCTGAGTGCAAATACGCGGCGGTCCGTTCGCTGCATTGCCTGCAGCTCACCGGCAGGCCGTTCAGATATCGATTTCTACGACGGAATTCTGTGGTTGCTGCTGTGGACGAAGCAGTCTCATCAAAGTGGCAGTGGCGATTGTGGCCCACGCGAACACGCTGACTGTGGCCAGTGTCTGCCAGAGCAGAAGTTCGGTGGATCCATGAATCAACGACTGAATCACGCTCCCGTCCCATTGCACGACACCGTTCGCAGAAGTCCCGAACACACCAGGCAACAGCATGCTCAGTGACAGCGGAATCACAAGGCGTGAAAGGGGAGCGAAAAAACAACGGCAGATCAGTCCGGCAACGTCCAGCAGAATCAGCGTGATCAGGGTTCCGGCACCGCCGCAGACAAATGATGTCAGTGGTGAAATCAGGGCTGCACTGGAAACGGAGATCAGCATCCCGGTTACAAAGCCGTCATAACTGCTGACTGCAGTCATGCGACGGGGGATCAGGTTCTGCAGGATCAGAATGAGAATGAGCCCCCCGGCTCCGCCGACAATGATATTGAGCATCGCCAGAGCTCGCAGCGGAACTGAGTAGACTCCGAGAGCACCGGCAAGGATTACGATTCCTGCAGGCAGCAGAGCTCCTGCGACTGCGGGAGTGATTACGATGCTCTGCGTGATCCGGCCGGGAGAGCCTCCGGTCTGCCAGTTGCCAGCTCCGCAGGAAATCCCGGCGGCAGAGCCGGCGCACAGCAGCAGCAGAATGCCGCCACCAGTATCGATTACGTGGCGAATACCGAGCCAGCCTTCTCCCCACGTCCAGTGAATTACGGGAGCATAAATCAGGACGGACCATGCTGTCAGAAAAGCCAGCTGTCGAGTTGACGGCAAGTGCTGCTGCAGCTGGATCGCAACGACTGCAGCTGCCGAGAGGTACACGGAGAGATGAAACAGCGCGAGGACGGTCATCGGAATGCGCAGCCATGGTCGCCGTGCGGCAAACAGGGGTTGCTCCGTATTTCCCTGCGCTTCAAAGTGCTTCAGCCCGGCGAAATAAAAGCTGCCAATGAGTCCGCCTCGTCCCATATACGGACGCTGATCTTCCATATTCGCCGAATCGCGTATCATGGATTCCATCGATTGCGGAGCCGCCTCTGATGCGTTTGCATCGTCGTCAGGCATGGTGCCGGCAGAAGGCCCGAAGGTAATACTGAACAGCAGCAGCAGCCAGAGGACAGTCAGGAACAGAGTCCCCTGCAGCCACTGGCTTCCAGTCAGCAGGTCCGGCACGCTGGCACGGTCCGCATTCAGCCGCCCTGCAATCCCAGGCCCCAGAGTCAGCAGCAACAGCAACGCTGCTGTGAGCTGCCATAGTGACTGAGCGGCGTCAAAGTTATTGAACCACTGAAGTATCATGGCTGGTTCTCTGCTGGAGTTCCTGTTGCCTGCTGCAGTACAACGATCTGATTCAGGTCCACGGCGGCAAATATCTCAGCTGCTGTTTCCGGTGCTCCGTCGGCCCACCTGACCTCGACTGACTCCACTGCCACGTCTGCTGGCAGACCAAAATGCACGTGACTGTCGTTGCTGCACAGGTACCCTGTCTGCGGCAGACAGAAGCTGGTGCGTCGACTGCCGTCGCTCAGCTGCAGACTGATGCTGGCACCGATTGCGTCCCGGTTGCCATGGCGAGACCGCAGCTGAAACTGCAGCCAGTTCCCGGATTTCTGCATGCGATTTTCATAACAGCGGGCAGAACTTCCGCAATTGGTGACGATCAGGTCGAGATCGCCATCGCTGTCCAGATCACCGATCGCCAGGCCTCTTCCGGAGGCAACTGCTGAGGTGAAATCCCCACCGGCAGACTCCTGTTCGGTGAAGAGTCCGTCTGCAGTGCCGAACAGCAGTGCATTCTGATCGGCGTAGTCCAGCCAGTACCGTACATGATCGCGAATCTGCGCTTCCCGGCGATGAAATTCGTCTTCGCCATGAAACGGAAATCCGGAATGGCAGGGAATCACAAGGCCATTCACGATGGGAATATCCAGCATGCCATCGTGATTCAGATCTGCCAGAGCAACTCCCCATCCGGTGTGACGTCGAGACACTTCCTCCAGTACGGTGCCCGGGGTCGTATCGTGGAAGAAACCTTCCTGAGTACTGGTGTATAACGTCGCGGTTTCTCTCGTCAGATGCGTCAGCAGCAGATCCGGAATCTGGTCGTGGTTGACATCGCCCAGTACGGCTCCCATACCAGCTTCCGGAATACCGGCTCCATTGCAGGACACACCCCGCTGCAGCGCTTCCTCTTCAAATGTACCGTTTTGCTGATTTACCCAGAGCCGGTTGGGGGCTCCGTCGTTGGCGACGAACAGATCCGGCCAGCCATCTCCCGTGAGATCATGGCAGACAGCGCCAAAGCCAGCAGTAACCGCCGCGTCAAGACCGGCCTCCTCTGTAACGTCACGGAATCGCACATCGCGACTTCCATCGGAATTCGCGGGCTGATCCCCGGTCTCGTTCCGATAAAGCCGATCCACCGTGTGCTGAAACTTGTGCGGCCCACAGTAGCTGACCAGCCCATGATCAAACCCGCAGGAAACGACATGCCCGTATTCTGCGTCAGCGGTGTAATTCACAACGAACAGATCCAGCCACCCGTCACGATCAAAGTCCACAAAACAGGCGGCGGAGCCCCAGTCAGATTCCGGGCGATCGAATGCAGAGTGCAGCTGCGCGAACGTGCCGTTCTGCAGATTCTGATAAAGCGAATCCTGGCCGTAATTGGTGACGAAGACATCAGGCCAGCCATCATTGTTGACATCGCCGACTGCGACGCCCGATCCATATCCAGTATCAGCAAGGCCGCTGCTGTCGGTGACATCATCAAATGTCCCGGAACTGGTCCGCCGAAACAGACGATTGGTTCTCCGCTGGGGGTCGCTGATTTCCGGATGCGGAGATGCCGCACAATTGACAAAGTACAGGTCGCTCAGACCGTCACGGTCATAGTCAAGAATGGCGACACCACAGCCGGTGGATTCGGGCATGAACCAGGTGCCGAGAGGCCCGGGGCTGTGCTCAAAATCGATCTGCAACTGGTCAGTGAAGTCACGAAACGCAGTAGGATTTCGGACACTCGCCCTGGCGTGTTCTCCTGTTTCGAGACAGTCGTAATCCGGAATGGCCGGATCAGCTGCATGCGCCAGCTCCTGGTCCGCCTGGTTGCGAACCGCTGAATACTGCGACACAGCGAGGATCAGGAATCCTGTCCCCGCAAGCGCTGCAATCACTCGCTGCGGTGTACCGGAGCTCGAGGCTTCACTCATTGTCCTGTTCCGGGGCATTGTCTGGTTCGTGGCGTCCTGCTGCGGTGTCCGATTGCAGTTCCAGCAACTGCTGTCGATACGATTGCAGAGTCGGATCAGCGTCTGCTGCATCTGACAGCAACAATGGCGCAGAGTCCAGCAGCAGGAGTTCAAATTCTGTGGTCCGACTGTGCTGCTGCAGAAATTCAAGAAACAGCAGCCGGACTGGAATGCTGGCCGGAGTATCCTGGATTGCTCGCCGAAATTCGGCTGCCGCCGCTTCTGTCTGCCCGTCATCGCTCAGCAGTAACGCCTGCAGCGACCGTGCCAGACCGTAGTCAGGTTTGAGGTTCAGGCAGCGTTCCAGCTGTGTCATTGCGGGACCGGGCTTCGCCGTCTGAGACAACAGAACGGCATAATGAAAAAGAATCATTGGATCGTCGGGGAAGCTTCTGCTCAGCTCCGCAAGCTGCAATTCAGCCGCGTCCAGTTGCCCCGACTCCTGCAGTGTCAGGGCGAGATTCAGCGCTGGTCGAGAGCGATCAGGCTGAGCACGGACCAGTGCAGCCAGTTTTTCTGCAGCCGCATCCTGCTGTCCACGACTGCGAAGTCGGTCCGCTTCAATGGCAGTGATGGTGCCACTGGCGTCATAGGTTCGCACCATGTCCATCCATGGGTCAGACATCGGGCTGATTGGCTGAGCCTGCTGCGCTGCATCAGCGAGTATGCCTGCCGTCTCTGGATCTTCCTGCTGCAGTGCCAGTCGTGCGGCTTCCTGCAGAAGTTCTCTGGTTTCTGCCCCGGCTTCGCGGGCCTGTACCAGGAGACCTGCTGCCGATTGCTGTGAGTGCTCAAGCCGATGCAGCTGCAACAGCAGCAGCCAGCCCTGCTGTTGTTGCGGTTGTTCCTGCAGCAGCTGCCGAATACGAGCTGTTGCCTGCTGATATTGTCCCAGGGAAATCTGCGCAGAGGATGATCGCAGGACTGTCGGGACAGAACTCGGTCGCAGACTCAGTGTCCGCTCGAAGGCTTGCTTTGCTCGTTCCGCCGAACTCTGCTCCAGAATGACACCCTGCAGATACGGCCAGCGAGGATCTTCAGGTGCAAGGGATTCCGCAACGGCCAGGCACTGCAGCGCCTCCGAATGGAACTCGTGCTGCATCAGGGCCATTCCGTAGTCGCCCCAGGCGTCGGCAGAGTCCACTTTCAATGATGCGGATTCATGCAGTTGCCGAAGCAGTTCTGTAACATCCTGCGATGCTTTCCCGGGGGGGCCGGGAGGGACTGCTGTGACGGCGGGCTGCGAAATCCACAGAAACAACGCGGCTGCACTGACTGCAGCAACCAGCAGGAACACTATTCGCGTGAAGATGCTGGCTCCTGATCGTGAGGATATCAGCACTGACGAACTGTCAGCTGCTGACTGACGGGCCGACTGCGCCTGAGGGTCACCGCATTCCATCGGTGACTCCTTCTGAATGAATCCCCATGCCCTGCTGCAGTGTCAGTGCCCGATTTACGGCACCGCCGGGATACTGTTCACTGCCGACGGCCTCGTCAGGCCAGTAAACATCGATCATGTCTACCGTCTGCAGATCACCAAGCCCGAAGAACAGTGACGGCATATGGCTGGAGAGATATCCCGCGTACGGCAGAAGTGTCCGTTCAAACTGTCTGTCCCCGCTGGTGACAACGACTCGAGCGCCAATCGCATCACGTCTGCCGATCCTGTCTGTCAGATTGATGCGGAGCCAGTTACCGGTGTCACTGGCAGTATTCAGGTACAGACGCAATGGCGTACTGATGCCGGCGACAAGAATATCGCAGTCGCCGTCATTATCGATATCTCCCGTTGCCAGCCCGCGGGAAACCTCCTCGGGCTCAAGAAACGGATCGCCTTCATTAACCATGCGGAAGTCTGCATCGCTGCCCCCAAGAAAGATCTGATTGTGTTCCGCGTAATCTGACCAGTGGTCCTGCGGGTTCGTATTCGTCTGGAGCGGGGACCGCATCACTCGGCCATTCACGATGCACAGATCTGCGAATCCATCAGCATTCAGATCTTCAGCAATCACTCCGAATCCAGTCAGCTGCCGGGATGATTCGCCAAGAATCGTGCGGGATGTTGAATCAGAAAACACTCCCCGCGGACTCTGCCGATACCACGTATTTGACTCTCCCCGCAGGTGCGTCAGAAACAGGTCCGCCAGCCCATCCTGATCAAAGTCCGCGAGCACGGTTCCCATGCTGGCCTGCGGCCGCCCCTGGATGTCGGTCGCAGCACCACGCAGCGAGGCTTCTTCACGAAAGCTGCCATCCGGCTGCTGGATCCAGAGAAAGTTTGGTTCCATGTCGTTGGCGACATAGAGATCCGCCAGACGATCGCCATTGAGATCACAGCAGATGCTGCCAAGACCCCGACCGGCACCGCTTCCCAGACCTGCCGCCAGAGTAATATCCTCAAACTTCAGCGGGTGCCCCTCCGCTCCAAGATTGCGAAGCAGCATGTCAGTGGTGCCCGCAAATGCCTGTGGTCCGCAGTAATCCGGATTTCCGGCCGTATCAAGGCACTGGCTTCCAGGGAAGTAATCCACGTAGTGAGCAACGAACAGGTCCAGCCATCCATCGCGATCAATGTCCACAAAGCTGGCAGCTGTGCTCCAGCGTGAAGTCGAAAGGCCTGATTGCACTGTCACGTCTGTAAACTGAATCAGGCCGTTTGTGGAGTCATTGCGAAGCAGCATCAGGCCGGATGAGGAAGTTGTGACCGCATCGGGGTCGCCGTCGTGATCGATATCAGCCAGCCAGCACCCCATTCCAGTCGGCATGGTCAGCAATCCTGCTGTCATCGTGACATCACGGAATCTGCCGTCTGCCAGCTGCTGCAGCACAATGCAGGGCAAATGCCCATCCTTATCTGCGCCAGGGGATGTCGATCCGGGGACTGCAATCAGTTCCATCCGCCCATCGCCGTCAAGGTCGGCAATTGAACAGCCTCCGCCCATGATCAGCGGCATCTCATAGCTGCCATCCGGTACTCCATGATGCAGTGATGATGGAATCGGCAGGGTCTTCTCAGTAAACAGCTGCAGCTTCAGCCGTTCAGCCGGAGCCGGATCCGTGGCGAGGGCCTGCTGTGGTGAAGTTATGGGCGACTTCTCGTTACAACCACAGAGAGCTGTCAGCAGGATCAGCAACTGCAGGGAGCGGCTGCTGTACTCAGGGTGCTGCGACCTTGCCTGAGTGTCGGCTTTATTCTGTAGGAATGAAGTAAACATGCAACGTCGCAGAATTGTTACCAGGCTTGTGTTGCGTCCTGAAATCAGATCAGCCGGAATATTCGCAGATCTGCTTCTGAAGAAAAGGCACCCGACAATTGCTCATGCCGACTCAGGGCGTCTCTGCCGCAAAAATCTGAACAAAAAAAGCCTGCGTCCGGCGGACGCAGGCTTTGAATCTCTGAACAATCGGCAGAACCACCATCGGCTGGTTCCGCACTGGTGATCAGTAGCGGTAATGCTCTGGCTTGTAGGGACCGGCAACCGGAACACCGATGTAATCCGCCTGGTCCTGAGTCAGGACTTCAAGCTTTGCCCCCAGCTTCGCGAGGTGCAGCCGGGCGACTTCTTCGTCCAGTTCCTTCGGCAGCAGGTGTACCCCGAGTTCAAACTTCTCTGTCTCGGTCCACAGTGCAATCTGAGCCATGACCTGATTCGTGAAACTGTTGCTCATTACGAAGCTGGGGTGCCCTGTTGCACAGCCAAGGTTCACCAGTCGGCCTTCGGCAAGCACGATGATTGCGCGTCCATCCGGATAAACATACTTGTCAACCGGGCCACCTTCGTCAGACGACTTCTTGATCTGCACCTTGGTGACGTCGGGATGTCGATTGAGATAGGCCACCTGAATCTCAGAGTCGAAATGCCCGATGTTGCAGACGATCGCCTGATGCTTCATCCGATCCATGTGCTCGCCACGGATGACATCCTTGTTGCCGGTTGTGGTTACGAAGATATCCCCGATAGCAGCGGCTTCGTCCATTGTCAGAATCTGATATCCTTCCATCAGAGCCTGCAGGGCACAGATCGGGTCAATCTCAGTGACGATGACGCGAGCGCCAAGTCCGTCCATTGCGTCAGCACAACCCTTGCCCACATCACCGTAACCGCAGATGACAACTACTTTTCCGGCAACCATCACATCAGTTGCACGCTTGATGCCATCTGCGAGTGATTCACGACAGCCATACAGGTTGTCGAACTTACTCTTGGTCACGGAGTCGTTGACATTGATTGCAGGAACAGCCAGTTTGCCTGCGGCCAACATCTGATGCAGTCTGTGGACACCGGTTGTGGTTTCTTCGGACAGGCCCTTGATACCGGGAAGCAGTTCCGGAAACTTCTCATGCACCATCAGGGTGAGGTCTCCACCGTCGTCGAGAATCATGTTCAGCGGCTGACCGTCAGGAAACACAAGCGTCTGCTCGATGCACCAGTCAAACTCTTCCTCATTCATACCCTTCCACGCGTAGACGGGTACTCCGGTTGCCGCAATGGCGGCCGCAGCGTGATCCTGAGTGGAAAAAATGTTGCAGCTGGACCACTGCACCTCCGCACCGAGTGCGGTGAGAGTTTCGATCAGCACGGCCGAGTTTCACTTGATTGACTGACCGCTGTCAGGCCCACGTGGCCTGGCCGCGCCATAATTCACTTTTCCACATCGTAA
>JALQUR010000308.1 GCA_023260695.1 Planctomycetaceae bacterium
GCTGGTTGCGGGAACCGCAGAATCTGCGGCTCATGATGAGCGCCTTGAGGGTACTCGTTCATGATGTCCTCGATCTGAGAGCTGAGGGAGAGACAAAGAGGAGAGACGAGAAGAGATTTCTGCCAGCCCGATTCGCCAGAACAGACCACAGCCTGAGAAGCAGTGCCTGAAACCGGTATTCGTTCTGGGCAGGAGTTTCGAAATGGATTTCGAAACGAAAGAGAGGGGAGAACTGGAAAGGAGATCTGGACTCAGGAACTGAATCCGAATTGAGAGACCGATTGATAACTCTGATCGGCCGAGAGTGTCAACACGTCTTCTTCACGAATCCGAACAAAACTTTGCTCGATCAATCGGATTTCATCCCATTTCCGGATCAGCCCTGAGCCGGCATGGTTCTGGTCGGCATATTCTGCCGAACGAAGCACCCGAAGATACCTCTGCTGCACCCCATCCCTGAACGTCTGCAGTGTTGTGCCACTCAATCCGCGCGCTGCATCAGCGGCGCACCTGAGCATCCAGCACGCACGACATTTTTTTGCCGTTACCAGGACTGCAACCTGCTGTCAGCGCAAGCAGAAGAGCCGGCAGGTTACCGTGCCGACTCTCAGAAAAAACCACGGCTTCAGCCGCATTCTCAGGCCCGCTGGTCGCGGTATCGCAGCAGCTGCATTCAGTTGATCTGAGCCGTCCCGGATTCGGCAAACTGCTGCGGGCGACTGTTGAATTCTGCCATCGATTCGCGAGAACTGAACAGATACAGCCGATTGCGAAACCAGAGTGCATAATCAAGCTGTCCGCGAACCTCTCGCCCCCGAGCCAGCAGCACGGCATCCAGTCCGCGATTCGCGGGTGCATATCGCAGCGGATCTTCCTCAAACTGCCGCTGTGCTCGCCGTGAGGAAAAACTGTATTCCTCACCGTCAAATCGACTGGTAATCCGCGGGTCAGCTTCCACCAGATCCTTGCGATCGCGAAGCACAACCGGACAAAAACCCTTGAATCCTGCCAGCCCGTCGCGAGAGCGGATTCGCTCCAGCTTCATTTCGCGACTGTTCTGCTCTTCCTCGATTTTCGCCTGTTCCTCACGAAACTGCTCAGAACTGGAAGAGGACTGAGCCTTGTAGCTGGCCGGCGGATAAGTGATTGCCGGCTCTCGTCCCGCCAGCAGGTCCAGCTGCCCCGTTGCTGACGAACTGCCGCCCACGTTTGCTCCACGATCCACGGTGGCAGGCCCGGCGGATGGCAGTGTGATCTCTGGTTCTGCAGCTGCTGTCTTCCCGTTGTTCCCGTCGCCCCGGCTGAAAGCCTCACTGCCGAGTTCCTGCACACGTTCGTTGATTACGTCAACGTCAAGGAAATCGCCTCTGGCGCTGTCCTCGGAAATATCGCTGCCTCGTGCTTTGTCCATAAACCCCGGCGCTGGACCGGGCTGCACAAACGCCCTTGCGGAAGACTCTGTTCCGCTGAGCGATTCTGAGGACTCCACGGAATGGGGCCTGTCGCTGCCGACCTGTGCTGGTGTCAGCTTCAGTCGTGTATTTGCCGGAGGAACCGGAGTCGGAGTTGTGACCGGTGCCGGAACAGCACGCGGTGCAGATTCCGGACGACGCGAAGGTGCGGCAACTCGCTCACTTGTTCTCGGTTCCGGTGCCGCGTAGTCAGGGGGAACCGGAGGAATCGGCGATGCTGTCGTATTCTGCCGAGGTCTGCTTCCAGACCCGCGCATACTTCCCCAGAATCGTTGGAAGACATTGTTATCTGCTCGGGTAGGGCGAATCTGCGACGCTGCTTCTGCGTCCGACTCCTGCTGCCCCACGGCACGTGTCACACGTGGCTTGCCATTGCCGCTGAAAAGTCGCTCAAGAGCATTCTGCGCCGGAACTTCATCTGCCTGCAGGCTTTCATGACCGGAAATCCACGATCCGAACAGCAACAACGCGACCACACTACCTTTCAGCAGCAGTTCCATCCGCTTCATCTCTGTCTTCCTGTTGCGTCATTGCTCGAGGCTGCCGAATCACGCTGCGGAGATCAGTCTTTCACCGCAGCCGGCGTTCGAAGCAATCTTCCCTGCACCACTTTTGTCCTATCGTCTGTATGAATTGTTCCGTGTATTCCAGTTAGCAGGGATCGGCTGAGCATGTCAAAGGAACCGCGTTA
This sequence comes from Planctomycetaceae bacterium, assembly GCA_023260695.1. Taxonomy (GTDB): domain Bacteria; phylum Planctomycetota; class Planctomycetia; order Planctomycetales; family Planctomycetaceae; genus SXXK01. Next base: position 2,164 of record JALQUR010000308.1, read on the forward strand.
CAACACGCAAATTCGACGCAATCAAAAGAGTCAACTCAAACACCCCACACCTCCCTGCCCTCCTGTTTAACATCCAGCTGACCACTCCCCGGCACGCACCTCGGCACTGAAAACAGCGTCGTTGCCACGTTTCTGGCTGATTTTCTGAAGGTCACGCACTTTTCAATCGCGAGATCTGGAAACAATTCCGGAGCGTCATTCGACACGCGAGCCGGGAACAGCGACAACAGCGCCCGGCACTTATTTCGACGGTCATATTGTTCAGAGGTCAAAGCCAGAATGTCTGAAGAATTCACTGTTGCACCGGGCGGTGAGATCCGCGTTGACAAGTCCTCCGTCATCATCCGCGTGGAGACAACTGAAAGGCGTTCGCTGTCGCGCCGTTTTGTTGTTTCCCTGCTCAGCATGTCACTGCTCTTCAATCTCTGGCTGCTCCTGGCATTCAGCAGCGTCAGTGGCCTCAGCCCTGAAGAGTTGCCGGAGGCATTTGTTGACGGGACCGAAGGTGCCGAATCACGAATCGCAGTGATCCGCGTTTCAGGAATGATCAGCCCGCCCTACACCGAACGGTGGATTGAACGCATCCGCAGCGCCGCAAAGGATGTAACCGTTCGCGGTGTGGTGCTTGAAATCGACAGCCCCGGTGGATTTGTCGCTGACAGTCATCAGCTGCACCACGAAATCCAGAAACTCGCTGCTGAAAAAACCGTGTTTGTCTCCATGAAACGGCTGGCCGCTTCCGGTGGCTACTACATTGCCGTCGCTCCGGGGGCCGGCAGCAGGATTTTTGCCGAACCAACTTCCTGGACCGGTTCCATAGGGGTCATTATCGCGCGGTACAACGCCACCGAACTTGCAGAAAAAGCAGGTGTAAAGGTGGAACCACTGGTGACTGGCCCGCTGAAGGACACGCTCAACCCATTTCGCGATATGACCCAGCAGGAAACCGAGGTCTGGGACGCCATTCTGGCCGACTCCTTTGATCGATTTGTCGGCGTCATTGACGAAGGCCGGGAGAACCTTGATGAGGCAGCGATTCGCACACTGGCCACCGGCCAGATCTACACCGCAGCCCAGGCAATTGACAATGGACTGGTTGACCAGATCGGATACCTCGAAGATGTCCTGCAGGCCCTCGCTGAAAAACTGCAGCTTTCCGAATGGGAAGCATTCGAATACCAGACGACACCCTCATTCCTTGAGGCAATCGTCGGAGTCCGTTCGCAGCCACCGTCGATGACGGAGCAGTTTCTGCGTTCCACGGTGCCGGCCCCGATGTACTTTGCATCGTGGAATCCGCTGCCATTGCAGCAATCGTGGTGATCTGCACCATCCGGGCGGCCGCAGTCACACTGGCTCGCGGCCACAATCAGAAAAGCTCTCCGGTGCTGCCTTCCTGCGGCAGATGCCTTTCGCCGGTGCACGCATCGCACCCTGGTGATTCCTGGTCGTGCTGCACAACAGCCGCTGCAGCAGCCAGCTAATCAGGCTCCATCGCGTCACGGAGCCGCTGCAGATGGTCGCTCAGTTCCTGCCGCCCGCGAAATATTCGACTGCGAACAGTTCCCAGCGGAATCTCAAGTAACTGTGAGATTTCTTCGTAGGAACGGCCGTCCAGTTCCTTCAGAATCAGGGGCTGGCGGAAATCCTCACTGACCAGTTCCAGCGCCTTCCGAACCATCTGAATCTGCTCAGCAGACTGCAGTGCTGCATCGGCATTCTCGAAGTGATCAGCCACGTCCATTGGAAGCCCCTGAGCGTCGGCTGGCCAGCTGGTCTGCGGCAGCCGCTGACGTCGCTTCTGGCTGATCAGTGCATTGCGGGCAATCCGATACAACCACGAGTAAAACCCTGCTTCACCGCGAAAACTACTCAGATGCAGCCATGCCTGCAGAAATGCCTGCTGAGCAATTTCCCGGGCATCTTCGTAGCTGCAGAGACTGTGAGCCAGACTGTGGATCAGTCGATCCTGATGATGCAGAACCAGCTGCTCAAACGCCGCAGTCTTTCCTGCCGCTGCCTGCTCAATCAGTTTTTGTTCAGTGACTTCGTCCACTCCGGACCCCTGCAGTGTCCACTCTTGCTGGTGACGTCCACCTGCTTCATCTACTGTCCGGACTTCCCGGGGGCCGATCCGTGCGGACCTGTCAGCTGCCCCCGGCGGCTGAACCACCACAGGCCTGCCAGACCGGTCGCTATCAGCAGCAGACTGAAGATCTCGGCATCCTTCAGGCCAATCTGGAACGGGTCAATATCCGCCCGGAGTGATTCCAGTGCATAACGTGAAACCGGATACAATACCGCCGCCAGAAACACGACGGCCCCATCAAAACTTCTGCGATTGAAAAACCACGACAGAATTGCAAAAAGTAAAAATCCATTCACAGTGCTGTACAACTGAACGGGATGTAAGGCAGGCGTCGCTGCTGCCAGCGGATCAATCACCCCCTTCTCTACCAGACGACCAAACGTCAGACTGTCGGGCGGAAACCGGACCGCCCATGGAAGATCGCACTCCCTGCCGTAACAGCATCCGTAAAGGAAACAACCGATCCGTCCGAATGCTTCCCCCAGTACCAGTGACGGTGCCAGCACATCCAGCATCGGCAGCAGTGGAATTCGCCGCATGCGGCAGAACAACAGGATCCCCACCAGCCCGCCGAAGACGCTGCCATAAAAAACAATGCCGCCGTCCCACAACGCCACCGCAGCGATCAGTTTTCTGATCCCCGAGGTGTTTTCAAACGCAGGGCTGCCGTGACGGACCAGATAATAGGCACGCGCTCCGATCAGCCCCGGTATCAGTGCCCACATGAGCATGTCCCAGATTGCTTCCGGCGTCTGCCCGATCATCCGCACTCGCCGCGCCGCAAACCAGCTGGCTGCGCTGAACCCGATGAACATCATGAACCCGTATCCGTAAACCGGAATTCCCTTTGATCCGAATTCGAACTGCGGCCGCAGAATCAGTAATGCGGTGGCTGCTGTCGGAATAATCAGCCAGAAACCCGATGCAGCAGCAGCCTCCGAGAG
>JALQUR010000312.1 GCA_023260695.1 Planctomycetaceae bacterium
GCAGACGAATAGTTCCCGCAAGGTGCCCGGTCGGTCCCATCGGGTCCGTCCGGCCAACAGCGATACAAAAGGCAGAGTCTGCTCAGGCAGCGGCGATTTCAGGGATTCGTGCCGGGTTGTTCAGCAGCCAGCAATGGCAGCTGATCCTTCAGATCCCGGGCGGCGTGTCGGGGGTGATCAGTTGCGGTAATCGCGGCGGTGACAGCAATTCGCTGACAGCCTGCGGCCAGCAGCTGAGGCAGGTTGTTCGTCGAGATGCCTCCGATTGCGAACCAGGGAATCGGACATTCCGCGGCGGCCGCGCGGACAAATTCAAGCCCGGCAAACGAGCTGAATTGTTTGGTTTCCGACGGGAAGACCGGACCGACTCCGAGGTAATCGACTTTCGCATCTACGGCGTCGCGCAGCTGCTGCGAGGAGTGAGTGGATAATCCCAGCAATGTCCCCGGGGCAAGAATTCCGCGTGCCTGATGCGGAGGAAGTTCATCCTGGCCAACATGCAGACCATCGGCAGCAGCAGCGCCGGAAAGATCAGCTCGATCATTGAGGATGAACAGTGCATTGGCTTCTGTGCAGGCGTCTCGAATCCACGCTGCCCGCTGCAGCACTTCGCGGTCGGAACAGTGCTTCTCTCGCAGCTGCAGAATATCAGCACCTCCGGCGAGTGCCTGCTGGACCACGTCCTTCCACGGCAGCGTGCATTGCGATTCGGTGATCAGAACGTACAGCTGTGAGCGCTGCAGTCGCATTGATCGAGCGTTGTTCTTCCCAGTGCCGCTGAGCAGCGGTTCTTCAATCACATAGGTGCGGTAACGCAGCTGCTTCATCACCGCGGCAAATTCAGCGCTGATGAGTTTTCCGAATTCCTCAAGACTGCGGAGTGATTCCTGAACGCGTCTGAGATTTGCGATGGGGATGGTTTCCGCATGCGTTCGGGTCTGTTCATGCGGATGAGTCAGTGCGGTTCCGGCATCACCCAGCGTATCTCGAGCGGCCAGGCGGCGCTGGAGCAGATCTCCGAGCGACGTCAGCTGCTCGGCGCTGCAGAGATCATGCCGCAGCGACTTCAGTTCGCTGAGCAGTTCGCCGCGGGGGCAGAAGAACCGGCAGTAGTCTTCCAGAACTCGCAGACCTTCGCGAGCACGATTGAGGCATGCATCCAGTACGCGGTAAATGGAATCTGCCTGATTCAACGGAAGCGGAACAGCGGCTGTCGGCGCTGTGGCTGCTGCAGATGCTTCCGGCAGGACATCCCGTTCTGTGTCAGCGACAGACGTGCTGAGTGGTTCATCAACGGGAAGTGGTTCCGGATCAATTCGTTCAATCTGAAACATGCGTGATCGCAGGTCATCGACAGAGATGCCAAGACGCTCCAGCGACCTCTGAATCACGGTCGAGTTCGATGCGATTGCCAGCAGCAGCAGCTCACTGGAGATCAGGCCATCGCTGCTCAGCTGTCGTGTCATTGCACGAGCGGTGTCAATGATGCGAATGAGTGAATCCGGGTCATCCGGCAGCACACCGCTGGCTGACGGCATCAGTTCTGAAAGTTGCGGAGTCTCATGACTCACCAGCGGCGGCAGTACCGAAAGGATGTCGGCCAGAGCAGAGTCGTGGAGGCGCTGGAGTGTGATGCCTGCATTTCGCAGCGTCGCCGATGCCAGCGATTCATCTTCGATCAGTGCCGTCAGCAGCAGTGCCGGCCAGTGATCGGAGGCGATCGCGAAAGTGCTGGTTGTCAGACGACAACGCTGCACGACTCGTTCTGCACCGGGAGTCAGCGGAGACATACCACGACAGGTCACTGGCCTGACTCCTGTTGCCGAACCAGTTCCATGGACTGCTCAAACGCCTGCCGCAGATCCTCAGGAATGCGGCAGACGCGGCGACTGGTGTAGTCGTACACAACGATCACGCAGCGTCCTTCAGCGACAACTTCCTGCTGCTCCACGCTGACGATGGCGTGCACCAGGTCTGCACTGGACCGGCCGATGCGATCGACTCGCGAGCCGATCAGTACCTGATCCGGAAAGTGCAGCTGCCGACGATAGTCACAGGTGAGGGAGGCAACGATCGGCCCGGGCCCTGAGCCGGCCATGGTTACCTGTGACGGACAGGCTGCGAGCAGATCAATGCGGGCAGATTCCAGCCAGCGGAAGTATGTCACATTGTTGACATGACCGAATGCATCCTGATCACCCCACTGTACGGGCAGGCTGGTGACTGTGTGGTAAGCGGAGAGTTTCGAGCGAAACGGTTCTTCGAGTTCGCTGATCAGCATTGCTGACCCCTGTTCGTTGATGCGCGGCGGAATACAGTCTGCAGAGCATGATTGCTGCGAATGCAGTTTTCAATTGTGCAGCAGCAAGTGCCTGCCTGGAGGGTCGGGTCAGTCAACGACAGTGACGCGGTGAGTCGACTGATTGTCAGACTGGATTTGCATGTCTGCTTCGAGCTGACTGATCTTCAGTACAGCGAGTCCGACCGTCGCAGTGTCACTCGGAGAGGCAACTGATGTGAGTGTTCCGAGGGAATTACCTGCGTTGTCAGAGATATCACTCCCCGGGGAAATTGCCGGGGCTGAACCGCCTGAGATACTCACTTTACAGAGCCGCCGATTGACATGCCCCATCGCGTCGATGCGAGCGATAGGTTCCTGTCCCAGATAGCAGCCCTTGTTGTAGGAAATCGCAGTGGAAGTGCGGTCTGATTCGGGCGCCAGGTGTTCGTCGGTCAGGTCGACGCCAATGACGGGAATGCCTGCAGCAATCCGGATGGCATTCACCCTGTCATCTGTGAGGCAGTCGCTGGACCAGTCGGAATCCTGCCTGTCAGCTGAGAGCAGCAGAAGTTGTTGATCGTTCCACGTGAGATTCACCCAGAAGGCAGAACCATCTGGTGCCGCGCCGCCAGTGAGCGGTTCAGACGATTCTGACTGTGCAAAATCAGGCGCCGCAGACCGGGGCAACAGGTGCAGCGGGCGGGTTGAGCAGTTCAGCGTGACCTGTTCGGTAATGAGGTAGCGGTCAAGGTGTCTTCGCAGCGCTTCGGCAGATGCGCCGAGCAGAATGATGTAATGCACTTCAGCCGTGGCGAGAATCCAGCCATGGGCAATGATGCGGGCGCGGGCGTCGCAGAAAAACGCTTCTGAGACATTCCCTTCCGCCAGACCAAGAATGTGATTCGTGCAGAGGTTGTGCAGAAATCGAGCACGATCTGCCCCGCTGACTTCGAGGCATTCGAAGATGTGTGGAGTGCTGGACATCGGAATCCGGAGGAACAAATGGCGGGGTCTGATCCCGGCCTGGGAGGCCGGAGCCGAGGCCGTGATGCGGTTCTGAATTGTTGTGGGCTGCAGATTTATCGAATTCTCTGCATAAGTCGCTACCAGGAACCCCGAAATCCGACGGAATTCTTCCAGGATTCCTGCCCAGGCAGCGAACTCTGTCAGAAGCAGGCGCTGATTCGCGGTTGTGAATCGCACGTATTTTTCTGGTGTGTCGTGCTGATCTGAGGAGATCAAGAATGTTGAAAAAAACTCTGACGGTGGTTCTGTTGTCTGCTGCTGGCGGAGGATTGTTACTTGGCAGTGAAGCAGTCAGCTATCTGAAAACATTCGGGGGCAGCGTGCAGCGGGCTGTACGCAGTGAGATTTCACCCGAATTTGAGTTACAGAGACTGCAGGATGAGGTTGCCGGACTGATGCCGGAAGTTCGCAATCTGCTCCGGACAGTTGCGGAACAATCCGTGGATCTTCGCGATCTGGATCGGCAGATTGAGGAACGCGAGCAGAATCTGGAACAGCAGCAGGCCGTTGTGCTGGCACTCCGCGACGAACTGGCAACGGAGAAAGATATCTTCATTTGTCAGGCAAGAACATGCAGCCGGGAGGAAGTGCAGCAGGAGCTTGAGCATCGTTTCGACGCATTCTGCCGGCTGGAAGAGACCGTCAGTCGCGATCGTCAGATCCGAGCCGCGTTGCAGGGAACGCTGCGAACGAATCAGTCCCGCCTGGATACGGTCCTGTCTCGACGAGAAGAGCTGAACGTGGAAGTGGCTCAGCTGGAGCATCGTCTGCGGCAGGTTGAGGCTGCGGAAGAAGCCAGCACACTGCAGATTGATGACACGCGATTTGCGGCAGTGGAGTCCATGATCCGCAGAATGAATCACGACCTTGACGTACGGGAGTCAATTCTGGAATCGGAGGGGCGTTTATTGTCGCGGTTGCCGGATTCGATCGGGAACCCGACCGACAAGCGTGATATTCTGGCAGCGGTTGATGAGCATTTTTCAGATCAGCTGAACGCGGTTGAGGAAGATACAATGGCCGCTGCTCCCTGAAGTGAATTGAACGCAGGGCAGTGGAACTGCGACAATCTCGGGATTCTTTGACAAGCGACGAACTGACGTGCAGACGACAACATTGAATGAACAGCGAACACGGTTGCCGGGGATCGGGAAGCTGCCTGTGCTGTCAGTCGTTGTGCGGACACCTGCAGTCAGTCACCTGGGTGGGGTTCAGGATTCCGAGCCAGTGCGAGAGCAGCAACATCGAGCTGTGATATGAAATTCAGTTTTGGTCCGGGAGCACGTCCGCTGGACGGGTACACCATTCAACGAACCATCCACCGGGGTGGCTTTGGTGAGGTGTACTACGCAGTCAGTGATGCCGGCAAGGATGTTGCGCTCAAGTTGCTGCACAGCAATCTGGAGGTGGAACTTCGTGGAGTTGCGCAGTGCCTGAATCTGAAGCATCCCAATCTGATCACGATCTTCGATGTGCGGCGAGACGATGACGGCGATCAGTGGGTGGTGATGGAATATGTCGACGGTCAGACTCTGGCGGATCGCCTGGACCAGTTTCCTGAGGGACTTCCTGCCGCTGAAGTCCTGCACTGGCTGGACGGGATTGCCAGCGGGCTGGCTTACCTGCATGAACAGGATGTTGTGCATCGGGATCTGAAGCCGGCGAATATTTTTCATGACCATGGACAGGTCAAGATCGGTGATGTGGGGCTCTCGAAACTCATTACGGACAGATCCCGTAGCGAACAGACTCAGAGTGTCGGCACTGTGCACTACATGGCTCCTGAGGTAGCGCGTGGTCGTTATGGGCGGCACGTGGACCTGTACGCGATGGGAGTTCTGCTCTGTCAGATGCTTACAGGCAGGGTTCCATTTGATGGTGAGTCAACCGCAGAGATTCTGATGAAGCACCTCACGGACGAGCCGGATTCGGCCGCGATCCCTGAGGACTTCCGTTCGCTGCTGCTGTCTCTGCTGGAGAAGGATCCTCAGCGGCGTGCTGCAGACATCGGAGCAGTACGGGATGAATTTCGAGCAATCTGCGAACGCCGTGACAACAAAGTTCCGGCTGTGGACTTGCAGCGGAAGTCGCCAGTTCTCCGCCGACCGGACGGTGCTGCGGCTGATTCTGCAGCCAGCAAAAAACCACCGGCTCTGCCAATGCAGCAGGGGGTTGCTGCGGGAATGCTCGGGCAACGCTGGCAGCAGGTACCCGGATGGCTGCGGCCGGTGACTGTACTGGTTACGGCGTTGCTGTTGCTGGAAGTGCGTCTGCTGACGTTTCGCAGCATTCTGTTCCTTCTGGCTGGCTGGGGGATCTGGCGGGCTGGTGCTCGCATGCTGCAGAAACAGTCCGCAGCAGTCAGCCGTGCAGGAGCAGGCGCAGCAGCGCAGAGTGGTGCGACAGGACGTCCTGCCGTCGCCGCGGCAAGGGTGACTGCAGCGGGCCTGTATCCTCCCCGTCAGATTTCACTGACTCCGGCGACACTGCGCAGAATTCCCGTGCGTCAGCGAATCCAGCAGATGCTGCTCGGCGGGATTCTTGCGATGATGTATTCCGGGGGCATCGTGGGAGTGCTGTATGTGCTCGGCACCAATCGTGCAGAGTCACTGATCCCGGGTCCCGCTGAAGCGTTGTTTGTGGGGACCTGTCTGTGGCTGTTGTCAATGGCCGTGATGCTGCCGGTTCGCATGATGGAGGGGCGGGGATTGAGTGGATTGCAGCGGCGGATGGGATCCGGAATTGTCGGTCTTGCAGTGGGTCTGCTGATCGCGGAGCTGGCGGAGTTCCTGATGCTGCAGGACTGGTCAATGCTGGTGATGAGCGGTGATGGACTGCTCGGATGGACGACTCCGGGATCTTCCCGGCTGCTGGTGGTCTCTGAAAGGCAGACGCCCAGCGTAAGCGGGTTTGCAGTGTTTTCTGCATTGCTGCTGGTGACACGGTCATGGTGGAGGCAGGCTGACAGTTTTCGCCACGTTCGCATGCGGATTGTATCCATCCTGTTTTCCGCTGTTGTCGGCATGCTGGTCTGTATTGCGATTCCATTTCCCCTCACACTTGGGATGATACTGGCGATGACGCTGTCCGTTGTGGTGCAGCTGTCGTCATCGTGGACTCCTCCTGAGAATCGCATACTGACTGAACAACCGCTGGAACTTTGAACCGGCAACGACGACTGCCCTGAAGGAGTACAGTGCCTTGACAGACATTTCTCAGCACAGCGTTTCCTTTGCTGTACGAACCGGACTGCAGACAATTCTGGGTGCCGGGCTGCTGGTACTACTGGTTGCGGTGCTGCCACTGCCGGGGTTCGATGACTATTCCGCGGATGTGGATTCTGCGCTGCTGCTGAGCGAGGGCAGCAGCGCGGAACTGCCGCACAGGCGGAATTCGACGGCGGTTCCGCTCGACTCGCAACCCCTGCCGCTGGCGGCGGTGGGCGGCCTGTCGGTACCTGATGTCGTCCCCGTAATCCCCGGGATGGTGCAGACTGTTCTGCAGGGAAGTGCTGGACAGTCGGCAACAGTTGTGAGATTGTCCGTGGGCCTGCTGCAGTTTCTGTCCACGGTCATTTCGCCGGACGAGACCGGAAAGCCAGACTGGATTCGCGATGTTCCGGAGGGGCGTATTGTCTGCAGTTCGGCATCATTGCCGGACGAGAATCCGGATGCGGGGCTGCCGGAAGCCATTCTTAAGGCATTGCTTGCCAGCAGCGACAGGCTGTCTGAGAACGAGCGTTCCGAACTGCTCGCAGACAGTTCGCGGCACACACAGCTACTTGAGGCACTCGCTCCCCAACAACTGATTGAGCAGCGCTGGAGTCATGAGGAAGTGCTGGACCTCGGCGACGGGAAGCAGCAGACAGTCACCGTCACATACGTTCTGATACAGGCCTCTGAAGAGGACCTGCAGCCAGTTCACAAGATGCTGGATGCAACACTGCAGTCCGGCAGAGTCAGTCAGGTTGCCGGAGCACTGACAATCCTGCTGACACTGCAGTGCCTGGGAGTTGTCTGCCTGCGCCGCATCTTCTGAAGCAGGCAACGCGACAACGGGAGTCTCGTGAGTTCTGCAGATCCGCCGGTCAGCAGCCAGTCTTACTGTTTTACGTCAAGGCAGATCAGTTCCTTGTCGTCGCGCAGAAACAGTCGGCCGTCAGAGATGACAGGCGCCTGTCGAGTTGTCTCGATCAGAGTACAGCGGGCAATTTCGCGGTATTCCGTCGGATCAGCTGCAGCGAGAATCAGTTCGCCTTTCATGGTCGTGATCCAGAGGTGTCCGTCTGCGAGAATCATGTTGCTCTTCCCGAAGCGGTTTTTCTTCCAGAGTGTTTTCTGATCAGCAATGCGGATGCAGACAAGATTAGTGATGGGGCCCGCACTGCCCTGATTATCAAGAGCATACAGGCAGCCATCGTGAATCACCGGAGTCTGCCATTCGGCACGCAGCTGGCTGTCCGTACCAAGTGAGCTCCATACGGACTTCACCGCGACACCAGCACCAGCAGCGGAGATCTGCAGGATGACCGAACCGTGGTTCTCACCTGCAGAAATGAGCAGTGTGTCCCTGCTCAGCTGAACCGGCGTTGCTGTATTGCAGTCGTATTCGGTGGGAAATGGAAAGTTCCAGAGCATTTTACCGGACTTCGGATTCAGGCCTGCCGCTCCGCCGGCATTGAAGACAACCAGCTGAGGTATTCCGGCCAGAGTGGCCAGGAGTGGCGAAGAGTAGCCGGCATTTCCGGCCCCTGCTGTCCAGGCAAGTTCACCACTGGAGATATTCCATGCGGCAGTGGCTGCGCGCGGGCAACCAGCCTGCACAATCACCAGCCCGTCTGACACCAGCGGTGAGCAGGCCACGCCGTATTCTGCCGGACGTCCACCGAGTGACTGCGGGACATTGACTGTCCGAATCAGCTTGCCGTCAGCAAGCTGCAGCTGTGCCAGGATCCCTTCACCGGTGAAGACATGCACCATGCCGTCGGCAATGGTCGGGGTTGCGCGGGGCCCATTGCCCATGGCATTTTCGAACGTCGGGGCGACGGCAGTCTTCCATTTCTGTGTCCCTGATTTTGTATCGAAGGCGGCGACGTACTGGCTGCTGGAGTCCTGGAAGAGGGTCACTGCAAGGCCCTCAGAGACTGCGATGGACGACATTCCCACGCCCAGGGGCTTTCTCCAGAGCTCCTTTGGGCCTGCTGCCGGGAAATCTCGAAGCAGTCCGGTCTCGGCTGAAACCCCGTTTCGCTGCGGACCAAGGAACTGAGGCCAGTCCTCGGCATTCAGCTGGGCTGGCAGAGCAGTCAATGCAATCAGAGTGAATGGGGTAAGAAGAACCGGGATGGCCCTGCGACTCATGGTCATTTCCTTCGATTGCTGATGAAATGGTGCAGCCTGAAAGCTGGTTGCTGCACTGAACGATCGGGACGAACGGACGCGGACATGCATCCCGCAGTGGGTGCAGGCTGCAGCCTCAATTCACAAATCGGCCTGCAGCTGATATTAAACAGAAGTGACCACGTTTTCAGGCAGATAACCTGAGCTGTTCAGGCTTGCAGAATCCTGTTGGCAGAAAATCTATTGTCCGCAGATTCCTGACGGTGGCTGATGGTAATTGTCGAGTCTGGTGACGGCTATATCAAACGGAGAAGCGAGATGATAAGAATCCTGACATTGATTGTTGCCGGACTGACTGTCAGCAGTTCATGCAGATTGTCGGCACAGGAAGGAACACTGGTGTATCCCGAGACGAAGACGGTCGGCCAGGTTGATGACTTTCATGGGACGGAAGTCAAGGATCCCTATCGCTGGCTGGAAAACGATGTGCGAACCGACAGCAATGTCGCTGACTGGGTGAAGGCTCAGAACAAGGTCACGTTTTCACTGCTTGAAAGTATTCCGCAGCGGGAGCCTATTCGTGAACGCATGACGGAGCTGTGGAATTACGAGAAGATCGGGACACCGTTCCGACGCGGCGGGCGATATTACTTTTCCCGCAATGATGGACTGCAGAACCAGAGCGTGTTGTGGATGCAGGAAACACTGCAGGACCAGCCACAGGTGCTGCTGGACCCCAATTCGTGGTCCGCAGACGGAACAGTGGCACTTGCCGGAACTGCATTCAGTCCCGACGGCAGATATCTGGCGTATGGAGTTCAGCAGGCAGGATCAGACTGGCAGACCTGGAAAGTAATGCAGATCAGTGATCGTCGCGTCCTGGATGAACAGATCGA
>JALQUR010000336.1 GCA_023260695.1 Planctomycetaceae bacterium
CTTCAGCTCCGGCGTGATGAAGCGTTCCTGATTCTTCAGTGTCTGCTTGCGAATGTAGTCTTCAGGCACCTTTTCTCGGTGCGTCGCCGTCACTTCAAGGTAATAACCAAAGACCTTGTTGAAGCCGATCTTCAGGCTGGGAATCCCTGTCCGTGCGACTTCCCTGGCCTGATACGCCGCCATCCACTTGCGACCACCCTGCATCAGTTCCCGGAACTCATCCAGATCCGAGTGATAGCCGTCACGAATCACGCCGCCGTCATTCAGATTGAACGGAGGGTCTTCAATCACTGCAGCAAAGATCGCGTCACAGGCATCGTGACAGGGATCGACCAGCGGTAACAACTGCTGCAGCCGCTGAGCATCAAGGGTTGCCACCTGTTGCTTCAGCCCCGGCAGCTGCTCCAGAGTTCTTGCCAGACAGATCAGATCCCGAGGACTGCAGCGTCCCGTCGCGACACGAGAAGTCAGCCGCTGCAGATCATAGGTCTGACCAAGCAGTTCACGCAGGGAGTCACGCAGGGCCGCTGCCTGCAGAAACTGATCGACAGCATCCAGCCGCAGCTCGATTGTCACCCGGTCCAGCAATGGACTGCTCAGCCAGTCATGCAGCAGTCGAGCGCCCATCGGAGTACACGTCTGATCCATGATCTCCAGCAGAGTGTTATCCCGCTGTCCATCTCGAATCGTCCGCGTGAGTTCCAGGCTGCGTCGAGTGACCTCATCGATAATCATGAATCCACGGCTGCGACGGTACTCCAGACGATTGATATGCGGGAGCGATGTGCGGGAGGTTTCCATCACATAAGCAAGCAGTGCTCCGGCCGCTGTCACCGCAGCTGTTTCCTCAACATCAAATCCTTCCAGTGTGCGAGTTCCAAAGTGCTGGTTGAGCAGTCGACGGCATTCATCACGCCCAAAACACCAGTCAGGTCGCGATGTGATCACGAAACCCGCGGCCTGCTCCTGCTGTCGGAGCTCACCAGCGGATGCAGCTGACTCGGACAGCAGCACCTCTGCCGGAGAAATTCGAGCCAGCTCGTCAGACAACTGACCAGGGTGCAGATCCGTCAGAAAGAAACGACCTGTTGACAGCTCCAGCCATGCCAGGCCGATGCCCGTGGCCGAAGGGACAACGCTGGCCAGAAAATTACTGCTCCGCGGATCCAGCAGCTGATCATCCGTAAGGGTTCCCGGGGTGACCACGCGAGTGACCTCGCGTCGAACCAGTCCTTTGGCGGTCTTCGGGTCTTCCACCTGATCGCAGATCGCAGCTCGAAATCCCGATTCAATGAGCTTCTGCAGATAAGTGTCGAGCTGATGCCAGGGAAACCCTGCCATCGGAATCGGATTGTCGGAGTTTTTGTCGCGGCTGGTAAGCGTCAGTCCCAGCACGCGCGATGCATTTCGCGCGTCGTCGTAGAACAACTCGTAGAAGTCACCCATGCGAAACAGCAAAATCGCCTGCGGATGCTCCGCCTTGACTTCATGGTATCGCTCCATCATCGGAGACAGTTTTGCCATCTGAGCTCAGATCCGTTTCTGGCGTCTATAGTTCACCGCAGACACATGCACAGACTTTACAGAGCGCGTTCATCCGGGAACAGCATACTCACGCTGGTACGACAGTGAATGGACTGGATCGCACTGGCAAACAGCGGTGCGACAGAAATCTTGCTGATGCGGTCACCAAGTGGTTCGATACTCGGCTCGATCGTGTCCGTCATGAACAGTCGGTGAATCTCGCTTTCCTCAATCCGCTGGACCGCCCCCTTCGATAGAACTCCGTGAGACACCGCCGCATACACATCTTTTGCGCCGCGGGCCTTCAGCACGGAGGCCATGCTGACCAGTGACCCCCCGGTAATCGTAAAATCGTCGACCATCAGAACATTTCGTCCACTGACATCACCAATCACCTCCAGTACCTCAGCTGTCTCCGAATGGTCCTTCCGCTGCTTGTTGCCAATCACCACCGGAACGCCGAGCAGGTTGGCAAACGCAGAGGCTGACTTCGCAAACCCGACATCAGGGCTGCAGACCACCAGGTCAGGAATCTCCAGCTTCTGAATGTGGTCGCAGATGACCTTGCGAGCATACAGATGATCCACAGGGACACTGAAAAATCCCTGAATCTGCGGACTGTGGAGATCCATTGTCAGCACGCGATCAGCCCCGGCCTTCTCAATCGCGTCAGCACATACCCGAGCCCGAATGGAGACGCGAGGCTCATCCTTCTTGTCGCCCTTGGCATAGCCAAAGTACGGAATCACCGCGGTCACCTGAGCAGCACTGGCTCGCTTCAGAGCATCAATCCAGAACAACAGCTCGACCAGATTGTCATTCACCGGTCGGTGAACACCCTGAATCACAAAACAGTCTCGCCCGCGCACGTTCTCAAGCACACGTACGAAGACGTTCCCTTCGCTGAATATCTGGGCCCGGCACGGTGTCAGTCGGACCTGAAGACTTTCCGCGATCCTGGCCGCAAACTGCGGATTTCCCGAGCCGGCGAGAATCGCCAGCTCTGAACTGACGCCGGAGCCGGCAGACTGAACGGGCTTTCCGGAATTTATCTGATCGGTCATTGGGGACAGCTCTTCGACGCTCTGACAGCACTGACTGGATGGCTCGGTGCACCACTTCCCGGAACGACCGAAGCAGGTTGCAGATCTTATCTGCAGCGAACACGAACACAACTGACTCAGCCCGGCTCACCCGCGTCAGTCGTTTTGCAGGAAAAAGTCGAGATTCTCTTCGCAGCGTTGATCCGAATCAGGACCATTCGACCGACGACAAGGGGACAGCAGGCCACGCCTGACTCTGCAGCAGTGCACAGCTGAAATCCTCCCCGCCACGAACAGGCCACGTCCCGAAAACGCACCCGTTGCGGCTGCGTGATCGCAGCGGCTGCGGTCACCAGCTGTGGACCTCTACCAGGGCATTTCCATCAGATCTGCGACCTTGCGAGCAAGATCCGTGACCAGCTGCTGCTGCACAGTGGCCAGCGACTGACCGGTTTCCGGAGCAAATGCAGCACTCGTGAACTGCGGAACTCCATCGCGGTTCATCGGGAACGATTTCTGCAGCAATACACGCCCGGTGCGTCTGTCCGTCCAGGTCACTTCGGCAGCAAGAGACATCTGCAGTTCACGCGGATCATCAAAACGTGTCTCGCTGAGCGGAGTCTTGCCGACCTCGATGATTCTGCCCGACAATACGGAATCAGCCGTCGCCTCATCGGTGAGGCGATACACACCGCGACCACGAATTTCTTTCTGGATCGCTTCTGTCAGCAGGTAGTCCACGTTTCGCCGAGCCGAATCTGACTGAATCACCGGGACATGGACCGTGGCAATTCCGGGAACCGGTTCCGTGCCGATCGTGTAACCACAGCCGGTCAGCAATGGCAGCATCAGGGCACAAAAAACTGCTCGGAATCGCTGGTTCACAATCGTGCCCGTCCGGTAGTATCGTAGTCCTTTGAACGCAGCTGCTGATCCACTTCCGAACGTTCGGAACTCGCAGCGGTGCCGAGGGAATCCAGAAAATCGCCAATCTCGGGTAGTCGGTCGATCTCCGTACGATCCAGACTCAGCAGCACCTTTCGTGCCTCATCAGCCTGAGGCGATTCCGGAAAGGCAGTCATCACCTTCACGCAGGCAATCGCTACCGCTCGCGGGTTCTCTTTGCGCTGGTAGTAGTCAACCATCGCGTACAAACGCTCGGCTTCCAGTTGCTCCAGATCACCAAGATCCTTTCGAATCTGCTGTCGCTGAGCAGATGCGGGGAAGAGGTACAGCGACTGCTGCTTGAGCCGTCGAGCTGCCATCAGGTCTTCGCCGTCATACATCGGCCCCTGATAACTGGCCTGCAGAGCATGTCCGCCCAGCAGAAACGCTGCCTCCAGATACTGGCTGTCAGGATATTCTTCCCGCAGAATCCGGTAATAACGGTCCGACTCAACATAATTCCTACGCTGCTGGTAGTAGTTTGCGGTGAGCATCAGTGCGTCATCAGCAAGCGGTCCAGTTGGGTCATTCATCCAGATCGCCTTGAGTGCCTGCAGGGCACGGCCCTGAGTATCAAACACTGGACGGGTTCGATCATGGAGATTCGGCAGGATGCGATACCGAAGTGTTGGATCACTCGGCCGCTGCGACTCAGCTGGCAACTCCTGCTCCACACTCACCTGCCGAATATCACTCTGCAACTGTTGCTGAGGAATCTGCAGCCAGCGCGTCGCAATGTGATACAGCCGCGCGGTGACAGGCTCCACATACCGTGTGGATGGGTAGTCAGAAAACAACTGCTGATAGTGATCCTGAGCCTTGGGATACTTCTCCTGAGCAAAGTAGGATTCAGCCAGCAGATACAGAGCCTCCTCCCCCAGAGAAGAACCGGAAAACTTGTCAGCAGCGTCACGGCAGCGTGAAATCGCTGTCTCGTAGTCCTTGTCATCAAATGCATCGCGGCAAAGCAGAATCTGCTGCCGTTCTTCAGCCGAAAAACGCCGCCCCAGCTCTGAAATGGAGTCCTTGCGGCCGCCCAGAAGCTGGCTCAGCCCTCCACCAGACTTCCTTAATGAACAGCCCGCAGAACAGGAAAAAAGACCGCAGAGGATCACCCAGATCAGTACTCTGCATGGTCCCGCAGATGCCGCGCGCACCGCGGCAGCAGGTGATCTGTTCGGTAATGGTTGAGCAGTCATGAAGATCTCGTTCATCGGATTCAGCCCGATGGCCCTTATCGTGGCAGCTGCAGATACCGCAGTGTTTTTGGACGTCTTCCCAGAACGTCCGAAATCGCAGATACCGCCAGCCTGTGACATTCCTC
>JALQUR010000459.1 GCA_023260695.1 Planctomycetaceae bacterium
TCCACGATCACTGCCGCCGCAGATGACGACCCCATCCGGAACGGAACGCACCACAATGCGTTCTTCTTCCAGCAGCAGGTCGTCTGGCAGGTACTTCCGAGCATGTCGGGTCAGTCCGACATCGATGCGAGTTCCTGCGGACGCATCCATTTCCGGCACCACGCTCAGGTGAGATCCTGTCATTCGTTTCAGATAACCGGCGACTTCAACTGCAGTTCTGCGCACCGTATCGCTGGCAGCATCCGGAACAACAATCAAGGTCTCGGCGAATCTGTCGTCTGCAGACTGCACAGGTTCCTGTACCAGCGTCGCAGCAAGCAGCAGTGCACAGACAAAAGTAACCATCAACAACAACCGATCAGTTATTCTGAATTCTCATCCACCGCATCCAGTGCTCTCAACCGTCCATAAAGTCTGGCGGAATGCGCATCTTCCGGCAATGCTCAAATGACCGGCGTCCTGCGTCACATAAGTCGTGGTTGTGCATACTCGGACGTCGAGAACTGCCGGCGCAGGCGCTGACGCTCCGGGGCGATATGCAGTCTGCACTGCAGCGATGGAATGTCCGGACGCTGCGACCGCGAGGATTCCGAAGCTGACTGAGAGCGGCTTTGTCTCACAGGTGCGTTATTGAGATACCGCTACGCCGGCGGCTGGCCCTGAGATTTCAGCCACCGTCATTGCGTAACCTGCTCATCCACAGCGGCAGACGGTCGCCTGTTTTTGGAGTGGCAGGCGGACGGAAAAAGTCGTCAGCACCCGCTGAATCCCGACCAGAACCAGCCCTGCTGGAGCGGGCCGTCAGGCCATCCGGAGCATTTTCCTGAAGCCATGGATCACAATAGCGGCAAGGGCCGAAAAGCCGCAACAACACAGGTAGATCCCGAAGAGCGGAAAGGCACATACCGCAAAAGCTGGTCCGCGGAGCTTATAAAAGCGGTAGAGGATGTGAGTATTGAGCAAAAGAATGGGGAGCATAATCCCGCTGCACATGGACGCAAAAAACGGAAAGTTGGCCCCGATGATTACCGCAGATCCAATCAGCCCCGCCGCCAGCAATCGTGTTGCCAGTTTCATGCTGACGGTCATCGACAGAAAATCAGCAGCCTGGATCATGACCAGCAGACCGATCGGTATTCTGATGGAGTAGGGCCACAGCCACCCCATGGCCAGCACCAGTACCAGCAGAAGTCCTGTAAGCAGTACGCTGATCCGCTGAGTCCAGCCCAGATTAAGGGTTGTGGGAACGGTGCTGCTTTCCAGCAGCAGCTGCGACCAGGGCAGTCCACGGCGCAGAATGTCAGTGGTAATTGTCGTGCGAAGTGTCCAGCGTTTTGCGTGCGTCGCTCGGATGTCCGGATTCAGACGAATCCGATGCCCGCTCTGACGCATTCGCATCCCCAGTTCGATGTCTTCAATACAGGGTTTCGCGTAGGCTTCAGAAAACCCGTTCTCAGCAAGGAATACGTCCTTACGAATTGCTCCACACCCCGCCCAGAATGTCTCTGCTTCCTCTGATCCGTTCTGATGAAAGATATGATGCAGCAGATTACGAAAATGCGAAACAATACCGGGCGCTGTGGGCCATTCGCAGTACGACCCAAACACGGCAGAATAGACTTCTGAACGAGCATCTGCGACCAGTTGAGCCACCGTTGCGGGAAAGACCTGCACATCCGCGTCGATGAACACGACCACGTCATGAGCCGCTTTTTTGGCGCCGATATTTCGCGCCACTGCAGGCCCCCTGCTTGCGGGCAGGCTGATCACAAGATCTGCGCCACAGTTCCGAGCCGTTTCTGCAGTGTCATCGATGGATCCATCATCAATGACGATGATTTCCAGGTCCACTCCCACAGATGTTCGCAGAGCTCTGAGACATTTCTCAAGATCGTGCGAGGCATTGCGAGCTGGAACGATGACCGTTGCCTGGACAACGCCAGGCGAACAATCCGAGCTGGATTGTGCTTCAGGAACGAGCGGTAACATTGGTTCAGCTCAACATTCCGGGGGAAGAAAATGGGAGCCTGAGACGGAACTTTCAAAAGTCCATCAGATGAACAGAGCAAATGCACGAAAAAATTGCTTTAAACAGAAGTCAGATCCGAAATTCCATCGCCGGACCTTTGCCTGCCGGACCCTGTCGGAGTACAAATCCGGTCAATTGCCCGACACTGTGACATCACCGACAGTCTCAGTTGTTCCTTTCCGCCGCGACCGGAACTTCTGCCGGCACGTTGGATTTAGCAACCACAGGTTGCGGAGTACCTTTCTCGTCGCGGCGGATTTCTTCCAGGTATTCCTGCTCGCCGTTGACTTTCCAGAGATCAAAATCAGTCCCGTCCAGCAGATTCTTCACCGCGTACATTCCGGTGAGCATGGCGTGATCCTGATTGTTGTAGCGATGCAGGCCGTTGCGACCGATCATCTGCATATTGGTAAATCCACGCAGGTATTCCCGCAGCACAGTGAGATGCTGCTTGTAGTCTGCATCGTAAACCGGGTATGCCTTAGGAACGCGATAAACCACTCCGTCGATCACATCTGACGCATTCGCCAGCCCAAGAATCTCCAGTTCGCGTTTCGCCAGTTCGACAAGGTCTTCTTCCGAGGTATTCCAGAGGTCATCACCGACATTGCAGAAGTACTCCAGCCCGAGGCCACTGCGGCCCGCTTCCGGTACCATGTCCGGACTCCAGTTGCCGTAGTTCTGGATGCGACCGGTCTTCACACTGGAATCATGGATGTAAATCCAGTTGTCAGGGAACAGATCCGGCTTGTCGATAATCAGACAGACAGTCAGAAAGTCGCGATACTTGAGCTGCTTTGCGGCTTCCAGTATCTCTGGTGGCGGAGGAGGATTCATGCCGCGAATGACTGCGGTGATGGGCATACTGAACAGAAAATGACTGCCGGGCAGTTCAGTTTCTTCACCATTCTGGCGATACGTGATGCTGAGAACCTGATCCTTGCCATTGGTCCTGATGGAGGTCGTGGTTGCTTCCATGGCAATTGAGCCGCCGTTTTCACAGACGTGTTCCGCAACGGCTTCCCACATCATGCCCGGGCCCAGCCGAGGATACTCGAATTGCTCAATCAGGGTCTTCACAACATTGCGAGGCCGGAAGAACATACTCAGGACGGCTGTTTTCAGCGACAGACCGCTGATCCGCTGAGCTGCCCATTCGGCCTTGAGTTCCTTGCAGGAAATCCCCCAGACCTTTTCGGTGTAAGTCTTGAAGAACGTATTGAACAGGCGTCTGCCGAACCGGTTCGTCACCCACTCCTCAAAGGTATTCTCTTCACGGTAGGGAAACAGCTTCCAGCGAATGACACTGAACAGAATCAGCACACATTCGATGAGCCCCAGACCGCGAACAGTTTCCACTGCTTTCAGCGGATAGGGGAAAAACCAACCGTTGTAAAAGATGCGTGATAGGCGGGATCGAGTAATGAACTGATCGCCCAGCATGCGTTCCCAGAATGCGTTGACTTCCGCCGCCTTGGTATAGAAGCGATGGCCACCCATGTCGAAGTGGTAGCCCTTGTGCTTTTCGGTGCGGGAAATCCCTCCCACAAGGCTGAGCTGCTCCAGCACGGTGACGTCGTGATTACGATCAACCAGTTCGCTGGCTGCAGTGAGGCCTGACGGTCCTGCGCCGACAACGACAAACTGCGCTGCAGCATTGGATAGATTCGAATTGGGGTATGCATCAGACATTGCGTTCTCAAAGTCCAGAGAAAAACAGAGCTCGTGCGGATGTTTTGCATCGCAGAACAACCTGTTGCAATAAGCACTCCCTGGAATTGCCAATCCCACTGCGTTACAAGATGCAACTCATCGGCATATCGTTGTAATTCCTCCCGTTCGTTGCAGATGGACGCGCCCCCCAGCGGGCGATGATCGCTGCTGGCTTGCCACCAGGCAGGACAACAGTGCAACAAACGTTCAGATTAATGCGGGGATTCCGCCACAATCACCCCGCGTAATCGGTACAAAACTGCGAATCGGATCTCCGAACGGTCCCAGTGGATCGTGCCGGTAACGGGTACCGGCAGAGTCATGGCTACTGTTTCCTGAAGCATCACAGGCACGCTGGGATGACAAGTCGAAATGAATCGCTGGCAGGTGCGGTTGGCGATCATCAGACGCCGATTTCTGCAGCAATCTGCTCAATTCTGGCCACGCATCACTGCTTCTGACTGCCACTCAGTCCGGCAGATTTTCCAGTATCACAGCAGAATGGTCCTGCCACGAATTGCGGAACACAACTGCACAGAGTTGTGCTGCAGCTCTGGTTTTGAGTTGACTGGCCCCAAAAGAATTCCGCCGTCGGTGCAGGCGGTCTGCGGTACCACGCCGTGGACTTTCATTTGGCGGCGTTTTCTGTTCCACTCATCGCCTGGAGGTTCGTTATTCATTGCGTCCGCCTGCAGGGAGAGTCTGTTCCATGAAGCGTCTGCAACTCATTGCAATCCTGATCAGTGTGATTCTGGCAGCCCCGAGTTCGGCTCAGGTGCCTGCAGAACCAGGTGAATGGCCACAGTGGCGTGGACCTAATGCGGACGGAGTAAGCACCGAAACAGGGCTGCTCAGAGAATGGCCGGCAGACGGTCCCGCAGTGCTCTGGCAGGTCGACTCTGTCGGTGTCGGCTATTCGTCTCTGGCCGTCAGTGGTGGGCGAATCTTTACGTTGGGAGATCTCAACGGGATTGAGCACATTCTTTGCCTGGATGCCAAAGACGGCAGCGTGATCTGGCAGAGACAACCCGGTGCGCTGGAGCAGCAACTTACGGAGAAAGTCGATTCTGAGTTCCAGCGGATGGACCGCAACTCCGACGGCACCATCGATGAACAGGAAGCTCTGGCACGGTTTGGCTGGAACTTCAATACCTACGATCTGCCACTGGTCGATGTCAATGCCGCAGAGCTGGCGGAAAAGCGAGTCGATGCCCTTCTGAAAATCGCCGATGCAAACAACGACGGGCAGCTGGATTTCAAGGAAGGTAACGACTTGTACCGGGACACGCTTGGAAGGATGGATCAGGAAGATAAGGATGCCGATGCTGAGGCACTGGCGATCACTCGCACAGACGCATGGTTTGCTGCAATCGACGCTGACGGTAACAGCACACTCAGCCGTGACGAAGTACGGGGGACCGCTCTGGACCGTCAATTCGGTCGCTTTGATCAGAAGGACCCGGCAACTGACAGGAGCGATGATCAGCTCAGCCGCGACGAAGTGAAGAATGGCCTGATCAAATTTGAGGCAGGACGCGACGGAGTGATTACTCGCGCTGAACTCATTGACTACTACACTCGCAACAATGCCGCTGGAGACGGACAGCTCACTGCATTCGAACTGCGAACAGCGTTCGGCGGCTATCGCAACGGCATGGGCGACGGACCGCGGGGAACCCCCACAGTCGACGGCGAGCGACTTTATGTCGAGGGCGGCAATGGCGATGTGGCCTGCATGAATACAGCAACCGGCGAGACCATCTGGCACATCAACCTGTCCGCCGAATTTGGCGGACGCGTTCCGGGCTGGGGATATTCTGAATCTCCACTGGTGGTCGATGATCTGCTCATCGTCACACCCGGTGGTCAGCAGGGCACACTTCTGGCTCTGAACAAGATGACTGGCGAGTCCGTCTGGCAGAGTGGCAGCATCACGGAATCGGCTCACTACTCCACTCCGGTACTGGCCACCATCAACGATGTACGGCAGATCGTGCAGTTCGGTAATCGCAGTGTCTTTGGCGTTTCACTCAAGGATGGAAAACAGTTGTGGAGCTATTCGGCGCCGGCAAACGGAACAGCCAACTGCTGTTCCCCGGTGATCGACGACAACTATGTGTTCGCTTCCAGTGCCTACGGCACCGGTGGTGGCCTCGTCAAAGTGACTCAGAATGGCGACCGTCAGGAAGCGGAGGAAGTTTACTTTGAGAACCGTCTGCAGTGTCATCACGGTGGCATCGTGCGGATTGGCGATTACATGTACACATGCGGCAATGGCCCGCTCACCTGTGTGCATTTCCGCACCGGGGAGATCGCCTGGCAGGCACGCAGCGTTGGCAAGGGATCACTGCTGGCAGCAGATGGTATGCTGTATGTGCTGAGCGAGAATCACCGCGTGGCGCTGGTTGAGGCAACGCCGGAAGAATACCGCGAACACGGTACCTTCCAGATTACTGCTCACGGTCGCCCCTCCTGGGCGCACCCCGTGGTAGCCGGCGGAGTGCTCTACCTGCGTGATCAGCAGTCACTCACGGCTTACTCCATCCGCGACACCGACAAATAAGCAGAACCGTCCGCAGGCGATGAATCTGGCAGATGTGCTGCACACCATTCTGTCAGACCATCGCCCGCTCGAGGCTGCTCGCGCCGCATGCGCTGACGGAATGCATACCGCCGTCGGATTCGCTGGCAGCAGAGGGCAGCAACCAGATCCCGGAACGGCTGGCTCCTGTCACATGGCTGAATGATGGCGATCTCGGAATCTCACAGAGATGTGTGAATCCGAACGCTGAATCACCGGCAACTGAATCACCGTGAATTGATTTCGACGGTGCAGTTGCGGGGTGACCGCAGCCTGCTCTTATTCGGCCTGCAGCCAGCCGTGCCCCGAGGGCACCGCGGGTGGTCCGGCTGGTAATTGCGGAATCTTACCTTCCGGCACGAGCGTCGCTGCCCATGCAGCATGTGCATCGGACAGCTGCTGTACCAGCTCCGGGCGTTCTGCGGCAAGATTGCGATCCTCTGCCGGATCCTCCTGCAGATTGAATAACTGCCACGGATCCGCAGCGTACTTGCGATACAACCGCCAGTGTCGCCAGCGTACGGCTATCAGGTGACGTCGTTCGGCATCACCGGTCTCATTGTTCAGCCAGAACAGATACTCGTGCGCAGTTTCCGAGGATCTGCTCGTCAGGAAGGGAACAAGGTCAACTCCGTCACAGTGCTCGGGAATCTGTAGTCCGGCATGAGCAGCGATGGTCGAATAGAAATCAAAGTTTGAGACCAGTCCGTGATATTCTGTTCCCTGCGGCAGCATACCCGGTCGCGACAGAATTGTTGGCACACGCACCCAGCCCTCATTCTGTGTTCCCGCCCCTTTGCCGCCGGTAAAGGGCGCAGAACTGCCTCCTTCGCCGCCGTTCGCTCCATTGTCGCTGGAGAAAACAACCAGCGTCTTCTCGCGCAACTGCAATCGTTCGAGACAAGCCAGCAGCTTTCCAATCTGATCGTCCACGGCCACAATATTTCCGGCAAGTCTGCGACGTTGCCCCGCCGCTGTCGTTCGGTCCATCAGACGAGCCGGCACTTCAGTGCTGGGTGAATGCACAGCTTCCGGAGACCAGTACAGAAAGAACGGCTCCTCACGATGCTGTTCAATGAACTCCAGCATGCGATCGCCATCGTAATCAGTGAGCCAGACCGTCTCCCCGGCTTCATTCAGACAGAAATACTTTGACTGCGCCTCTGCTTTTTGTTTCGCCTTTGACTTGCCATTTGCGGCACCCAGCGGTCGACTGGCTTTGGGGGGCGTGCGTGCCACCTGCGTGAATCCCACCTGCAGTGGGCCCTGCTGTCTCGTGCCAATATCCCATTTCCCAATCTGCCCGGTGGAGTAACCGCTGTCAGTCAGCAGCCGTGCCAGCGTGGGCCGATCCTCAGGAATCGGCAGTCCGCGAGACATACCGTATTTGCCGAATCGCTGAGCATACTGGCCCATGATCAGACTGCATCGACTGGGACAGCAGGGCGGATTAGTGATATGCGAAGCCGTCAGTCGAACTCCCTCAGCCGCCAGCCGATCAATATGCGGAGTGGGAATATCCTGACACCCGTACACACCGAGGTCACCGTAGCCCAGATCATCAATGTAAATGAGCACAATATTTGGACGCTGCGCGTCCTCACGTTGCGCTATCGCAGACGGCAGATCAACAAGGCAACCAGCAAGCAACGCCAGTCCCAGCAGCAAGCATCGGCTCTGCATCGTCATCTCCATTTCCGCTCACATTGGAAAGCCACCAGAACGGTGTTCAGCGAATTCGATCTCAGGAATCAATGACAACAGTACTCATCACCCACACCACAGTTTCGCAACTGCTGGTTGTATCACAGGGCGGCGTCAGCAACATTGATGGAGCGTCAGGGGCGGTGACGAACAATCCGCCGCCGGATCAACGAAGCACTTCCAGTTGCGATGCCAGCACCCAGCCGGTACGCCCGGAGATCTCAATCTCCAGCCACCGCTCACGTTCCTGTACCACAATCACTTCCGTCCCATCCGGCAGCGGTGCGGAAAGTCGAGCTGCTGCGTTTTCAGAATCAGCAGATCTCAGGACACAGTTGTCGCCCGTAACGACAGCTTCTGCCTGATTTGTTCCCACACTCTGCAGCACCCACGGGATCAGACTGATAACCCACAACGCGAGCAAACCCAGGCCGGAATTCCGCAAGACAGTATTTACCTTCAGAATCCCTGCTGCCATAAGTACCGCCCCGGCAAGGAACATCCCGGCCGTGAGCAGCTGCAACTCGGCTGCGCTGAAGAATGTCGTCCAGAAGAACAACGTGTCACTCAATTCATCAGGTTCATTCCGCCGTACCGATTCAGGCAGCGTGGCACGAGCTGAACTCAGGTTCTGCAACGCTGCTGCATTGCCTGGCTGCAATTCAAGGACACGCCGCCAGGCAACAATCGCCGCCCCCACGTGTCTGGCCTGCAGCGCTGCATTTCCAAGATTCAGATACAACTGCGCAGATGGATGGTTGCCAGCCGCAATTGAGGCTTCGGTGGCCTGTCGGAACAACTGCTCAGCAATACCGAATCGCTGCAGTTTCAGGTCAGGCTGCGTTTCCTCCATCGCCGCAGAATACTCCTGAACGGCACGTACCACCTGCGCAGCCTCCTGCGCAGCGACGAGGTCGGCAAGACTGATCGACAGCAGCGCAAGCAGTGACCGCCATATCAGCTCTGGATGATTCATTACCCGTTCCATCATCGCAACAACTGGTCCACAAACCTCAGTGCTGTATCCGCAGGAAACTGTTCCCCCTGACCAGCTCGTCCACTCCGGTCGTAAATGTGAGTTTCACATTCCGCAATCAGCTGATCTGCCACACGACGTGCATCCCCATCGCAATCGCAGAGTATCTGCCGTAACGCTCTGGCGATCTGCGATGCTGATGCAGCCCCCGTCAGTGCCGAAGACTCAACGATTGCCTGACGAGCCTGACGGATCCGGCGTTCACGCTCGAAGAGCAGTGGATCCCGATGACTGCGCCGTTTCGCCACAACAGCCAGAATCAATGCAATAATCCCCATTGCATACATCAGCGAAGCGAGTGCCTCACCAGACGTACCAGATTCCATCACAGCCAGCAGGATGGCAGGGTCCTTTTCAATCGCCAGATTGGCGCCTGAGAAAATGAGTGTCTGCCGACTACGATTCTCAGCAGAAGCCGACACGCCATCACCGGATAAAGCAGCCCCGCCGACAACATCCGACGCTGAAATCACCTGAGCCGGAAGCACCTGCATTGCCACGGGAGCAGATCTTGTCGTCATGTACTTCTGCTGCTGCGGATCGAACCACGAGAATGCAACGGGGGGAATCTGCTGAACCGATTCTCGCTCCGCTCGAACAGTTACCTTGAATTGGCGCATCCCATCCGTTGAGGTCCCGGGGGGGCGTTCCTGCGGCAACTGGAAATCACTTTCCGCCAGCCCGCCGTCGGCCGACAAGGGCGGCAGCAGCAGTTGCTGCAGGTTGCCCTGCCCTCGAATGGTGACATCAAGCGTGATCGGATCCCCTACGCGAACCACAGTCCGATTGGCTGCCACGGCAATGGAAAACCCCTGACCCACCGCTCCGGAAAAACTCTCCGGACGATTCTCGGAGGGAAGCGAACGAACCGTGAAACTCAGCGGTGTTCCGGCTGCCAGCACCGGGCTGGTGGAACGCGCGACACGATCTCCGAACAGGTTTCTGCCCCAGGACGTCACCTTTTCAGTACGGCAACTGACCGGAATGCTTTCATATTCAGCAGGACGATCCAGCGTCATCATTCGAGACGCCTGCACCACAATAAAGTCACGGCCGTCTCTGGATTCCCTTCCCACCTCAGCATCCAGAGCCACCCCGCCTCGAGCCGTTGCCAGAGTGAGTGTTGTGCGTGTGCGCGCCGGCACGTCGTCAAACTCAAACTGGTCAAACAACGGAGAGCGAATCTGAAGCGAAGAAAACAACTGCTGCACTTCCTGCAGATCACCCGCATATGCCCAGCGAATCTGCACCGGCACCTGCTGCCCGACGTACAACACCTGCCCTGGGAGTGATACGGAGATCTCCATGTTCGGATCCGCCGGCAACGCCTGAATCTTCAGCTGCGTACTGCCGACAGACAACGATTCTCCGTCCAGTTCAACGAAAAACGGTCCTACACTGAAGTCACCGATCCGATCTGCCGTCACCGCAAAACTGAACCGATAACTGGTCGTCTCACGGCGCGTGACACGACCATTGATCGACTGCAGAAAGGAACTTGTGGAGCGTCCTGTCTGCGGCCCCTGGACACGGATTCCCTCGGGAACTTCACCAGCAAGCCGGCAGATCGGTTCTGCCGCAGATTCCACATCTTCGAGAATCACCTGCACAACCACAGGTTCACCAACAAACCACGGTCCCGGTTGCTGTACCAGAGAGGGCTGCTGGGCACGGACGCTGACTGCAGGCAGCAGAAGCAACACAGCCCAGGTGAAAACTATTGCGGGTCGCATACTTACCAGTCCCTGTCCGTTCCGCCGCCACCGATCATATTGCCCTGCTGACGATCACGACGCCGCTCCGCCTCCCGATCACGTATCAGCTGCAACAACTGCTCAACATTCATCTGCTGCTGTTGCTGCTGTTGCTGCTGTTCAGCATCCTGCTGCTGGTTCTGGTCCTGCTGCTGGTCATTCTGATCCTGCTGGTTCTGGCCGTCATCACCCTGCCCGTCATCCTGATTTTCATTGAGCAGTTCAAGTGCCTCCAGAAGTTTCTGCAGGGCATCCTGCTGACTGCTTTGCAGTGACGTAAACTGATCCTGCCAGGAAGCCTCTGCCGCTTCAGGAGCCGACTCAGAATTCTCTCCAT
Organism: Planctomycetaceae bacterium; assembly: GCA_023260695.1. Classification (GTDB taxonomy): domain Bacteria; phylum Planctomycetota; class Planctomycetia; order Planctomycetales; family Planctomycetaceae; genus SXXK01. The sequence goes on from JALQUR010000459.1 coordinate 11,155, forward strand.
TTTCGGCAGAATTGTCAGCAGCAGATACTGTCGCTTCATCGTCAGCAGATATTTCCGGTTCGTCCGCTGTCTCAGGATGCAGCTGGCCTGCTGCATCCCGCATGGCCAGCTGAGCCGCATCAACCAGTCCCGACGCCGCCGCAAACTTCTCAGCCGCAGCCGCAGCACTTTCTGCCTGCTCACCAGCCTGATCTTCCGGCAATCCAGCCGCAGGCCCTGCAGCCGCCTGCTCTGACTGCTGCTGCAGCCCATCCCGGATCTGCTCCGCCAGCTGCTGCAGCTGCTGTTGTCGGCTGGCGAGCGGTCCGGTCTGCCGTTCCTCCGGCCGATCTGTCTCCGCGCCAAGTGCTGCAGTCTCATCGTTAAGGTCGGCCTGTCGTCGAGCCGTATCGCGGAGATGCTCGATCAGACTGAAGTAAAGCCGCCGAAGTTCCTCCAGCTGATCCATCGCACCATCGGCCGCCTGCGCCATAGACTCCGTCTGCGCAGCGGATTCTTCGGTTTCAAGCAGACTGACAATGTGTTCCATCTGCTGCACAGCCTGATCCAGCAGCTGCTCCGCCAGCTCAACCCGCTGCTGCTCTGCCTCCAGCGCGGCAGCCGTCTGCTCCTGCAGCGACGGATCCTGCTGAGCAGGGTCAGAGGTGGCCGTCGCCTCCGCAGCCTGCTGCAGAGATTCCTGCAATAACTGTCGCAGTCGCTGTTCACGGGAAAGATTTCGTTTCTGCAGGTCCAGCAGAGCCGGACGGATTTCAGCTGCAAGCCCCTGCTCTTCTGCCACTGAATCAAGCCCCCCTTGCAGCATTCGCTCGTCGTTATAAACGAGTTCGATCAGCCTGCGCAAGTCAAAGAACAGCTCTGCCGCATCCTTCAGTGACTGCAAAGCCTGCTGCTGTAATGCTGCAGCCGGCATGAATTGCTGCGTCTGCAACTGTTCGCCAGACTGCTGAAGCAGTTGCTCGGCCGACCTCAGCAATGGCAAAGCCTGACCAGCCTGTTGCAGCATCTTCACAGCATTGGGATCCTGCTCATCCTCTGACGGCAATTGCGTCTGCTCCGCTGTAGCCGATTCGAGCACCCGACGCAGCTCGGCTACGCGTTCAGTCATGGCGGTCTGACTCTGCTGCAGAAACTCATCGGTCAGCCAGCCCGGAGCTCTGTCCTGCTGATTCTCAAGCTGCGGTGAATCAGCTGCGCCGCGACCGCGAGTCAGTCGCAGCAACTCCTCCGTATCCGGAATCAGAATCCCCAGCACCTCCACCGGACTGCGGAACTGATCTCGCGCCCGCTTCGTATCGGACAAAGCTCCCGACCAGCGCACAAAACCGCGTTCAACCTGCTGACGACGAATCAGACTGCGTGCCTTGGTCATTCGCGCACGGCTGCTTTCCACGTAACCAAGCACGCCAGCCAACTGGGCAGCACGCAGGCGATCCTGCGGCGTCAGTTCTTCCTCGGGACGCGCCTGCATCGCATCCGCCTCGGCACGAGCGTCCTCCGCAAACTTCTGCACATTCGCGATCAACTGCTGTTCAGATACAGCAAGGCGCCGGTACTGCTGAGTCAGCCGGTCCTCCGGCACCGTCTGTGGCTGCAACTGCACCACAGCAGATCGCAGTTCCTCCTGATGCCCTCGCTGCTGTTCCGCGAGTTCGTCGAGTCGCTGTTCGAGGCTGCGATCATCCTTCTGGATCAGGGAATCGTTGAGCTCCAGAATGCGGCGTGAAATCACCTCAAGGTTATGGCGGGAATCCACATCATCAGGTCGGACCCGGATCGCCTCACGAAACCGATTGACTGCCTGCTGCAGGTGTGTCACGGCCTGCTGAGGATCAGATTCCACCATTGCATCTGCGCGGGTGACTTCCACCCAGCCCAGATTGTAGAGCGTGCGAAACCGCAGTTCACCATCTGCACCCGCCTCACGACGGGCTGCACTGAGCAACGATTCAGCGGCATCCGGATCTGTTGTCACCAGAGCAACCGCCCGGTTGTACGATTCTCGAGCAGTGAGTTCCGGTACAGCAGCCTTCGCTTCCGCTTCCGCAGCCTGCGTATCCGCAGTGAACTCTGAAGTTACATCGTCCGCAGCGGACTTGTCCGGTATCAGGTTGCTCGTTGACTGCGCTGCCTGCGAGATCCCACAGCAGCCTGCCCAGAACAGAAGCAGCACTCCTGCCTTCACCGCAGTCGCTGCAGTTCCGCCAGCAGCATGTGACGCTGCGGAGCTGATCCCGGAAACGGCCACGGAACACACCAAGAGCAGCATCGCCGCCAGCACACACCACTGAAAGGCGTCATGGCGGATCACTCGTTCTTCATCTGCATCACTGCCCCGCAGCAATGATTTCAGGTGCGTTCGATAAATCGACTCCAGATCCAGCGCTCCTGTCCCGGCAGGGATGTAGGCCCCTTCGGTCTCGAGCGCGATTTCTCGCAACGTGCCCCCGTCAAGGCGACTGACGACATCGTTTCCATCCCGATCCTTCACGAATGAACGTTCACCCGTCTGCGGATCTGTGAATTCAATTTTGCTGCCAACTTCATCACCAAAGCCAATGCTGACGATGCGGATGCCCTTCTCCCGGGCCGATCGAGCGGCATCCATCGGGAAGGAATCGTGATCTTCTCCGTCAGTCACCAGCAGAATCATGCGGCCGATGTCGCCCGCCTCCCGAAACCCGTCGACCGCTGTGCCAAGTGCATCCCCGATTCGCGACCCGCCAAGACCGACAGTGCCCGGCCCCACTTCGCTGAGCACCAGTCGCAGAAAGCCAAAATCCGTCGTCAGGGGACAGACTACGGCTGACTTGCCTGCAAACACAGTGAGCCCTGCCTGCTGACCGTCATTCATCAGCCCCAGCAGAGAATCCAGTTCTGCTCGAGCACGGTCCAGACGATTGGGCACGGCATCCTCCGCCAGCATCGACTTACTCACATCCAGACAGATCATGATCTGAGCATCGACACGCACAGCCTGCTGCACAACCATGCCCCATTGAGGACGCATCATGGCCAGTACCAGGCAACCAAGTGCCAGAATGAGCAGCGAGATTGCGGTGAGCCGTCGAGACAGCGAGTTTCGCCGCACCAGTCCGCCCTGCATTAATGGAGAAATCATGCGGTCAAGCAGCGACTGCCCGCGCAGTTCCAGCCCCACGAGCAGCGCAGCAATCGCCAGCACGCCCCAGATCGCGTGCAGCCACTCTCGCTGTGCAAACTGAAATTCGCTCATGGCAACCTGCGAAATACGGACCCACTCAGTGCTGCCGCAACAGCAATCAACATCATTCCGCTCATCACAAATCCAGCAAAATGCTCTCTGTACTGCAGGTATCGCAGTTCAGAAACTTCTGTTCGCTCCAGCCTGTCGATCTCGGAGTAGATCTCTGCCAGAGATTCCCGATTCTCAGCTCGGAAATACCGGCCTCCGGTACGATCGGCAATCTCCTGCAGCGTCTTTTCATCGATCTCCACCGGCTGTCCCACCAGCTGCACACCACCAAACAGGCTGCGTACCGGAACCGGCGCTATCCCGTTTGTGCCCGCTCCGATGCAATAAACCCGAATATCGTTTTCCGCAGCCAGTTCTGCTGCCTTGATCGCTGAAATAACTCCGGCGTTTTCCACACCGTCGGTGAGCAGAATGGCCACGCGGGATTTTGCACGACTGCGACGCAGACGCTCCACCCCCAGCCCAAGCCCATCGCCAAGCGCTGTGCCGTCTTCGGACTGTTCCGAAACAATCTGCATCTGCGCCACAATGGATCGCAGGTTGCCATGATCCAGGGTCAGCGGACAGACACTGTCTGCATAGCCGGCGAACGTCACAATCCCGACCAGATCATCAGGACGCCCCTGCCCTGCTGCCCCTTCATTCCCGTAGACAAAGTCAAGAAACACTTCCTTCACCACATCCAGCCGGTTCACAGACTGATCATCTTCCACCAGATCGCGAGCATTCATTGACGATGACTGGTCGACAATCATCATGATTGCGATACCGTTTCTTGACACGCGAGTTTCAGACTGCGGCGAACGCGGGCGAGCCGTGGCAATCACCAGCAGCACCACAGCGGCAGACAGCAACACCGCTGGCAGCGATGCCAGACGCTGACGCAGCGACCTGGAAGTTCCCTGCAGTAATTGCAGGGATGAAAACTGCAGCAGGGATGTCGCCCGCCCTGCCAGCCGATAAACCAGCGGCACCAGCAGCAACAGCAGCAGAAACCAGGGATCCTTCAGTTCCCAGTCAGACATGTGTCGCCTCCTGCACTTCGCCCCGCTCTGACGCCGACTCGTCCTCTTCCTGCTGTTCGACCAGTGGAGCGTTTTCGCGAGTCTCATCAAGAAAGCGCAACGCCAGCTGCGACGACCGCTGGACTTCGGTACTGGAGGCCGAGATACCGGCAAACTTCACCAGATCCGCCTGGCGGAGAAAATCCTGCAGGAGTTCCTGATGCTCACGCGACAGGTTATGAGCACTGGCAGCCAGTTCCAGAAACTCTTCCGTGGTCAGATCCGGAGCCCGCAGTCCAAAACGATCTTCCAGATAGCGCCGCACAATCCGCGAAATTGCCACGAAGAATTCTGCCACCTGATCCGGCGTCGAAGGATCAGCCTGCTGCAGGAGTCGATCAAGCTGACGCCGAGCACGCTGCCATGCATTGATCCGAATGACTCGACGACGCAGCCGCCGCGAAGAAACAAACACTGCCGCCAGCGCCACTGCAGCAAGCAGGATGAACAGGACCCATTGCAGGGCGGACCATGCTGCATCCGCATCCGCCTGTGGTTCAAGCACCCCCAGCGGTGGTCGCATCTCTGCCGCTGCGCCAGCCGGCATTACCGACTGGACGGTGAAGTCAATGCGGTCGGTGAGGATTTCATAAGCGTCCAGATCATCCGGAGCCTCCTGCTGGCCGGGCCGTCGATCTACAAATTCCACCAGTATCGGTGGAATCATCTGATTACCGGACTGCCACGGCTGCAGCGTATAACGCTGTTCGTTGATTGTTCCACCGTCAGCAGCAACAGTCTGCCGCGGAACAAAGTCAAGAATTGTGTAGCGGTCCAGTGCTTCACCAAATTCCGGCATGAGTACTTCCACATCGGCGGCAGATGTGACTGAGACCAGAAGGGTAATCTCATCGCCAATCACCGGTTCCGCAGGTGTCAGCGTCACCTGCACCTGCACAGGCCCGGATTCGCTGCGAACAGTGCGGCCTGCCGACGCTTCATCAGCCCATACACAGCAGGACATCATGAGCAGCAGCAGCAGCAGTGTCGACAGTGACACTGGAATTCGGAGTCCCTGCATCATTGCCTCCTCCGTTCGCGCATACGGAAGAAATTCCTGAGCGGGTCCACGATGGAGCTGTCAGTACTGACCTGGATAAAGTCGATCTTGGCCCGGCGGAAGGACTGTTCCAGTTCCGCTATTCTCAGTTGTGCCCGCCGCCGGAACGTCTCACGGAACTCCGCTGATCCGGTGTCGCACTGCATTTCGGCGCCGGTTTCCGGATCCTGCAGATTTACCAGACCAACGTCCGGCAATTCCAGTTCACGAGGGTCGGTAATCAGCACTGCGATCACATCGTGCCGTCGAGCAGCCATCTTCAGAGACTTCAGGTACTGCTCGTCAAAAAAATCACTGACAACGAAGCAGACTGAACGACGGCGGCAGACCGACTGCAGGAATTCCATCGCACCGGCAATATCCGTGGACTGGCGACCACTTTTCCACCAGCTGCGGCGGATACCAAACGGCAGCCAGCGAAAGCCTTTCTGCGTTCGTGGTGCCCGTACCTTTGTGGGATCATGGGACAGGACCTCCCGCACGACCCGCAGCGAATGCTTCTGACCGCGACGAGCAGGGATGTACTGTTCAATTTCCCCGTGAAACAAAGTCAGACCGACCCTGTCATTGTTCAGAGTCGCAGAGAAGGCCAGCAGAGCACACAATTCGGCGGCGACTTCTCGCTTTGAACGCGTGCCGGAACCAAATTCCTGCGACGCCGAGATGTCTGCCATCAGCATCATCGTCAGCTGACGCTCTTCGACAAAGCGTTTCACGTAAGGCTGCCCCATTCGCGCGGTCACGTTCCAGTCTATGGAACGAACCTCATCTCCGGGCAGATAGGGACGCACTTCGTCGAATTCAATTCCGCTGCCGCGGAAGACGGACACGTAGTGACCGGCCAGGACATCAGCAACCTGACGCCCGGTGCGTACCTGGATCTCACGGACCCGCCTGAAAACTTCTCTGGCCGGAATACTCACGGAACCGCCACGTTATCAAGAATCTGCTGAATCACATCGTCGCTGGAGCGACCTTCCGCTTCGGCTTCGTATGAAAGAATCACGCGATGCCGCAGTATTTCGAGTGCCATACTCTTGACGTCGTGCGGAGTCACGTAGCTGCGGCTGTGCAGAAACGCATGCGCTCGAGCACCCTTCATCAGACTGATTGATGCACGGGGGCTGGCACCCGTATCGATCATACCCTGCAGCCCGGCGATACCATATTCCTGCGGGTTGCGAGTTGCTCGCACCACATCCACCAGATAGTCACGCACCTTGTCATCGATCCAGATCTGATCCACAACGGCCCGAGCTGAAAGGATGTCCTGCGGTGTCATGACTCGGCGAATCTCAGGCACTGGCGTGCTCCCCGCCATACGATCAACCACTCGCCGCTCCTCTTCCTTTGTGGGATAGTCCACGATCACCTTGAGCATAAAGCGGTCCACCTGAGCTTCCGGGAGCGGATACGTTCCCTCCTGCTCCACAGGGTTCTGCGTGGCCAGTACCAGGAACGGTTCTTCAAGAGGCAGCGTCTCCACTCCGATGGTTCCCTGGCGTTCCTGCATCGCCTCCAGCAATGCTGCCTGAACCTTGGCTGGAGCACGGTTGATTTCATCCGCCAGGATCAGGTTGGAGAAGATCGGGCCTCGGCGAACCACCCATGATGCATCGCGCGGGTTGTAAATCTCTGTACCGATCACATCAGCCGGCAGCATATCCGGGGTGAACTGAATGCGGGAAAAGCCTGTATCAATCGCCGTTGCCAGACTGCGAATGGCCAGTGTCTTGGCAAGGCCCGGAAGCCCCTCCAGCAGCACATGCCCCCCCGTGAGCAAACCAACGAGCAGACGTGAGACCATGTGTTCCTGACCCACAAGGACTCTGCCAACCTCATCACGCAGATTACCGCAAAGCTGCGCGTGCGTACGAATCTGCTCATCCAACTGGGGCGCCGACATGATCCTGACCTGTTCTGAACTGACTGTTGCTGGAGTGAAGAA
>JALQUR010000543.1 GCA_023260695.1 Planctomycetaceae bacterium
GCAGACACGACTCAGAGCGTATGCACTGATTGTGAGCCGGTCATCACCTGTCGCGACTGCTCAGAACGCCGGGGTGCTAAAAACCTGCGGCAGCTTCCCGGTGGTGAGTTTTTTGCATAATCTGGTGTCTGCTGGAAATCCTCCCCGCGACGGCATGAGTTGCTCCTATGAAGTGTTCCAGGCTCCGGCGGGTCGGTCGTGCGGTGGCATTGATTTGCCCCCTGTTGATAATCGCCTGCGATTCTGCGCAGTCCCCCGTAACCACTGCTGCCCGAAATTCGGGGGCAGCGGATTCTGGCAAAGCACCAGTTCCGCAATCAGCCACGGATCAAGAACAGCCGTCTGCAGCCCTCGACGATCATCAGCGAATGCTGCAGCTGCTGGCGAGAATCGCCGCTGATGCAGCGGAGGACAACCCGTATCTGGGAGATGCGGAAGTACGCAGACTGCAGGCGGAATTCCGTCGACGACGGCCCGGGGATCTTCCCGAAGAACTCAGAATCCGTACGGCTCTGGGATTCGAGCAGCTGCGTCTGGGCAGAACTGATCAGGCGATTGAGCACTTGCAGGAGTCCGTCCGCCTGATTACTCAGGGGCTGGTACCGTCCACGGAGCAATCCGCCGAAACAATTGTGCTCATGGCAGCACTGGCGTGGCTTCGCAAGGCAGAAGTTGAAAATTGCCTCGATTCTGATTCGGCGGAGACCTGCCTGTTTCCGGTTCCGGCGAATGGCCTGCATCCGCGTCCCGAAGCTGCCAGACAGGCGATGCAGTATCTGCAGATGCTGCTGAGTCGCCGGCCTCAGAATCGCACCGCCCAGTGGCTGCTCAACATTGCCGCGATGACTGTGGGAGAATATCCGGACGGAATTCCGCAGCCATTCAGGATCCCGGTCAACGGATTTGACGGCACAGCTCCGCTGGCACGATTCGAGAACATCGCCGCTGACCTCGGAGTGGACGTCGTGAGCCTGAGCGGCGGACTGATCGCGGAGGACTTCAACAACGACGGCTGGATTGACCTGATGGTTTCCGACTGCCACCCGGCAGGACAGCTCCGACTCTTTCAGAATCACGGTCATGGTGGTTTCCGTGACATCACGGACGAGGCGGGGCTGAAGGGGATCACAGGGGGGCTCAATCTGATTCAGGCTGACTACAACAACGATGACCTGATTGATGTGCTCGTTCTGCGAGGTGCGTGGCTGCAGGACTCGGGACGACAGCCAAACTCACTGCTGCAGAACTGCGGATCAGAAGGATTTCGCGACGTGAGTTTTGCTGCCGGAATAGCAGTGAATTCGCGAGAGTGGCCCAACGCTGCCAGCCAGACCGCGGCCTGGGCCGACTACGATCTTGATGGAGATCTGGATCTGTGTGTTGGAAATGAACAGTCGTCCCTGCAGCTGTTTCAGAACGATGGAGACGGTCATTTCAGCGACACTGCTGCGCTCGCCGGCCTGAAAGTCAACCATTTTGTGAAGGGCGTGGTCTGGGGTGACTACGACCACGACGGAGATCCGGACTTGTACGTTTCGTGCCTTGATGCCCCGAACCTCCTGTTTCGCAACAACGGCAATGGAACGTTTGCAGATGTGGGCAGGGAATGCAAAGTCGACAAGCCGGACCGGGGCTTTGCCTGCTGGTTCTGGGACTATGACAATGACGGAGCACTGGATCTGTTCGCCAGCAGTTACGCGGCCGCTGCGGAAGACATTGCCCGGGACTATCTGGGCGAGGCAACATCGGCGGAGCGGCTGCACCTGTATCGCGGCGACGGGGATGGAGGATTTGCAGATGTCACGGCCGCCACCGGACTGCATCGCGTCATCCAGCCCATGGGCGCGAATTTTGGCGATCTGGATCACGACGGATTCCTTGATTTCTACCTCGGCACCGGAGACATCCCATATCAGGCCCTGATGCCAAATCTGATGTTTTACAATCAGCGCGGCGCCGGGTTTTCTGACGTGACCGCACTGACAGGAACCGGGCACCTGCAGAAGGGGCATGGTGTGGCGTTTGCGGACTTTGATCAGGATGGCGATCAGGATGTCGCTATCCAGCTTGGTGGCGCCTTTGCCGGCGATGCCTTCCAGAATGCCCTGTTTCGGAATCCGGGATCCGGCAACCATTGGCTGACGATTCAACTGGAGGGAGACACTTCAAATCGGGATGCGATCGGCGCCAGAATTCGACTCACAATTCGCGAAGGGGATGAGCAGCGATTTATTTATCGACACGTCAACAGCGGTGGGACGTTTGGCGCCAATTCGCTCCGCCAGCAGATCGGAATCGGAGCGGCCACGATGGTGGAGGAGTTGCAGATTGAATGGCCGAATTCAGCACGCAGCGTCCAGACATTTTCCAATATCGCAGCAGACCAGATCATTCGTATCACCGAGGGTGATGAGACAATCACAGCAGTGAGTCTGACACGGCCGGCAACACAGGCACCGGACGCTGAGTGACGGACTGCTGCTGCAGATCAGACGACTGTCGGGCGGAACACTGGTCTTCTGGTCAACCACATGCACCGGTACAGAGCCGCATTGAGCACAGCAGCCAGCACCGCAGGTAAAGCGGCGAATGAAGACCATCGGATCAACGCCTGAGCTGCACCGCTGGGCATCTTTGAACGCGGCACGGCAATACTGTTAACATGGCCCCATGAGAACAGCTGAGCAGGATCAGCGAATTCTTGGCGAACCATTGTCCATATCGGAGTGTCTGAGAAAACGTACTCCTGATTCTGACGCAACGCCGCAGGATTCTTTGCTGGCGGTGACGACATTCGCAGGATAACTCACCCATCGCCCGATCCTGTGCACAAGACACTGCCATGAAACTCACAAATCTTTCTGCAGAGCCAGTGGGAAGACTGTACGGCTGGTTGCCGCCGGCACTGCAGGCCGAGGAAATCGTCTTCCTGCCGGATGCCTGTCCGGGCAAATCTCCGCTGCCAACCGGGACCGCAGTGCTTACTCAGCAGGAAAACTGGCGTCACTTTGCAGTCTCCGACTGTGGGTGTGGAATGCGGATGCTGCGTTCCACGCTGGATCCGGCTGAACTGACCATGCAGAACTGGGAACAGCTGGCAGATTTGCTCCGAGCCAACAAAGGACGGCTGGGAGACCTGGGAGGCGGAAATCACTTTCTGGACGCTGTGGTTCCCTGCGACGACGGCCCGCTGCATTTTGTGGTGCACACCGGAAGTCGCAATGAATCCGGTCTGGTTGATGAATATGTCGACCAGCCAGATGCGTTCGATCGAGAGTTCTCTCGTGTCGTCGACTGGGCCCGTGCAAATCGTGAAGCCATTGGCGACGCGATCCAGAAGGTATTCGGCAGAATGGACGTTGTGCTGGACCTGCCCCACAACACGTGGCAGAAGCTGGACGACGGTCGGGTTGTGATTCGCAAGGGGTCAGTGCATCTGCAGCCCGGAGAGATCTCAATTCTGCCCAGTCACATGACGGGTGACATGGTACTGATAGAGGCCACAGAACGCGTGCACGAGATTTTGTGTTCGGTCAGTCATGGTACTGGTCGCACGATGCCTCGCGGAGCCTGCCGGGATGCGTCGGAAGGTTATGACTTTGCAGCAATGCGGCGTCAGATCCTGATTCCGGACAGCATAGCCGACGCTTCCCTGCGAACTGATGCCCCTTACGCCTATCGTGATCTTGATGCCTGCCTGCAGCTGCTGGACGGATACGTGCGGCCGCTGCAGCGATATTCCGTTGTCGGATATCTGGGACATCTTTAGGATCACTCAGCAGATGCTTTCCCGGCGAATCAAACGAGGGGCGGGAAGGCGGCAGAGTTCATCTGCTGCGTCCCCCCGCTCGGACGATTTGCGGTCGCGATTTCGCATCTGGAAGGCCACTGTCAGCAAAGATTTCGCCGAACACGCGGAGAGCACGCTCACCAGACCACATGCCATGAGTAATTCAACTCCAGCAATCA
>JALQUR010000616.1 GCA_023260695.1 Planctomycetaceae bacterium
CACGCCCGCGATTCAACGTGTGTGCTGATTGAAAGTGGGTCTGACGGCAATCGTTTTCTGGAAAACGACTGCACGTACGGTGGTGACGGAATCTTTGTTCGGGTGCTGAATGGCTGGCAGAGTACGGGGAACTACTTTGAAGGAAATGACTGTTCCTTCGCGAACAATAATGGCGTGGAATGCTGGGCTCCGGGAAATACGTTTGTCGGGAATCGAGCCAATCACTGCAGTTACGGATTCTGGCTTGGTGGATCAGACGGGACGAAATTGATTGGGAACGAGGCGTCGTTCAACGGGCTGCCGGACGGAAATCACAATTCGCCGCATCTGCCTGATTCCGGGCATGCAGGGATCGTATTCATGTTCGGCACCTCCACGCACACACTGGTTCGCGAAAATCGACTTGAGGGAAATCACGGTGCCGGAGTTGCGCTCATTGGAGATCTCGGCTCGCAGGGCCGGAACTGGCGCGCTGCACACTGGGTCCTGGAGCAGAATACGTTGATCAGGAATCGCTGGGGAATTTACGGGCAGCATGCAGACTGGATTGTACTCACGTCAAACCAGTATCAGGAGAACCAGCTGTCGGAAGTTGAGTGGGGCGACGACGTGCGTTATGTGGAACGCAATGACCAGCAGGCAAATGCGATGCGGCAGGATCAGGGATTTCGTCTTCGTGGACCATCGCGACTGGCTCCGGGAGAATCGGCACGCTGGCAGGTCGAGGATCTGTCGACAGCGTCGCTGACAACAGAAGGGATATCCTGGCGAATCGACGATGGTGTACCGGTGCCTGAGTCAGAGATCAGCACGGCAGGTCTTGAGCCGGGGGTTCATCAGCTCAGCGTGAACGTAAACCGGGCAGGCCAGACCCACCTGCTCTGGCACGATCTGTACGTGGTTCGACGCGTTTCAGAACTTGGTACCGAGGCCGAAGATGCCGAATGGAGTGTTCAGGATTTTGCGGAGCGGCAGCCGCTTGCAGAACAGATCTCTGTCATCGCACCGAAACTTGTGACGCAGTCGGCGATCTGTGGCGAACGCAGTCTGCAGGTGCGGATTACTCCGTATTCCGGGCAGCGGGTTGTTTTGTTGACGGATGTCCAGCAGTCGATTTCCAGACCAACGGCAGAACTGCAGACGTGCAGCTTCTGGCTCAAGGCACGAAATTCGGACCAGACGGGCTGGCAGGGCGGGCCGTTTCTGCTGCTTGAGGGAAGCGGTGGAAAGCGTTGCTGGGTTGAGCCTGCAGAAGGCAAGGACCTGATGCGCGAGGTGGAGCACCCGGAGCAGAAGCTGGGCTGGAGGCTGGTGCAGATCCCTCTGGCAGGGGGTGGAAAGTGGCGAACGCATGGTGAGTTGCCGGCAGGACTGGAGCGAATTGGTGTTGGTTTTGATTCATGGGGGGCACCTCCCCTGGAAATTGAGATTGACGGCCTGACAATTGAGTAAGTGCGTTCTGCGGCATAGATTACTACTCAGACCCGCGAAGCTCGCTGGTGTTCAATAAGGCTGCGGGATTCCCGCAGTGTTCAGACGGTGAGGATAAGATGTTCTTCTGGCTCAGAGAGATTACAGGCTGGCTTTTCCTGCTCGGCTCGCTGGTTGTCCTGTGGTTCGCTCTGACGACCGTCATGAATCCGGGAAGTCCAAAAATCGTGGAAGCTGCAGTCATTCTGGGGGCAGCTCTGGGGTTGATGCGCACTGGTCTGCTGCTCATTCGTCTTTCAACTGCCGCCCGACTGAGCTCAATACAGCAGGCTGATTCTGCGACAGACAATCTCTGATGACTGCCACGTCCGCTGACAGTCCCGAGGAACTCCGCGTCGGCAGTATGCGTGAACTGCTCGGCACAGCGGTTCCGTTGATGGTCAGCTCCGGGACACAGGCGTTGATGAACGCCGCGGATCGAGCTGTTCTTGCGGGCTGGTCTGCAGATGCTCTGGCTGCTGTTTCCCCTGCGTCCATGTTGTACTGGACCTGCATCTGCATTCCGCTGGGCGTCGTGCTGTATGCCAACACGTTCATTGCCCAATACGATGGAGCGGGTCGGCACGAGGGGATGATGGCGGCGCTCTGGCAGGCTGCCTGGATTGCGCTGCTTGCCGGCGTTCTGCTGCCAATACTGATTCCGGTGAGCCGTTTCGTGCTGATCGGATTCGGCCAGCAGCCGGAGATTGCCGAGCTGCAGAGCATCTATTTCAACACGCTTTGCGGAGGAAGTTCCCTGGTCCTGCTCAGCAGTGCGCTCAGCTGTTATTTTGCCGGTCGACGACGTACGCGTCTGGTCATGACAGTGGGTTTCGTTTCTGTTGGCATGAATTTTTTTCTGGACTGGCTGCTCGTCTTTGGCTGGGGGGTGATTCCGCCGCTGGGAATCCGCGGTGCCGCGCTGGCCACATTGTGTGCGAGATTCTGTGAGATCCTGATTTACGGGTTGCTGATTGCGAAAGAGTCACGGAGTCACGGCTTCCCATTGCTTGAGCACTGTCGCCCGACAGCCGACTACCTGCTGAAATACCTGCGATTCGGCTTGCCATCAGGAATGCACTTCTTTGTTGATTACTCCGGGTTTGCTGCGTTTCTGCTGATGATCGGCAGTGTTGGAGGTAATGCGCTTGGTGCAACAAATCTGGCATTCAGCGTGAACGGCCTGATCTTTGTCCCGCTGCTTGGATTCGGCACGGCAGTGCAGACAATTGTCGGGCATCACCTCGGTGCCGGTGATCACCTGGCAGCACGCCGCACAACTCGCCATGCCGTCGTCACGGGAACTGTCTGGACAGGCGTTACAGGTGCTCTGCTGGTGCTGCTTCCAACAGTCGTGCTGCGTCCTTTTTTTCTGCTGGCGGATGAGACTGCAGAGATGATGGCCTTGAACGCTGAGGCGGGGATTCTGCTCAGGTTTGTGGCCGTCTATTCCGTCTTTGATGCTCTGGCTGTGGTGTTTGCTTCAGCATTACGCGGAGCGGGTGATACTCTGTTTCCGATGTTGCTTACGCTCTTCAGCAGCTGGTGCATCATGGTGCTCCCGGCATGGCTGATGCTGCAGTGGACGACTCCTTCGCTGCAGCAGATGTGGCTTGCGCCGACGGCAGGAATCATCGTTGCCGGCATTCTGATGTGGCTGCGGTTTCGTTCCGGGAAGTGGATGCAGTTTCGAATTACGAATGAGGTTCAAAGCTAGGCGAGTTATTCAGGCATCTCGGGGGTGCTGCATACCGGCAGTTTCCCGTCCCACCACTCCGGTTCCGCGAAGATACTGGCCACTGGCATGGAGAATCCTGCCAGCTGTCCGTGTCCTGTGAGAGTCTGCCAGACTCCGAGGGCAAGCGTGTGTTGCCCTTTACTGATGACCTGCACTTCCTTCTTGAACGGGTCCGGGATCCAGATTGTTTCTACGCCATGATTGAGGCAGGCCATCGTTCTCAGCCGCATCTCTGCTCGACGGTCGTTGGTGCTGGCAATATCCACGACCAGTGAAGGGATCTCGCTGGCAACAATTCGGTCGTTCTGAGAGAACGGGCTGCCGGTATGGAAGACGGAGATGGCTGGCGCGTAGACGGTGTCCGGATTCGAACCAACATGAAGCCCAAGACCAAAACAGGCATAGCCGCGAGCCTGCAGTTGCTGCGGCAGAAACGTCGCCAGCATGCGTGAGATATTGAACACGATAGTGCCGTGAATCTCC
>JALQUR010000625.1 GCA_023260695.1 Planctomycetaceae bacterium
CAGTCCTGGTTCCTGTGGATCGCGGGGCTGACGCGGCAGTGGGTCTGGCCGCTGTGTGGGGTCTGGATCCCTGCCGGCGGAAAACAGATCAGTCAGTGGAGCAATCAGGCTGTCCTCTGTCTGCGGCTGATCGGCCTGTTCCCGAGCCTGATTCATCAGATCGCGGAGCGTCGATCCCAGGCCTCTGCTGTGCAGACTCTGCGCAGTTTCTTCAGACAGATTCCGCTCAGGGGGCGGAGCAGTCTCAGGAGTATTCTGCTGAAAGGAACGCGGATCTTCAGTTGTGTTCGCCGCAGGCCAATCCTGCTGCCGCTGCCGCAGGCTCGGATCCTGAAGCTGCTGTTCAATGAATTCACGGAGTGAAAAATCCTGCGACGGTGGCAGGCTGTTTTCGGCCGGCCGCTGTGAACCAGGTGGCGACTGTTGCTGCCGAGGCTGCACTGGTGCTGTCTCAGGTTCAGCGTTGCTGGTTTCTTCCGGAAGCTGAGCCGCTGGTGGTTCTGCAGCGGAGCCTGCGCCCGGCAACTGACCGGGGTCTGCAAACTGCTGAAACAGTTGTTGCAGTGCCGACAGTCCGAATGCTGGCGGAGTGACCGATTGTGGTGTTGTGGGGGTCTGCGAAGACGATGTCGCCGCTGGTTCCTGAGCCGCTGATTGAGATGGAACAGGATTCGTTTCCGACGGGGTCTCAGAATTTTCGTCTGACGGTCCTGCGGACTCCGCGGGCGACCGTGGACTGGCAGATGGAGATTCGATTCCGCGAGGCATACCCAGTCGAGGATTGCCTGTCGGGGGGCTGTTCTGCGGTGATGTCTGATCCGGAGCGGTCTGGTCCGGGACTCGCTGCAGGCCATCTGTCGCGGGTTCAGCCGGATTCTGATTCGATGGAATCTCGCCTGGTACAGGCGTCGGCTGCAGCAGGCGTGGTCCCCCTTCCGTCGCCGGAGCTGTTGCATCTCGGCGACGCAGCGGACCACGCGGCGTCTCATTTTGCTGAGTCTGATCTTCTGCAAGCTGCGGGGGCAGGTTCTGCTGGAATTCACGCAGGAAACGATCAAGTGATCGCAGCGAGGTCCGAGGAATTCGGTCATCCGGCGTCTGTGTCGGAGCATCATCGTCGGAAGGATCTTCCGGGTCCTGAGGCATCAGCCCATCCTTGCGGAACTGCTGCATCATCTGCTGCAGCTGTCGCTGGGTATCTGGATGCTGAAAACCACTCAGCAGGTCGGCAGGAGGGCGGTCGAGCAGATCCTGTGGAAACAATTCCTTCGGGAACTGGGGCGCAATTCTCTGCAAAGCACGTCCGAGTTCCATCAGATCTTCGAGGGCAACGCTCGGCGGAGCAGCAGCCGGTGCAGCGGGGGCCGGAGTATTCTGCAGTGAGGATGGCTGCCCCGGAGCCGGGATCTGTTGCGGTGGAAGTGGTGGAATCTGCTCTGCCTGACTGAGTGTTTCGCGCAGTCTTCGGAGCAGTTCGAGGTGGGTGCCGCTGCCGGCAGCCGCCGCAGGCGGAAGCGGTAAAGGTCGCTGCGAATCACTCTGAGCCGATGCCTGTTCCGCGTTCAACAGGAGCGCAGCAGCAGCCAGCAGCAGCAGGGCTGCTGGGGAGAAGCTGTGCCAGATGGAGAACCGGTCAGGCATCAGGAAGACCCTCGTTCAGTGGCTGCAGATCTTCCGGGACGAAGAATCCATCCCGGCGAATCAGTTCGCCGTCGAAATAGATTTCGCCTCCACCATAGTCGGCCCGCTGAATCAGCACCAGATCCCAGTGGACACTGGATCGATTTCCGTTATCAGCCTCGTCGTAGGCGTTCCCGGGAGTGAAGTGGAATGAGCCGCCGATCTTTTCATCAAAGAGTGTATCGAGCATTGGATGCAGGATCTGGTTGTTTGTGCCAAAGGACCACTCACCAATGTAACGCGCACCTGCGTCGGCATCGAGAATCTGATTGAGCCGTTCCGGTGCATTGGTGCAGGTAGCTTTTTCGATCCGTCCATTCCGGAGTTCGAACTCAATCCCGTCGAAGACGGTTCCCTGATAGGAGGATTTGGTGTTGAAGCGAATGGTGCCGTTCACACTGTCGCGAACCGGCGCTGTGAAAATCTCGCCGTCCGGGATGTTGCATTCGCCGGCACAGGGGACAACCGGGATATCACGAATTGAGAATTCCAGATCTGTGCCCGGTGCTGTGATGCGGACATGATCAGCGGTGAGCATGCGTTGTCTGAGCGGCTCGAGGTTGCGAGCCATCGCGGCGTAATCGGTGGTGCAGACAGAAAAGAAGAAGTCTTCAAACTGCTCTGTACTCATGCTGGCTGACTGAGCCATTGATGGAGTTGGATAACGCAGCACGACCCACCGTGTCTGCGGAACTCGAATTCCGATATGGACCGGCTGCCACCAGTGCTTCTGATACAACTCCATCTGTTCACCGGGAACATCGGAAAACTCGCGAGCATTGGCAGTGCCACGGATTCCGATATAGGCGTCCATCTGTTTCATGACGGCAGCATCAAATTGTCCTGCCAGCGACATGCTTTGTTCTGTGGCATTGCGATAGAGTGATCGGAGTACAGCATTGTCGCGCAGATTCACGATGGGCAGCCCGCCGACTCGACTGACTTCATCCACAAGGCTGCAGACGAGGCTGGAATCCGGCAGGTCAAATGCTTCGATGAGTACCTTTCCACCTGGCTGGACGCGACAGCTGTGGTTGACCAGCAGCGAAGCGAGTTCTCTGATTCGTGGATCCTTCATATTGCCTGTTCCTGTACGCGACATCCGGGCCGGTTGATCTCAGCGTATGATAGCTGCTTTTCCTGACGAGGAATTGACTGGAGTGGCGAAAAAGTGTTGAGAGTCGGAGTTCCCGCAGGAATTCCGGGCGTCCCGTGAGAAATCAGTGGCAGACAGCGTGCTTTTCTCCGGCCAGCGAAATGCCTAAACTTCATCAAAAGGCAGATTCGGCAGGCACGCTGGCGCAAGTCAGTCGCGGCTGCCCCTTTCCCCTGCCGTTGCCGCCTGCTCCAGCAATTCATCGTCAAATCATTGCCTGCAGATCTGCCGAAGGCCGCCTCATGAGTAATTGCGACCGTTCTGAACACTCCAGTAATCCACCAGTAACTGCGTCCAGCGGTCTGTCCGGGCGAGTCAGAGTGATGCTGCTCGGGACAGGGGCTGCCCTGCTGATTCTGATCATGGGGTTCGCCTTCCTGCCCAGGACGATGGCCTGGCAACGCGGTGGCGGACAGATCGAATTCGAACGCAAAAGTCTGTACTCACACATCCGGGTTCGTCGCAACGGAACGGTTCGCTCGCTGATTTTTGTCCGTGACAGCGGCGAAGAAGCCTACGAAAGTCAGGTCAATCTGCGTTCACCGCATGTGCTCTACTTCAGTTATCTCAAGCACATGTTTGCCAGCTACCTGTTCAAGCAGGAGCATGAGCGAGTGATGATCGTCGGCCTGGGTGGCGGTTCCATGGTGCACTTCCTGCAGAAGCACGATCCACAGGTCAATGTTGAGGCCATTGAAATTGATCCGCTCGTTGTGGAACTTGCTGAGCGCTATTTTGCTGTGCGGCAGAACGACAAGGTTCGGCTGGTGATTGCAGATGCGTTTGATTTTCTGAAACGCACACGGAACAAATACGACACGATCTATATGGATGCTTTCCTGAAGCCGTCGGCAGAGACAGATTCCACCGGCGTGCCACTCCAGCTCAGAACTCAGCAGTTCTACAGGGAGATCCAGGAGCTGCTGTCTGAGAATGGAACGGTCGTCTTCAACATTAATCCGCATGCCGGTCTGCGGAGTGATATTCAGACCATTCAGGAGTCATTTCCGCAGACATACGTTTTCAGTCTGCCCGGATCGGAGGGCGTTGTCGTAGTGGGAAGCATGCAGGCAGAACGTATTCCTGCCGATGAAGTCCTGCTCCGCGGCAAAGCTCTGGACAAACGCTTCCGGACGGATTTTTCGTTTGAAGGGATCGCGAGGCGATTGCGGTGAGGCCGCGGCCTGACGCGGGGCAAGAATCACCGGGAAGAATGCAGATTGAGCCCGGACGAAAAAAAGCCGCGACGTGGAGTCGCGGCTTTTTCTGTTTCCGTTTCTGATTTCACAGGAACGCCGCAGCGAGCGTGGCGTAACCCGGCATCAGGTTCATTCCGTGATAATCTCACGCACTGTCTTGCCACTGGGGATCATTGGCAGTACGTGATCCTGGTAGGAACAGATCACATCCAGCAGGTAAGGTCCGTCGTGAGCCAGCATCTCTGCCAGCGCCGCCGGATACTCCGCCTTGCTGCGAACCTTTCGTGCCTTGATTCCGTATCCTTCGGCGATCTGCACAAAGTTGGGGAAGGTTTCTTCAGGGATCTCACCGGATCCTTCACCCAGCGCTTCCGGATGATCCACGGGACCAAGGTACGTGTGAGCACGCCTGCCGGACATGAATCGATCTTCCCACTGGACCACCATGCCGAGGTGCTGGTTGTTGAGCAGCAGGATCTTGACCGGCAGTTTTTCGCAGAACAGGGTGCCAAGTTCCTGGATATTCATCTGGAAGGACCCGTCTCCGTCGATGTCGATCACCAGTGAATCCGGGTGTGCTGTCTGGATTCCCATTGCGGCGGGAAGACCAAACCCCATGGTTCCAAGCCCGGAACTGCTGGCCCAGCGGCGGGGCTTGTCGAACTTGTAGTACTGTGCTGCCCACATCTGGTGCTGACCAACGCCGACCGCGATGTAGGTGTCGCGTTCATGCGTCTGTCGCCAGAGTTCTTCGATCGCGTACTGCTGAACAATTTCGTCACCGGCGTCGCGGTAGGACAGAGGGTACTGCTGTTTCCATCCGGCGATCTTCTGATGCCATTCAGTGAGATCAGGGACATCGTCGTCGGTCAGTGTCGCATTGAGCGAAGCCAGGCAGTCCTTCACATTTCCGTGAACGGGGATGTGAGCTTCCTTGTTCTTGTGGATCTCAGAGACGTCGATGTCAACGTGAATGATCTTGCCATGTCGAGCAAATTCTTCCAGCTTGCCAGTGACACGGTCGTCAAATCGTACACCGAGGGCAATGAGCAGATCCGCTTCGTCGACAGCATAGTTGGCATAGACCGTGCCGTGCATCCCGAGCATATGCAGGGAATTCGGGTGCGTTCCGGGGAATGCTCCGAGTCCCATTACGGTCATGGCAACGGGAATGCCGGTCTTCAGTGCAAACTGTGTGAGCTCTGCAGAGGCTTCTGCCTGAATGCAGCCGCCCCCGACATACAGCACCGGTCGTTTTGAGCGTCGGACCGCCGCAATGATCTGCCGGATCTGTTCCTCAGCGACCGGGCGGACACCGGGGCGGTAGCCGGGCAGGTTCATCGGCGGATCGAAGTCGACTTCGTCCAGTGGGAGTACATCCAGCTGGACATCCTTTGGCACATCCACGAGCACTGGACCGGGGCGACCGGTGGAAGCAATATGGAACGCTTCCTTCATCACCCGAGCCACGTCACGAATGCTGGTGATCAGATAGTGGTGTTTGGTGATTGCTCGACAGACTTCGACAATCGGCGTTTCCTGAAACGCGTCAGTTCCAATGACACTCTGAGGCACCTGAGCTGTCAGGCAGACCATTGGAATACTGTCCAGTTTTGCATCCGCAATTGCGGTTACAAGATTGGTAGCGCCGGGACCACTGGTACCCATTGCGACACCCACCTCGCCGGTTGTTCGGGCGATCCCCTGAGCAGCAAAGCAGCCACCCTGTTCGTGGCGCGGAAGAATTGTACGGATGCGATCCCGCTCTGCTCGC
Organism: Planctomycetaceae bacterium; assembly: GCA_023260695.1. Lineage (GTDB taxonomy): Bacteria > Planctomycetota > Planctomycetia > Planctomycetales > Planctomycetaceae > SXXK01. The sequence continues at coordinate 5,810 of JALQUR010000625.1, forward strand.
AACGCCTGATGGAGCGGCATACTTGCGCCACCGGGGTAGGCAAACATGGTCCTGGTACCGAAACGCAGCAGCATTTCGACCAGGATCTGTGCTCCGTTAATTGTCTTTGTCGAGTTCTCAACGGTACTCAACTTCTCGATCCTTTTCTGATTCTGAACGAACAGAATTCGTTCGGCAAAATGATTGATCCCGGGGCAGTAACTACCCCTCAAGCCCACACACATACGGGCCACCGGCAGCGAAACATCCGCAGCCCCAAACCAGCCCGGATGCCCTCAGGCACGACCGTGGATTCAGACCCAATGACTGCCATTGACTGTTCTGGCACATGCGATGGTTCGGAGTGGCGGAGAAGTATATCCGTGCCGTTGTGAACCGTCGCTGCACTTCCCAACGCAGTCTAAACGTCCGCGATGGGCTATTCGACGTTGTTTTTCGGCAGTTTCTGCTGAATCGCTGAAAGAGGAGAAGTCTGGCGACCGATTTGCTCCATTTTCTCATCCGGGAAATTCCGGCAGGACGGTTTAGGCGCTGCTGTGGTGCGTTGACCGGCAGAACTCCTGCTGGCTCAGTCTGCAAAGCATTCAGTTCGCGATCCCCCCCAGGATCGGCAATTCTCACCGAATCATGTGGAGATACGGGGTCGGATGGTCCGGAAGCTGACTGCCGCAACGGTTCTGCGGACCACTCCGGACGACTCTTCCGGTAATATCGCTTGTTCTCAAGAGTCCTTCTGCACGAACCCGATGAAGAAGATGGAGATTCGTGGGTCGCAGGATGCGAGGGTGCGCGGACTCCTGTAGCAAACGGAAGCAGCATGTACGAAAAACACTTCGGATTTCATCGCCAGCCATTTCAGGCTGCGGCCCCGGCGGAAGCATATGTCGTCTCAGAGTGCCTGGCGGCGATTCAGCCCCGACTGCTGCGGTGTCTTCGGTCCGGCCTGGGACTGGCACTGGTGACTGGACTCTCCGGCTGCGGAAAAACATCTCTGCTGCGGTATCTGCAGCGAACTCTTGAAAATGACGGTCGGGCGATTCTGGTTTCCGGAGCGACTCTTGATTCTCAGCATGTGCTGCGGCAGGTGCTGATGCACGCTGCTTTGAGACAGGCTGGTGGTGCGGCACAGGCAGCAGAACTGAAGGAACCACTGACAACGTGGCGAGTTCTTGAACAATTGCATCAGAGCATGGACTTCTGGGGACCGGTTGTGCTGCTGCTGGATGATCTGCACCTGGTGCAGGTACCTGTGCTGAATGAGCTCCGTGGGCTGTCGGAAGAATCGTCTCAGGGACGCAGGCTGCTGCGAGTCGTTGGTACGGCCCCCGCTTCTTTTGAGCTGGAGTGCTCTCGTCCGGATTATGAGTATTTTCGCAGTGGAATCCGCTGCAGCGAGTTTCTTCAGCCACTCTCAATGGACGAGTCGCTGGAACTTCTGAACAGACATCTGCGTTGTTGCGGCGGGGATGCTGCAGAGGCGTTTTCTGCTGACTCAGTGCGGCTGTTGCTGCAGGCCTGCGGTGGTCTGCCGGCGTCCCTGGCAGTGCTGGCCGATGAATGTCTGGCAGTTGCAGCAGAACGTAATCAACGTGTTGTTGATACTGAGATGGTTGAGTGTGCGCTGCAGCGTCTGAGGCATCTGTCACATCAATGGAATCTGGGTGTACTGGAGGACGGCTGGCAGGAGGATGAGGGAGTTTCTGACACGGCGGGAAACGGGGCCGCAGCAGATCATTCCGTGGTTGAAATTGTCGGACTGACTGATGATGTCGCTGGTGTCACTTCCACTGCGGCAGGCGACACTGCTGAATCGGCTGAGGTGATGAATCCGGAGTCTGAAATGGAGTTCGCACGGACCGCCACCGGATATTCCGTCGAGGTTGGTTACTCCGGCGATGACGACGTCGATCGAACTGTTGCTGAAACATCTGAATTCTCTGCGGAAGAGCAGACCGCCGCGGCAGCAGCCACCGCTGAGACTCCGTCTGCAGTTGAAGTGTACGGATGCAGTCCTGACTCAGCCGTCGAGGCCAGCGGTGCCGAGCATGCGGCTGCCAGAACGGAAACCCCGCACTCCGCAGCTTTGCCGAAACATCCGCAGCAACGCTCTGGTTTCCACGGCCTGCAGGATGCTCAACGTGTCGCTACCTCAGACGATGCGATTTCAGAAATGCTCCGGGGCAGTGCAGGAAGTGAGCATTCAGGATGGTTCTCCGTTGAAGGGTCGCCATCGCATCGCGCAGCACCGCAGCATGATCCACCGTCAGCGAAGAATCCGATCAACAGCAACTCTTCAGACGGATTCTCCCCGGAGATGCTCAGTATCGTGCCACTGCGAGGCAAGCCGACTGCAGTGGCTGAGAGTGCGGCAGACAGGGCATCGGAAGACTGCGCTGCCCCGGCGGAAGTTTTCGGCAAGGCTGAGGAGCGGGATGAACGACTGACACATCTGTTCACACGTCTGAGACGTCTGCAGGAAATGTCTCGCCGTAGTTCCTGAGACAGTTTCTGTCTGCAGGGACGGCGGGTCCACTGCTGCCGTCCGGTGTGAGCGGTGATGGTCACGGTGTCATTGTTTGACTATGATGGACCGCTGATGAAGCGAAGTCGTTGCTTCATTTCTGTTTGCAGGACCACGTACGTCGCAGGAAGATTGCTGAGATGACCGGATACACAGTCCATACGGGAAGTTCCAGGAAATTTGTGAGCGGCTGGGACCGTGTGTTTGAGGGTGGCCAGCCAGCAAAGAAGTCAGCGAAGAAGACTTCAGGAAAAGCCGCGCAGAAAAGTGCCGGCAAGGCTGCCGCGAAGTCAGCAAAAAAGTCGGCCGGGAAAGCGGCGAAGAAGTCAGCTCGCAACGCCAGCTGAGGCTGATGCCGATAGCAGAGTTGCAGAAATAAACCGCAGTTGTGCAATTCTGTCTGCATCCACGCTTGTGCTGCCTTGATCTTCACGGCAGACTGGAATTCAGTTTTATCAGGGAAATAAAAATAACCCCCTGGTATTGTGTTACTGCCGCTGTCTGCCAGGCAGCACTCGCGCAGGTTGGCGCCCCCCTGCCCTTGTCCCCTGCCCTGTGATGCAGCAGCGACGAATTCGTGGAGGTCTGCAGCAAGGGGGGAAGTCCCGTGGTCAACGCTGTTCTGCCGCTGTGCAGATTGCTGAACGAGTTTGCGGATATCCTGCTGGATGACGCCTGCGCAGCCTGCGGGAATCTGCGTCAGGGGGGGGAATCGCAGTCCTGCTACTGTCTCCGTTGTGAGCAGCAGCTGACGCCGATTCCCCGGCATCGGTGTCAGCGTTGCAGTGCCGAATGTGGCCCGTGGTCGGCGATCGATCGCGATTGTGTGCACTGCCGCGGGCGCAGGCTGCGGTTCTCATCAACTGTTTCGCTCGGCACGTATGCGGGGCTGTTGCGGCGTGAGATTCTGGCTGCAAAATGGTCCTGGTCATCGGCGCGCATACAATGCCTCGGGCAACTCCTGGCGGCCCACAGTCATGACTCAATCTCGGAATGGAATCCGACGCTGATTGTTCCGATCCCGCAGCACTGGAGGAAGCGTCTGACGCGACACTTCAATCCTGCGGAACGGATTGCTGCCGAACTGGCTCGACGGCATCGAGTCAGGCTGGACCTGCATCTGCTTTCCAGAAGTCGTGCATCGCGACCACAGAAGCGGGTGGCGATGACGAAGCGGTTTGAGAATCAGCAGAACAGTTTTCAGTTGAGAGCATCTGAAGATGTCCGGGGGCAGCGGATCCTGCTTGTGGATGATGTGCTGACAACTGGAGCTACCTGCGCCGCAGCAGCGCAGATTCTGCTGGGTGCCGGAGCTCAGGACTGCAATGTCGCAGTACTTGGACGCGTCACTGACGGTACCGGGTGATTGGTGTCGAGCAACGGGTATCGAGCAGCACGTGGCGGCGAAATGGGTGGCGGCGAAGGATGGTTGTCTGAGTATTTCCATGCGGACCGGGACCGTTCGGCAGTGATGAAGCAGCAATGAAACTCTACAGCACGGATCTGTTTGTTTTGCCTTTACCGGACGGGCATCGTTTTCCGATGCAGCGTTATCGGCTCCTGCGCGAGCGGCTGCAGAATTCCGGCTGCTTCAGGAGCGAAGATTTCTGTATTCCTCCTGCCGCGACACCGCAGCAGCTCGCACTGGTGCACACCAGCGACTGGATTTCCCGCGTTTTTTCCGGTGAGCTGACGGAGAGCGAGCAGCGACGCATTGGATTCCCGTGGAGTCGGCAGATGGTGGAGCGTTCGTGCCGATCGACAGGAGCAACAATTGCGGCGTCGCGGAGTGCTCTGCAGGACGGTTTGTCCGTCAATCTTGCCGGTGGAACTCATCACGCTTTTCCTGACCGCGGCGCGGGATATTGTGTTTTCAATGATGTCGCTGTAGCGGTGCGTGTGATGCAGTCAGAGCAGCGTCTGCAGCGGGCAGTAATTGTTGACGGAGACGTGCATCAGGGGGACGGAACGGCAGCCATCTTTCAGGATGACGATCTGGTGAGGACATTTTCGCTGCATGCACGAAAGGCGTTTCCGGTGCGGAAGACAAGCAGTGATCTGGACATGGCGCTGGAGCCGGGGACAGGCAGTGCTGAGTATCTGGCTGCGTGGAGCGCGGGGCTGGAACAGATCGTGAGCGGATTCCAGCCGGAAATCATTTACTTCCTTGCGGGGGCTGATCCGTGGCAGGGAGATACTCTGGGAGGCCTGCGAGTCACAGCACGAGGACTGCAGCAGCGTGATCAGCTGGTTTTTGAGCTCAGCAGCAGACTGCAGTGCCCGCTGGTGATTGTGATGGCCGGCGGATATGCGAGAGATCCTGATCACATCGCAACAATTCAGTACAATACTGTGCTCAGGGCATCGCGACTGTTCCGCAGCGGCGGCTGATGCGGGACTGAGCATGTGTGAATCGGGAAATCTGGTTCCGGAACAGGGGACAAGGGATGCTCAGGAACACCAGCTCGATTGAGATCAACTGCGGCATTGCAGACGTCTTCCGTCTGACCAGCAATCACATTCCGGAGTGGAGTCTGATTGTGGTTGAGGATGAAACTCTGCAGCGCACAGAGGAAGGTGTGGGGACAACATTTCGGACGGTTACGGAAGAGAACGGACGCCGGATGACCTTTGCCGGCGTCGTGACTGCCTGGGACCCACCATTCCACAACGCGGTTCGCATGGAAGGCAGCATGTTTGCAATCTTCTCTGAGTTTCTGTTCGAAACGACCGCCGAGGGTCAGACTCGCGTGACTCAGAACTCAGAAGTCTTTCCGAAGGGGATCTTTCGGATCATTCTGCTGCTGTTCGGATGGCTGATGAAGAAGTCGCAGTGCGATGCCAGTCGTCGTGAGCTGGAGAGTCTGAAACGATTCTGCGAAACACATACGGGTGTATGAATGCATGCTGGCAAAGCAGTTCGGAGCATTCAGAAAATCGCCACCGCGAACTCAGATCTGTTCCGCGATAATTCGCCCGACGTTGAGGCACGCGGTTGCTGCGGGTGAGGCTGCGTTGCAGACATTCACGACTCGATTTTCCCGCTGAATCACAAAGTCATCAATCAGTTTTCCGTCGCGGCCGAGCAGTTGCGCACGCACGCCGGCCGGGCCGGAATGCAGATGTTCGCTGCGAATCTCCGGGATCAGTTTCTGCAGTGAGCGAACGAAGGCTGCCTTTGAGATTGAGCGATGGATTTCCTGGATGCCGGTCTTCCAGTTGGCAGCGGCAAGTTTCAGGAATCCGGGATACGTCAGTGACTCCAGCAGATCGCGCAGGTTGATGTGTTTCCAGGTGTAGCCTTCGCGAGCGAGTGCCAGGACAGCGTTCGGCCCGCACTCCACACCGCCGGCGATCATCCGTGTGAAGTGTACGCCGAGGAACGGAAAGCGAGGATCGGGGACCGGGTAAATCAGGGAGCGACACAGGTGTTCTGCTTCAGGCCTGAGTTCGTAGTATTCACCGCGAAACGGGACGATTCGTTCTTTCAGCTGCTGTCCGCTCTGTCGTGCAATTCGATCACTGAAGAGCCCGCCACAGTTCACAACCTGCGCTGCGGAAAATGTTTCTTTCGTGGTCTGCAGGTCCACGTGATCGGACAGTTGTCTGATGCCGGTTACCCGGCAGTTGAACTGCAGTTGATGTCCAGCCTGCTGCAGCAGTTCTGCAATTCTGCGACAGACTCCGATGTAATCAACAATTCCTGCTTCGGGAACGTGAATGGCCGCAATTCCGGAACAGTGCGGTTCCAGACTCAGCAGCTCATCGCGATCAATCAGTCTGCAGCTCACACCATTCTGCTGACCGCGTTCCAGAATTGCCTGCAGTCGCGAGGCTTCGTCCGGATCAGTGGCGACGATCACCTTTCCGGTCTGCTGCCACGCTACTCCGTATTCGCTGCAGAATTCCTGCAGTGCGATGCGACCGAGATGACAGTTGCGGGCACGGAGCGATCCCGGGCGGTAGTAGATTCCGGAATGCAGGACGCCGGAATTGAGCCCTGTCTGATGGGCTGCAACAGTGGCTTCCTTTTCGAGTATCAGCAGGCGTTGTGAGGGATTGCGCAGGTGCAGCTGCCATGCGGTTGCCAGCCCCACAATTCCTCCGCCGATAATTGCAACATCAGAGCAGCTGCTGGTCATTTGTCAGGAGTCCTGCGATGTCGATTCAGGATCGCAATCCGGAGTCTGCGGCGGGCGGCGAACAGAGACGAACGATGCTGCCGAAAGTCGATTCTCGCCGTGATAGCGATACGCGGTCAGCATACCGTTACGAGCGACACTGTAGTCGAGGCAGGCAATATTTGGTCGCAGTGGTGCCGGTGTGGAGTCATAGAGCCAGTAGTGTCCGAAGAACAGGGGAGGCTCATCGGCTGCATAAGGTGCTGGTCGATCGGAGTCGGTCACCATGGTCGTCTGCAGATACTGCAAGTTGACGCGCGGCATCATGTATTCCGCACAGGATCTGCCTTCCGGACGCTCAAACCAGCGTGTTCTGACCTGACGGCGAACATTACCTTCCCGGTCAGTCACGGACAGGCCGCCGGGGAGTCGCATTTCCGGGCCTTTCAGAGTGCGTTCGACGGAGCGGTACAGGGGATCTGAGATACGAGTGGCTCGAATCAGAAAGTCGGTATTCACTGCGCTGCCTGCCGGGAGTGCTTCGCGGATTACCAGCATGTCCCGCTGATCCCAGCAGGCATGTACGACGCGAAGTTGCTGCTTGTCGAGCCACATCGGCAGACCACGAAACCAGTCCAGCGCGCTCTCCAGTTCCTGCTCGCTGAGCTGATCGAGTGTTGCCTGATGCTGTCGTCGTGTTCCCTCGGTGTGAGTCCGCAGATGCTTTCCGGGTCGGGATGGGTCAGGCGTCGCGTATGCCAGCGCGTTGAATTCGTGATTTCCCATCACGGCTTCTGCGGAGCCATTTTCGCACATGCTGCGACAGATACGCAGAACATCACGAATCTGCGGTCCGCGATCGATGAAGTCCCCGCAGAAGATGACCTGACGCTCCGGGTGTCGGAATACTCCCTGAACTTCCTGATAGCCAAGTGTCTCGAGCAGCCGAACAAGTTCATCGGCGTATCCGTGGATATCTCCGATCAGATCATACATAAGGCTGAAATTCAGTTGGCTGGAGGCTGAATTGCATTCAGACAGGACGGGTTTTCTGAGCATCCATGCAGAGCTGCTCGCGACTGGTATTGAGCATACTGAGTTCCGCAGATTGTGTCTGCGCGATTCCGGGTTTTCAGCAGAATCCGATGACGGCTGTGTGGTTTTGAATTTGCCTGAGGCTTGCCTTTCGGAGATGACAAGATCAGACTCGAACGACAGGCAGCGGCTGAGGCCGGGTGCCAGCGACCTGATTTGAAGATGTCCTGAAAGGAGCCCGCCATGAAGAATTCGTTCCGGTCCCCCCGTCGTTCATTTCTGCGCAGCAGTGCCGCTGTATCAGCCGGGTTGTTTGTGGGGGGATCCGTGCCTGCAGCATCGCGGGATGAACGTCTGAAAATTGCAGTGATCGGCTGCGGTGGTCGCGGCGGCGGTAACCTGCGTTCCGTGGCTTCGCAGGAAATTGTGGCACTCTGTGACGTCAACGCCGACAACCTTGCTCGAGCAGCCGAGGCTCATCCGAAAGCTCGCACAGAAA
>JALQUR010000639.1 GCA_023260695.1 Planctomycetaceae bacterium
AGCCGGGCTGCTGACCACGGATACGTTCGGTCGTGACGGGGCGACATTGCCAGACGCATCCACAGGACTGACTTACGCTCTCGGCAACGGGCTTGGCGTCAATGCACTTGTCGCAGGGAGTGCAGCAATCGACGCCGGCGATAATACTTCCTATCCGGATCTGCCACTGCTGGACCAGCTGGATAATATTGGAAATCCACGGCTGATCGATGGTGATCGAGACGGAGTGTTTACGATCGATATCGGAGCAACCGAATTCCTGACAAACGATCCGGTCGCCATCTTCACTGCAACACCAAACCCGGCTGCAAGCGGCGAGCTGATCACCTTTGATGCGTCGCTGTCCACACATCCGAATCCCAGTTCCGGACGCTATATCAACAAGCTTGAGTGGTATTTCGACTACTCCCCTGGTGATACACCGGACATCGTCACAACCGGCGGCGTAAGAACTGCCACCTGGTCGTACACTGCCGCAAAGGTCAACTACACAGTGCGTCTGGTCGTCACCGATAATCTCGGTGCGACCAGCTTTGCGGAGCAGATTGTCAGCGTAGGCAAACCCACAACTCCAGTGGTTCAGCGTCCCTTCGCTGTCACCACAGATCTGACTCCGGAAATCCGCTGGACCGGAAGCCCGGCACTCTACACGGTGACTCTGCTGCAGGATGGACAACCGAATGTTGTGCTTGCCAGCAACATCTCCACGACATCCTTTACACCGACAAATAAGCTCTCTCCAGGCAACTACCGTGTGGTGATCACCGCCACAAACGCGATGGGAAGCGCGCCGAGCCTTGAGCACTCCTTCAGTATTATAGCGATGCAGACAACCGCGCCGGTCGGGTCGATCTTCGATGTCACCCCGGTGTTCACGTGGTCTGACATCCCTGACACATCCCGATACCAGTTGTGGGTTGATAAGGCTGCGCCTCGCTACAGCCGACGTCTGATCGATGATTCGTTCATTGACACGAACAGCTACGAAGCCACAACGTCGCTCGGACTGGGCTCCTTCCAGTGGTGGGTGCGAGCATTTGATCTCGACGGTAACGCCGGGGAATGGAGTGCGATGGGTACGTTCGATATTGATCGACCCGTGTTCACAACTCCGCTCTCAGTCACAATGGACACCACGCCAAAGTTTACGTGGACGGATATGGGAGCCACCCGCTATGAATTGTGGGTGAATCTTGTTGGTGCTCGCCAGAAGATCATCTACGAGCCAGCTCTGGCGTCCAATTCCTTCACGCCGGTCACTCCACTTCCTAATGGTACTTTCCACGCGTGGGTACGTCCGCTGGCTGCCGACGGGGAACCCGGACTGTGGAGTGAGCGACTTGTCTTCCAGATGGACTACCGTATTGGTCCGGTTACCATGACCCCAAAGGGAATCACCACCGATCGCACTCCGGAGTTTCTCTGGCAGGCCGTCGATGGTGCTGTGGAATACGAACTCTGGGTCAACAACGTCACCACCGGACAGTCAAAAGTCATCTATGAGATTGTACCTCATGTTCAGGGAGCTGAAGAAATCTCATGGACGCAGCCAACTGAACTCAACACATCCGATTATCGCTGGTGGGTACGAGCAATCGGGCCCGATGGCTATAAGACATCATGGAGCGTGGCAACCGACTTCCATGTTCCGGTACCAGTCATCATCAATCCTCGCGGAGCGATTTCTACGAATCTGCCACGCTTCACATGGAGCGGCGTCAACGAGTATGTGAGCTACGATCTGTGGGTCGATAATCTGACTACCGGTGAAAAACAGGTACTCAGAAAAATCAACGTGGCGGATCGCTTCTACCAGACCGTACTTCCATTTGAAAATGGAACATTCCGCGCATGGGTGCGAGCATTTGACGCCGATGGAAATGTCTCCCAGTGGAGCGGCCCTGCGGATTTCAACATTTCCACCGGAGTTGGTAATGCACCGACACTCGTTGCTCCTGGCGGTTTTGCGACCTCCCGCCCAACATTCCTCTGGACAGGCGGGTCCAACGCGACATCATTTGAAATCCTGGTTAAGGACATGTCTCAGGCCTCGCAGCCCGTCGTCCTGAATGTGCGGGATATTGCCCTTCGCAGCTACACTGCCAGCATCGATCTTGCTCCGGGAAGAACATACCGCTGGTGGGTTCGCGGGCTGGATCAGGCTGGAAACGGACTGCCGTGGAGTCAGCCGCTGAATTTCCGGGTAGTGTCTGCCGATCAGCCAGCAGCACCTGCTGCCGACTTCACCCTCCCCGCCATTGTGGATCAGCAGTCCGTACTGGTCGCGTGGAGCGGTGGCTATGAAGATGGGCTGGTCAGTATTTCCGCCCAGCCTGCCGGGGTCGTTGTCCAGATTGATCCGGAACTCCTGCCCGCAACTGTTGCAGTGGAATCGGATGCAGCCGAACTCCTCGTCGTTGACAACGTCATGGAAGCTCTGCTGACGGATGAACTCACAACCGAGGATGCAGCCACGGCTGGTAATCCGACAGAAGTAGGGACGATTACAGCAGCGGACAACTCATCCGGAAAACGTAAGCTGACCACTGCCGCCTGGTCGTTGCTGGCCGGGACCGTGCTGGCACGCCAGAACGGGAAACGATCTGACGAACGCAACAGCTGACGCAGATCAGGACTCATGTTTCACGAGGGATCGGTGACAATTTCACCGATCCCTTTTTCTTTTGGCTCACGGCAGAAACAGTCGTCCGTGGCTGCAAAGATCGACCTGTCCACGCGAGTCGTTCATGCAGGATCATCGAGATGCTGTCGTTCGTGACCCGCCGCAATGCGCAGGACAGTAACTGGAACGCGGGAATACCCTCACAGCAGAATATCCGTCCCCGGTGCCACCCACCTGCGTCCCGGTGCCACCCACCTGCGTCCCCGGTGCCATCCACTTTCGCCCCCGGTGCCATCCACTTTC
>JALQUR010000661.1 GCA_023260695.1 Planctomycetaceae bacterium
CCAAAGACCCCGTAGCCTGCTTGCAAAGCTTCAGCCACGACAGGGAATACCGGTGCAGGCTTTCTGCGTTGGCGGAATTCGGAGCCGGACTTTGCTGCCATCGTTCTGCTGCCCCCTGCCAGTGCAAGGTCGACCTGGGAAACTTGCCGCACGGGAGCCCCGAAGTGAGTCTAGACTTGCTGCAAAGGCACCCACAAACAGCCCCTTCAGCTCACGCAACTTTTCCAGAACCTGAGAGTTCCTGCTGCGGACCGCTGCTGCCGCCCACAGTCCCTGAGGGCACGCAACCCCGAGCAGGCTGGAGTCTCACTCTGAGATCGCTGCAGAAGGCCGCTCGATCTGAGTCCGCTCGATCAGCGGCTCGCTCAACTGATCTGCAACCAGTCGCGTGCGAACTTCCTGCTGACCGGACCGCACCTGCTCAGCCCTGAAGCTGAAAACCACCTCCTCGCCAGGCTGCAGCTCTCGCAGACTGCGGAAAATCACCACTCCATTCTCAGCGAGGTGCTGAGATGGCCCGTCCGCGGAGATCAACGTCAGGCCCCCGGGAATTTCGCAGGAAACACCGATCGCAGTGGCAGTTTCTGTTCCACTGTTGCGGAGTCGCACCTGCCAGCTGACCCCCGACCCGTCAGCCGCATCTGCTGCCACACCGGTCTCCACCATGCGGGATGCGATTTCCAGTTTTGCCACTCCTGCAACTTCCTGCTTCAGTCTGCAGACAGCCGGGAGCCCCTGCTCTGCAATCGCAGCCCCCTCATGCACCAGGCTGCCGGGAGCCGTGCCACGTATCTGCACGGGAATTTCAGAGCGTTCCCCTGGTCGCAGCGAACCAACGAACCACTGCACCATTCGCCCGTCTTCTGCCACGACCTGACCACGCCCTCCATGCACCAGTACTGCGCCGACCGGAAGATGGTAGCGAGCAGTCAGATTCGATGTCTCAACCGTCCCCACATTGCTGACCTGCAGCACCAGCTGGCATGTTTCCCCAGCGTTGATGGCAGCCGGGCCGGCAATTGACATCGCCACCTGCGGCTCAATCACCTCAATCGAAACATCGGCAACTTCACGTAATCCGCCACCGGAGATCGCCGCGACATTCACATCATGCACCCCACCGCGGCGAGCATCCAGATTCAGGCGAACGCGACGCGACTCACCCGGACGCAGCGTTCCGACAGGAATCTGCACATCTGCCTGCTCGCGATAGCTCAGCCCCTCCGGAAGCGTCGCAGCCACGACGATATCCTGCGTGATACCATTCCCGGGGTTGCTCACATCCACATCAACAGCGACGCTCCCCCCGGCCATCCCTGCAGAACTGCAACGAGCCGCAATGGCAAGCCCCGGGCGAAGTACAGGAACGACAGCTGCCGCCTCTGCGACAACACTCACAAATGCCTGCAGCCCGACCGCTGATGCATCCTCCGCCACCAGCCGCAGCCTGAGCTCGCGAGACTCACCCGCCTCCAGCATGCCAAGTTTCCATCGCATTGTCGGCTCCAGAGTCACTGCCTCCGGCGCGCAGTCCAGAATCCGACATCCCGCCGGAGCCACGACTTCCACCTGCGCTCCGGCTACCGACTGCGTACCCCTGTTCAGAATCAGCAGACACATCTCGGCCGGCTGCCCCGCACTCACTTCGGGCACAGATTTCCATTCCAGCTGCAGCGATGTGACGACGCTTCCAGCGATCGCAGTCGCAGGCAGCTGCTCCCTGCCAGCAGCGGCAACAGGTCCGAGCACAAGTGTCTCTCCTGCCGCCTGAACTGCCGCAGCATTGCCCCTGGGATGATCAGCGGCAATCCGACGAATTTGCATCGCCGTCCCACGGAGCTCAGCTGGAGCCGAAGACTCCATGGGCTCCGAAAGCTCAAACTCCGGAATGGTGCTGACGGCGCGATTCACGGTCGCAGCCGGCACCTGCCGTGGCAGACGCTCGGTCACGCCATTGTCGGTCAATCCACTGCCAGCCCCCGCCGACCCCCGGGAAGGAGCCCGCGTCAGCTCACCCTGTGTCGCCTGCGCACCACGAATGATCAGCACATTGCCACTGGGACGATCTTCGACCACCTGCCATCGTGCCTTCTCGTCTGGATGTGCCGCCTTCGCCGCCGCATCCGTAGTCCCTGAACTGACACGAAACGCAGGTCCTGTTGCACTGCCTGACGGCAGCACACGTAAATAGCGAGATGCATCGGCGGCAACCTGGCCGGAAACCTGGCCGGAAACCTGAGCCGAGGAGGACAGCGACAGCACACATACAACCAACGCCAGAATCGTTTTTCTCATCAGGTCACCCCCCGGAGCTGGCTTACCCACCACCTGCCTTGAGCCCGC
>JALQUR010000662.1 GCA_023260695.1 Planctomycetaceae bacterium
AACTTCTGTCATCGCCTCATTCACTACGAGATTCCGTGGAATCCCAACCGGATGGAGCAACGGAATGGTCGTGTCGACCGCCACGGACAGAAGGCGGATCAGGTGCTGGTGTATCACTTTGTGGGGCAGGGCTACCGCACAAATGCGGACGCCGACGTGCCAGTCGGTGAACTTGCCGGTGACCTGGAATTTTTGATGCGAGCGGCGCTCAAGACAGAAACCATCCGCGAGGATCTTGGCAAAGTGGGTCCGGTGATTGCGCAGCAAGTGGAAGAAGCCATGCTGGGACGCCGGCGAGTGCTGCAGACGGAAGACGTGGAGCGATCTTCCGAGCCGGTTCGCAAGCAGCTGCGATTTGAACGCGACCTGCAGAAACAGATCAAGGACTTGATGGATCAGTACCGCCAGACACGGCGAGAACTGCGACTGTCTCCGCAGAATGTCCAGCAGGTCATCAGCGTGGCCCTGCGGCTTGCCGGTCAGCCGCCACTCACCGTCGCCGGGGGAACCGTCACTCCTGCAGTGCGCAAAAGCCCCACAGCGGCTTATGCGGCCACCGGGCAACCACTGCTGGTGGCGGAATCCAGTGAACGCAACGCGGCGAACGTGTTGTTCCAGCTACCCGCGCTGCAGGGCAGTTGGTCGCGCTGTGTGGAAGGACTGGAGCATCCGCATACTCGGGAGATTCGACCGCTGACCTTCGATGAGAACGTCAGCCGGGGACGTGACGATGTGGTGCTGGTGCACCTGAATCATCGGCTGCCGCAGATGTGTCTGCGTTTGCTGCGTGCCGAGGTGTGGGCAGAAAAGGGGCGATCCAGACTGCAGCGAGTGACGGCACGTGTGGTGCCGAACGATGTGCTGGACACGGTTGCCGTGGTTGCTCACGCGCGGCTAGTGGTCATTGGTGGCGACAGTCAGCGGCTGCATGAAGAATTGATTACAGCAGGCGGCGTGATTCGCGAGGGAAAATGGGGCGGCCGTCTGAACGTGGGGCAGACGGAAGCGGCGATTACTTCCGCGACTGGTGACCAGCCGACGCCTGCGGTGTGCGAGCGTTTGCTGGAGATTTATCCTGCGGTGGGTGCATCGCTGGCATCGGCACTGGAAGCACGGATGAAGGATCGCGTTGGCGGACTGGAAAAAAGGCTGGCGGAGCGAGCAGAGAAAGAGGCGGCGGATATTACGGCGATTCTGACGGAGCTGCGGAAATCGATTGAGCAGCAACTGGACGAGCCGGAATACCAGCAATTGACGTTGTTTGAGGATCTTGAGCGGGAGCAGTTTGAACGCAACAAGAATGCCATGCGTGCCCGGGTGCAGGAGATCCCCGAAGAGATCGCGCGTGAGACTGAGGCGATCAAAGCCCGATTCGCAAATCCGCAGGCGAGGATGTTCCCGGTGGCAGTGACGTTCCTGGTGCCAGCGAAACTAGCGGGGGGTGAATGATGAGAATACATCGACTCGAACTCACCAACTTTCGGACATTCGGCCACGCCGTATTCGAGGACATTCCTGATACCGTGGTGCTGGTATCACCGAATGGTCGTGGGAAATCATCTGTTCTCGAAGCCATCGCTGGTGCAAAAGACTTGGTGATTCCTTATCACAGAGACGACTACGAGTTTAAGCAATATTGGCAACAACGCAACGTTGCAATCTGGCCACAACACTTACCTGACCCAATCAAAATTGGAGAGAGAAAAGCTGAGATTCGCCTTGAAGTCGA
>JALQUR010000668.1 GCA_023260695.1 Planctomycetaceae bacterium
GCGACGGATGAAATCAAGCCACACGAATGCAATCGTCTGGCGTTGCAAAGCGCCGTGTTCTGCCACGTGTTGAGGTCGGCGGAGTTTGATCCAACGGCCGTCAATTGTCCCTGGATGCAAATTCTACGGGGCCATCCAATATTGAGCCCGTAAACCGGTTCGTGCATCCGGCGTGCTGGACGCTATTTCGTACTCCCAGTGGGAGAAAATACTTTGAATGCAGAGAACTCGTGCCACTTACGTTTATCTTCGCCGATCTTTTGAAAGACACGCACATTCGCCTGGGACGAGATAACTTCTCTGAAGTCACGGCGATTTGTGCGTATGAACTCAACAGCCGTCTTGACGCTATTCATCCACAAATCATCAAAGATTATGTGTCCGCCAACATTCGTCAGTTGTGCGTATAAGTAGAAATCGACAAGAATATCGTCGTAGCGATGATTGCCGTCCACGAACACAATATCAAAAGACTGCTTCTCCCTCGCAAGGTCCGTTGCCGCGCGGTCAGAACGATCTTCGATGAAACGGAATGTGCTCCGGTCGGCAAGTGTCGGGGAATGTTCAATGGCCTGGTTGAGGCCAATGCCGTGCCAGTACGATTTCTGAAACGGATCGATAGTAGTATGCTCACCTTGCTGGTTCTTTGCGATGGCAGCAAGGAAGAACAAACTGCTGAATCCATAGGCCATGCCTATTTCAAGAGTTGATTTCGGCTTGGTGGCGAGGCACAGGTCATAAATCCACATGCCCTGATCGGGGGGAATCCTCGTCGTGTTGTCAAGACAGTGGACCTGTCCGTCAATACCGTTTTGCGGATCGCCGTCGTACATTGAGAGCAAAGCGGATCGAAAAGGGTCATCAAGTCTCGCAAGGACTTGCTCTGCGTATGCATGAGTGATTGAGCCAGAGTGTGGATGCTGTTGAGTTTGGGATGTCTGGAGACCGAATGCCCGCAGTGCACGTTTGATGGGGCCCATTAGTGGATTGGTCATGGTCAGCTTCTGTTCTTTGGGTGTTTGATGTAAGTCTGTTTCTGCCTCCAACGACCCGCATCAGCGGGCGGCGGGAGTTGACTCTGATTTCAGAAAACGCAGGCCATCGACGCTCCCCTGCATGCGGAGGCCCGCCATCGCGATGGCTGTGAATCATACCAATCTGATAACCCTGACGGCACTGAGGGGGCACCACGAAGGGCACGAAGGAAGCTGACAGCACAGGCATTGCAGAAATCATCGACGGCTGGCGGTGGTGTGACATTGAGAATATCACAGTGAATATCACAGTGCCGTGTAGTTGTGAGCCCATCCAATATTGAGCCCGGTGTTCAGCAATCGCGGTATCGGCGATAAGTTCCATCTGTGCAGGGGTTTGCGGAATTATCCAATGGCATGTGGCGATCGCCGCGATCAGTGTCTGTGATGGATGGTTCCCGAAGAATTCTTCATGAAACTTCCTGATCGCAGTCATTGGTTGCGAATTTCACCAATCACGAGTGTCTTTCGCGCTTTCGGTGTTCGCGGCCGTTACCGCGATCGCAGATTGTGGTTCGGTCAGGCTGATGTGCTGAATAATACGGGTTTTCTCCCCGACATGTGCCAGGTTGGATCCGGGTGCCATTGAGCGCTTCATGTTGTTTGCTGGCAGGCGGAGCGGGAAATTGCAGAATTCCAGGCCGGTTTGTCGGTAATTTAGTTTGTCGCATGGTTGGACTGAAAGCTTTAAACAGATTGCAACCCCTGGCACTGCCGGTGTCCATGTGCGCCGGCGCAGCGGCGATGACGTACTTTTTCTCATGGTGGTTGGCAGCGGATCGGCTGCCCAGCCCGACCATGGTCCTGTTTCTGCTGCTTGCCATCCTGTACTGCACATCGCGACTTCGCTACCTGTGGTATATC
>JALQUR010000700.1 GCA_023260695.1 Planctomycetaceae bacterium
TTGATATCGCCATCGCTGCCGGAGATCAGACCTGCTCTTGTAATCACATACATTGCCCAGCCAACAACAGCACCCTGCCATGGTCGGAGCAGATACCAGATCAGCCACGAACCTGAGAACGATCGCTGGGCCATATGCACAGACAGCGACGCTGAAGCATGCAGAAAGCCACCCAGCATCCCGGCAAAGAGTGCAACTTTAATAAGTTGTACCGCACCCTTGAGTGGTTCAGCTGCGGTAACGTCCTCGAAGGTTGTAAGCAGATAGAGCCCGGCAAACAGTACCACGAGCACCAGATACAAAAACAGGATCATTCCGAGGAATTTATCACCAGACGTCATGCGGTGCGAATTCCCGGTGACCTGCTCAGATGACTCATCAGCAGTTGCTTCAGGATCAAAGATCTCTTCGGACATTGTCAGAATCCTTCGAGTGGACGGTTGGCAGGGAAACGCCTGCTGAATGCCTGATCTGCCTGCGACAGATCAGGGCGGTCTTTCTGGGCGCTTTGTCGCGACCGTTGACGGAGGCAAGACTCACTACAAAGTGGATCAACCTGTGCTGAGCATATCTCGTCGCACGGTCTGATGGTCCGGGAAATCAATCGCATTGACATCATGCAGCCAGGGCCACGAGCAAGCCGGCTCAGCATATACCGGACATACCGATTTGGGGGACGAAACAACCTGCACGGGTTGTAACGCTGATTCTGAACACCGTGCTGCTGCAGTCGGTCCCCCGGGCAGGATGGCACCGTGGCGAGGATGACACCTGGATCCGCCGCCGTCGACTGCGAGCAATTCGGTGCCGACAGCGGTTTCTGGAACAGAGTGGCATTGTACGTTATGATCCGGGGCGTCTGTCTGCAGTTCGACTGAGTGAATCTGCGTGGACAATTCCCGGCTCTCCTTCGCTGAGCCACCCGCACACCAGATAAGATTCCCGCCATGAGTGAACCCGGAAACATTGAATCCAGTCGCGAACTGCTCCTGAATGCGCAGAAGCAGGGCGCTGGCAGCACGATCAAAGCGTTCGTGAAACTGTCCGGTCCCGGCTGGCTGCAAAGTGCAATCACACTCGGTGGTGGTTCCCTTGCCGGCAGTCTGTTTCTGGGTGTGCTCGGCGGAACCAGCATGATCTGGCTGCAGCTGATGGCCATCTTTATGGGCGTGGTGATGCTCAGTGCCATCAGCTACGTGACCCTCTCCACAGGCGAGCGGCCGTTTCGGGCCATCAATCAGCATATTAATCCCGTGCTGGGCTGGGGCTGGCTGATCGCCACAATGATGGCCAACATGATCTGGTGCATGCCACAGTTCAGTCTGTGCTATGCAGCTCTGCAGAAGAATCTGCTCGGAAGTGCGCTGCCCGACTCCAACAATTCCAAACTGATTGTATCCGGAGTAATTCTGGTACTCACATTTATCGTTGTGCAGCTGAACCGCCGACCCGGCCCAGGGCTGAAGATGTTCGACCGTGTGCTTAAGGCACTGGTCGGCATGATTGTCATCTGCTTCTTCGGCGTCGTCGTGCTGATGCTGGGTAAAGGCCAGCTGGATATCGCCGCGATCATTGCCGGCTTTACACCAGACTTCGGCCAGTTCAGCAGACCCACGGGAACCATTGCTGAGATCATTGCCGGACTGCAGACGAGTGCAGGAGAATTCTGGTCAGGCCGAATTGTGCAGGAACAGCGTGCTGTGATGATCGGCGCTGCCGCGACGGCTGTGGGAATCAACATGACCTTCCTGCTGCCGTACTCCATGCTCAATCGAGGCTGGGACAAGCCATTCCGCGGCCTTGCTC
>JALQUR010000016.1 GCA_023260695.1 Planctomycetaceae bacterium
CACTTCCGCGCCTGTTAGGCAGGTGCCATCCACTCCCGTGCCCGCACTCTCATTTCGGTGCCAGCCACTTTTTGGTGGTTGCCGGTGGGTGGCACCCTGGGCGGTGGGTGGCACCCTGAGCAGTGGGTGGCACCTTGGGCGGTGGGGCACCTTGAGCGGTGGGTGGCACCCTGGGCGGTGGGGCACCTTGAGCGGTGGGTGGCACCTTGGGCGGTGGGTGGCACCTTGAGCAGTGGGTGGCACCGTGAGCAGTGGGCACCTTGAGCAGTGGGTGGCACCTTGAGCACTATGAGCACGGGATCACCCTGCAACAAATGGCTTGCTCCGTGAGCCTTTTAGGTTGCATTTCCGCAACATCGCCCCGGCATCCAGCGGATCGGTCCTGTGGGCGATATGCCGGCTCGGAGACGGTCTCGCTTGAAAAAGGACAGGCACTGCCGTCTTCACTCTCATCCCGGTGCCAGCCACTGTTCGGTAGGTGTGCGTGGAATGCAATACCGCAATCGGGCTGTTCATGACTGTCCGTGGAACACTTCGTGAGCGGGCACTGTGATGTTATTTCCGCTTACACGCGGTGGTTGGGCCGTGCCGCAGGAAGCAGGCGTTCTGCCACATACACGGCTAGTTACAAAACTCCTGCGCACTCTGAGTCCATGTTCGCTGCCGGGCAGTCCAAGGTTCCCATGACTCCACCGAATGTCATCCTGGCATCGCACAGCTTCCTCAAAAAACTCGAAGCGCGCGTTGCCGTGCAGCATGTACTTCACTGCACGATCACGAAGTCCCATTGTCGCTAAGCATGTCGGGTTGGGAGCGTTGACCGGGCATCCCGGAAACAGGTGGGCGAACCCCGGCGGAGCGGATTTGAGCGCTTCAACGGGAGTGAGCAGGTGACGAGATCACTCCTTGCCCGAGCCTGATGAGGCGATGAATGTGATCAGATCTTCTGCGCAGAATCGATTTGCGAGTGGTGTGGGATGACCGTCCCCCACGTACTCCATGTTCGGCGCACCATGGTTCGGGCGGGAACGCGGATAGCTTACCGACACTCCTGCCTCTTCAAGGTACTGGAGCGTTGGTGTCTTCGTGTCATACCACGCAACAACAACGAAGTCGGACTCCGGAAACTGCTGTTGATAAAGTCGCCTGGACTGAAGAATGAGAGCGGCGGTTAACTGGTAGTGTCTGTCAGATCTGGCGGGAAAGGAAAATCCCATCAATCGCACGAAGTTGCTTGCAGCAGCAATCCTGTAAAACGCATTCGTCAGAACTCGTCCGCTGGAGAAATCTCCGCGCCTGACTGGTGTGCCATCCGATTCAAGTTCGTAGAACGGATAATTCGGAGCAAAGCTCAGAAATTCCTGCATTCCGCCAATCACACGTGATTCGTGGATCTCCTGCAGGTAGACATACACAGCGATTCCGCTTTTTTCGACGACCTCATTCCTTATTCGATCACTTTCGAGAAGCGCCAGCATTTGCTGAGTACCGAACCCTGGTACGCCATAGTTGTAGGCGTGGAATTCCGGTTGAAGTTTCGCAAACTGCGATGGAATTGTTTCTGCATCGGTGGAACCTTCACCGAACAGGTACGAGCAGCCAAAAAACACCGCATGCTTCTGCTGGCCGTCGTAGTCCTGGCGAATCGTGGTTCTTCGCCCGAATTCGTCTGTGGAATAGGACACATCCCAAAGCACTTTGGAGTCTGCTGTCCTGACGCAGTGAACTGTTCTGTCAGCGGCAAGTCGTTGTCCGATCTCCTTGTCGAATTCGAAAAAGTGGCTGCCCAGATAATCCCCCTCAAAACCCATCACGGGACCTGTCGCCGGTGAACGATTCAGTGCAATCGCAGAAATCAGTTCCACGGTACCGATGACCGCACCGCATACGCCTGCTCCCAGCAGAAACGCAAGACAGACGAATCGCGTTCTCCTGCTGAGTCCGGCGGCGGGCCACGTGCTGTAGAATCGACCGGCAGAGAGAACCAGAACTGCAAGCATGCAGGCCTCGGCAGCGCATAACACGACCACGTCGTTCCAATCGGAGACTACAAGGCCTCCGGTGAGCCAGAGTGCAGCATTTGCCACGCAGGCCGAGGCACCTCCGAAACGCAGGTGTTCGGACAGATTGCCGGTCCCGGTCACAAACGGCCCCCATCCTGCGGCGATTTGCCACGCGAGTGTCAGCAGCGCACAAAGCACATAGACAGCGGGAAAGACTGCAATGCTGGGGTACGTGTATGAAACGAGTTCTGTCCAGAAACGGGAGAAGTGCATGCATGTGCAAAGCAGCAGGCCTGCAACGAAACAGTCCCGTTTCATCCCGCGCTGGTTATTCATGAAAGTCAGTCTCAGAGAAAGATGCAGCAGATGTGCGCGAATACTGCAGGATATGTCACGTGGGCTGAGACAGGTACGATCATCGTCGCTGCCACGCTGCCACGCTGCCACGCTGCCAAGCTGCCACGCAGACCGCAGACAGGTTCACTGTGAACAGTATCCCTTTTTTCGCAGCAAAAGTCAGCATCTCAGCAGGAGTCGGTCGAGATGCTGCGGGGAATTCCCGGATGCCCGCATCGCTTCAGTCAGCACCTATGCATGAATTCCTGTCGCCATGCCCCACCAGCCGGTGTTGATGGGAAAGGACATCCCGGTTGTCAGCAACTTACGACAGGAAACTGCGTCGTGCCGATTCCTGTCAGGTCTGACTGATACTTTTGTCACAATCTCTCTGGGCAACTGGGGCATTGCAGGGTATTGCGACTGTGTCCTCAGGCTGATGCGGATTCATTCCGCAGCCGGTTTGAGGATTGGTGTGTCGAATCCCTGAATGTCGTCAGGTCTTGCATCCGTGACTGAAGGCTTGAAGCTGAAGGTAGAGGGGTTGTACGGGCCGACAAAGGAAACGTCAGCGTCGGCTCTGATGGTGCCTTCCATCCCCATGCACCAGAGCGTGGCGTTGACCAGCATGCGGCGTACACCTTCGCTCTGGATATCTTCAGATGCACCCTGAGTTGTGCAGAATGCGCGTCCTTTGGGACCTCCCTGGAAGGAGTATTCCCGAATCCATGCCGCTGGCTGCGGAACTTTTCCTTCCAGCGGGGCAGACCCGACTTCCATGGCATCAAGCACCTGGTTTGTGGCAAGGATGGTGGAGTCGGGCATGGGCACAGCTGAGTAAGCTCCGGCCATCGCGTGCATTTCCTTCACGCCGCGCATAATCGGGTGCTCTGCCTGTTCCGCAACAACATGCATCGCTGTCGCATACTTGTGATTGTTGCCGTAGTGCCCTGCCCCGAGGCTGGGATTCCAGGTTTCCCCAAGCACCTGCCGACCAAAACCGCCGACAAAATCTGCCCCACCGTTGTTGTAATTGTGGTAGGCGTACTTTCCCTGCAGACCATTAAAGGCGTGTGTGGTGGTACGCAGTCCCATCACCGGCTTGCCCTGCTTCAGATACGACTCAAACTTTTCCATCCAGGCGTCTTCTGGTGCCACAAATCGCAGGAACAGAAACAGCATGTCGGCGTCGTCAATTTCCTCAATGCCGGGGATCAGGCTGGAGCCCTGTTTGATGAGTCCGTCCTCGGTCTGACCAAACAGGACGGTGCAGCGGAATCCGTATCGCTGAGCCAGAATTCGGGCGATGGCCGGGCAGGTTTCTTCCCCGCGATATTCGTGGTCGGATGCAATAAACAGGATATGCCTGCCTTTTCCCGGGCCGGCATCGCCTTCGTAGACCACGCGATCGGCGGCGGTTGCGACTGTCGACACGAACAGAATCAGGGCAAGTGATCGCAGGATTTGAAGTTTCATTGAAACAGCCTGAAACAGAAGTTGGCGAGATGCAGATGCAGAACAAGCAGCATTGCGATGACCGCAGCGACAATCGCCATGACTGTCGCTGCAATGCTCAGCAAAGAAGTCAGTTCAGCGTCGCGGAATTGAGTCGAGTTGTCAACAGGACCGGCCAGGCCGGCGCTTTACAGCAATGCTCTGCGACGGCAGTCTGCTGCATCACGTATCCGGCCACCGCAGCACCAGGCTCAGCCCGGACTGCAGTTCCGCATGTCCGTCGTCGTATAGACGCAGATCGTCGCCACAATTCGAGTGTCGTTATTGCGGCGCTACCACGACTTCAAAATCCCGCCCGCGAACACGCCGCAGTTCTTCATGCAGTACAGGAATTCGCGGATCGGGGGCCACGGAAATTGCCCACTCAATTCCATTGTCGGCCACCAGCATCCCATACCGCTGCAGCCCGATCAGGATCGTCCGGACCTGAGGCGAAAAGCCACTGAGATCAAAATCGCTGCGGAGACGAATGCGTTCTCCCATACGGGGCAGGTCGGGGTCTGTGAGCCGACTGGCGTAGTGCGTAGCCGGGTGCACGTACGCGCGGCGACTGCGGCGAACTGTAACTCGCATGGCATGATCAATCACACCACGCTGCAGCTCGTCATAACGCACCACGGCCGGAAAGATGGGCAGCCCGGCGGCATCAGCGGAGGTCCAGCCGTCCGGCCGCATGCGGCTGGAATTGAGTTCAAAGACGGAAGCCTGCCCGGCTGCCCAGCCGGTTCCGACGCGGCCAAATGTAAAGAATTCATAGAGGCGGTGGTTGAGCGGATCGACGACGATGGCATGCCGATCGCCTTCGTACTGCGGAGGACGCTGCTGAACCTGCTGCAGTGACTGCTGGGGCTGTCCATTGCGGTGATAGCCGACGGGCCAGCCTTCAACGGGGATCGAGTCCGGGATCGGGAATGGTCCTTTGTCCGATTCGCCGTCGTAGTCAACGATCTGTACCGGGACCTTCGCCTGGTCAGGCGGAACGATGACAAATGCCATGTCGGGGTTGTAGCGGAGTGGCTTGTCGACACCGATGGATGCAACGATCGCGTCGGAGTCCGGATGGACGGGCCACTCGTCAACGAGCTGATTCCACGCATTGTCGGGCGGGAATACTTCCAGCGCTGACAGAATCGCATCGGCTTCCGGTGTATCGAACTGCACGGGCCGGGTAATTGCCGGCATTGTGGAGGCACGGATTCGCCGCAGGCGTTGCGGATCTGTGCGGACATTCTGCGCCGCTTCGCCAGCGCTGCTCAGGATCAGCTGGCTGAGGTACAGCAATTGTGAGGCGTCAACGGCGGAGCTGCTGGCAAAATACCAGTGCTGCACCTGATCCAGACTTGGCGAAGAGTCATCTCCGTTGCGCAGAGTCCTGAGGTCCCAGGATTGCCTGTTGTCGCCTGGCTGCAGCGTAACCGGCAATTCAACGCGCGTGGCGACGTTGCGTGTCTGTGAGTGCTTAATGACAAATGAAAGGCGAATCGGTTTTGTCGAAGGATTGTGGGCCACCAGTGTCAGCTGCTGAAAAGGAGTCCAGTCGGGCAGTACCAGCTTCCTGGTTGCTCCGAAGGAATCCCCGGGGGCGAGGAGCACCTGCAATACGTTGAGCTTGCTGTCCCACGGAGCGGGCACTGTTTGCAGCGTCGATTGCTGCTCAAAAGCAGTGTCATTCGGCAGCTGGCCGGCAGCGATATCCAGCAATGGTCGCGAGACGACCGCTGGCGTCTGAGAGAATGCCACTGCCGGAAGGAGCAGTGAAAGAAACGCAGTGAGGGCTGTAATCCACATACCGGCAACTCCTCAATTCGGACGGATGCCTGAAACAGTACCAGATTGCTGTCGTGATGGGGAATCAGCGACTGCTGCGCAGGCTGCGTCCATGCTGCAGACAATCCCGCAGGATTCCCCAGAGCTCCTGCAGCGAAGCCGGATCCGGAGCGGGCGGCAGACGGGAGAGAATTCGTCGCGACAGCGGGCCCTCAGAAAGAATGACCTGCAGGGCATTGTGTTCTGCAGGATCCAGCTGTGGACTCAGGCTCTCTGCCAGGCAGTTCCAGACTTCGCCGGCAGTGGCCGAGTGTCGGCTGATCCCCAGCTGCTGAAGCAGCGCGGGGCTGTCGATGTGGGCCAGTTCGGCATCCCTGATCGTGCGCTGGAGCAGACGGGCCAGTTCAGCGGTGGCGATCGCGTTCTGCCCGGTCAGATCGCCCCAGCGTTCTTCGACCAGTGCCTGCAGCAGCGACACAATCAGCTGCAGCACTGCCAGATCCGCAACCGGACATTCCTGAATATCCAGCACCCGAATTTCGATGGACTGGCGGTCGAAACGAGCAATCGCTCCGCGAGCATTCAGGAAAGGATGCTGCAGAATCCCCTCCGGGTCATAGGGGCTGACCGCCTGGTACATAGGCTGCAGAATGAGCGATTCATACTCAGCAGCTGAGCAGGCCGGTTCCGGAATAATCAGACCGGTGACCTGCGGGATGATGGCGGAATTGGATCCATAGTAGTGCAGTCGCGTGTCTGCAAAGCCGGTGACTTTTCCATCGACGACAGGCGAGGATGCGGCCAGCGCAGGCAGCAGCGGGAGCACAATGCGAATCGCTGCATGCAGCCTGGCGAACTCATCATCGCTGGCAAAGGGAAGGTTCAGATGCACGCTCTGCAGGTTGGACCAGCCATGTCCGCTGCAGTTGAAGACGCGATTGAAGGCCTGATAGATCTCACCACACTCATCCTGCCAGAGCCGGGTTTCGCGAGCAGGATCCATCCAGGGGTGCATTGCGGTCGGGAGCAGAACTGCAGGGCTGTGCTGTTGTCTGAGCAGAGTGCTGATCTGACAAACGTTGGCCTGAAACAGATCTGCGAGTCCGGACAGGCCGGCAACCGGTGCGGACGTCTTCAGTTCAATCACATGCAATGGAAGCTCATTGCTCCAGCTGATCGGGCCATTTTCAAAATCAGAACTGCGATGACCACAGGCCGCTTGCAGGAGCTGATCTGCAGTGGGGCTGACACTGAGCGAATCGGCCCGGGCAATTGCATATTCCAGCTCCACGCCAAAGGCGGAGAACAGGTGGTACGGAGGTAGTGGCGAACAGCTGGCAGGCGTGGCGTGCCCGTCAGTGCTGGTGTTGCCGGGATCAGTATCCGGAGCGGGCACGTTTTTCTTCCATCCGCTGAACAAAGACGTCGATCAGTCGCCGGTAAAGTTCATCCTTCAGGACAGCGTCTTCCACACCGGAGTTGATGTTCGGGTTGTCATTGACCTCGATCACAACAATTCGGCCGTCCGATTCCTTGATATCGACACCGTAGAGTCCGTCACCGATCAGGTTGGCGGCTTTGAGTGCAGCTTTGACGACTTTCGGGGGAGCAAGTTCCACGGGGAGTGTTTCAAATCGTCCGTAGCGTTTGTTGCCCGTCTCGGCCTGCTGAATGATCTGCCAGTGGCCGGGGGCCATAAAGTAACGGCAGGCGAACAACGGGCGACGATTAAAGATACCAATCCGCCAGTCAAAATCGGTGGGCAGGAATTCCTGACCCACAATCAGCTCAGATTCCCCGAGGAATTCATCGATTCGATCCTGCAACTCTTCCTGCGAACGAACCTTGACCACCCCCAGTGAAAACGAACTGTCGGGTTTCTTGAGCACACAGGGGTAGCCCAGTTGTTCGCCAATCTGCCTGGCATTGTCACGATGGACAAGGAGCGATCGCGGCGTATCGATTTTGTGTCGAGCAAGCATCTCCATCAGGTACACCTTGTTGGTGCACCGCAGAATGGAGATCGGATCATCGACGACAACAAGTCCTTCACGGGATGCCCGTCGGGCGAGTCGCCAGGTGTGGTGGTTGACCGCAGTGGTTTCGCGAATGAACAAGGCATCAAATTCAAGCAGCCTGGTGCTGTCATCCTTTGTGATCAGTTCTGTGTAGACGCCTTCAGAACGGGCCACTCGCATCAGTCTTTTCAGAGCTGTCAGGTCGGAGGGCGCATTGATCTGTTCCTCCGGGTCATGCAGGATGGCCATGTCGAAACGCGTGCGTCGGGGAGATCGCGGTGCGGCAGATCGACCGGAAAAGTAGAGTTCGGCTGATTCACGAATGAAGTCGCGGTGCGGTTCCGGTACATCCCTGACGGCGAGCGGGACGACGCGTCTGAGTTCCCAGCAATCATCCTTGCGGATGAAATCGTAACGAACAAGCGGTATCGGCAGCATGTTGAACAGGTGTCGCGCGAGCCGTTCGTAACGCTGCGCGAAGTTGCGACCGAAGTAAACGCTGAGTGAGAATTCATCGGACTGAAGCGGAGTCAGGCTCTTCTGCAGCAGTTGCTCCAGATCATCGGACATCAGTCGCGCGAAAGCTCGATTGCGGAGGTCCTGTAAGGTCATTACTCCGGGCGTCGGACGGTGTCCGCGAGCTTCTGCCAGCAGTGATACGTAATATCCAACACTCTGGTAACGATGGGCTCGGCACAGATTGATGACACGAACCGAGCCGCCGGCGTCAATCCCGTCAGGTGCAGTCAGATAGGTCCATGCGTCCATGGTACTGACCCCGGGGATCTCAAAGGGCCAGTCCGACGCGTTGGAAGTAACAATCAGTACGGCCATTGGAGTGACGACACAGGGAAAAGGGATGCGGACAGAGTTTGTCTGCAGCAATGGTGTCGCGGGTTGCGGGTACCGGATTCACTCCGACTGTGCAGGCGCATTCTTGTAGCAATTCCATCCGGCAACGCCAGAGAAACGCAACAGGATTTATGGGGCAGGAGAGGAACAGTACATTCGCGGGGAAATGGTTGGCCGCAGGCAACGCGCCGGGCTGATCAATCGCCGGACATGGAATCATGTTCGTGAGCGGATACTTCCGCAGTGTTGTGGCCGCAGCCATCGCTGCCTGAGCGGCATCAGTTGAGCCGGACCGCCTGCCACGGTCCAAAAGGACCGGAGAAGACCGTGCCCACACGAAAGATCAGGTTGAAGTCCATCAGCTGCCGACCCTGCTCTGGTTCGAGATACTTCAATTCAATGCCCTCGTTGCGAATACGCTCGTAATTGAACAGGTCGCCGGGCGGGTCGTTGAACAGTTTTGCGAGGTTCAGGCCCATTCCCGATGGATTCTTCTGAGTGATGAACTGCAGCAGCGGTGACGGCACCAGGGAGCGACCGGACAACAAGTCGTCCAGTTCCTGCATCATCCCCAGCCAGGTGCCAATCTGCACATCGGTCAGCGGCATTCCCAACTGGTCGGTCTGACCCGGATGTGGCAGCCATTCGTGGCTGTCATCGGTTTCCAGCCGAATGTGATGCCACGTCTCGCGATTCAATGCGGCAACCTGCACGAGGTGTTCGCGGCATCTGCGGAGGCGAATGGGGTCTGAGATTCGGAGTCCCAGCCAGAATTCCTCCGTTTTCTCCCCGTCGTCAAATTCAACACGCGGGAATACTTCGCCAATACGGCTTCCGAATCCCTGCGGCATTTCGACCGATCGATAGCCATCGATCATTGCGCAGAGCAGATGGCAGTAGCCACGCAGCCAGGCAACATCACCACGATCAAAATGGACCAGGAACCCGTCGTTCCCCTGCAGGAATTGAGGACGCGTGTTGTTGTTCAGTTTTGTGAGCACCGACACGAGAGATGTCTGCTGATCTGCGTCTCTGGTGAAACTGAAGGCGAGGCGGTCGAGCTGCAGGGGCAGAATCACATCGTCTGCGGTGATCGCAGCCAGCGTCGCTTCAGCCCGCTCCAGATCCGCCAGCATGATGTCGAGGACTCGGCCGATGCTGCGATAGCTGACCGCTGCGGGGCGTGGGTTTTGCGGCACCGGAAGTCGCAGAAATGGGACACTGGAGTTTTCGGAAACGGCTCCGAATTCGTACAGCGACTGCCCAAGATGCTCAATGGCCCGCAGGAACTGCGTCACGCCAAGAGCGAACCTGATGCGATCATCCTGCGGACTGGCATCCTGCAGCAACTGCAGATCGCGTTCTGCTTCGGCGTGATTTCCGGCTTCGACCAGGTGCTGCAGACGATCTGTCACGTCGTCGGCATGGGCAACAGAGCAGCAGATCAGGATTGTGATGGGCAGAAGGTATCTGAGCATCTGAGTAACCTCCGCAGTGGTGTCATTTTCTTTCCGCGACATGCCATTCTATGCGTCCGCGGTGACGATGGCGAGCGCTTACCGGGCGGTCCAAGTGCGTACCGTTACGCTTCGAGCGCGTATCGGTTGAGTACCGAACGCGCACCTGGCGGTCCAGGTGCGTACCACAGCCGACGGGCTGCGGGCTGAGATGCGTGCTGTACGTGTTTCCAGGACAACGTTAGATTACGTGAAGTTGTGCGCAGCGATGGTCAGGCAGAGGTGGGTAAGCGTGATGCAACGAGCGAGAGTCAGGCTGATGCAGCTTTTTGCTGCAGGACTGGTGATTCTGTTGAGTGGACGGGTTCCGGCAGCCCCTCCGGAGCTTCGTCCGGTACCGGCTCAGCAGCAGCAGTTGCGGGGCGGGCTGGGGAATGTGCTGCAGAAGCTGCGTCGCGGTGATGATGTTCGGATTGCCTGGCTGGGCGGATCGATCACTGCGGCTGCCGGCTGGCGTGTGAAGACGCGGGAGTGGTTTGCGGATCAATATCCGGACTCCCGCGTGACGGAGATTCATGCGGCGATCGGGGGGACGGGCAGCGATCTGGGAGTCTTCCGCGTGCAGCGCGACGCCCTGCGGCACGATCCGGATCTGTTGTTCGTGGAGTTTGCAGTCAACGACGGCAACGCCCCGGCGGAGCGCATCTGGCAGGCAATGGAAGGAATTGTGCGTCAGGCATGGCGGCATGATCCGCAACTGGATGTCTGCTTCGTCTATACCTATCGCGTGGGATTTGAAGAGGATCTGCGGAACGGTTTTTGTCCCTCGGCGGCAGCGGCGATGGAAATGCTGGCGGAGCATTACGGAATTCCCTCAGTCAACTTTGCGAAGCGGATCGTGGAACTGGAGTCAGCCGGTCAACTGGTTTTTCAGGCGGA
The DNA here is from genome assembly GCA_023260695.1 of Planctomycetaceae bacterium. Lineage (GTDB taxonomy): Bacteria > Planctomycetota > Planctomycetia > Planctomycetales > Planctomycetaceae > SXXK01. The sequence continues at coordinate 10,888 of JALQUR010000016.1, forward strand.
TGAGCCCCCGCCGGGCGACATCGTTCATTTTTCAAAGGACGGCGTACATCCGCTCGACGGCGGCCATCAGATTTATGCGGACCTGGTTGCTGAGGCGGTGCAGTCGATGGCGGAACTGCCGGCTGTTGATCATGGCAGCAAGCTGAACGAGCCATTTGTGGAGGATCACTGGGAAGCGGCAAAGATGGTGTCCGTGGATGCCTCAATGCTGACAGCCGACTGGGAACGTCTTACGGAAACGGACACTCTGCAGCA
>JALQUR010000067.1 GCA_023260695.1 Planctomycetaceae bacterium
AAGGTTGCCCCGCGTACTGTCTCGAAGTGGTTCGACTCCGGACGGCTTCGTGGCTATCGCATTCCTGGATCTCAGGACCGTCGTATTCCTCGCGATCATCTGATTCGCTTCCTTAAGGAACACGGCATGCCTCTTGGGGAACTGGAAGACGAAGCACTGGGCAAGATTCTGCTCGTAGGTTCAGATCCTCAGACTCGCATGAGCCTGACGGAAATGATCTCCGAGGAGGATTTCAAGATCGAGATTGCTGCCAGTGGCTTTGAAGCTGGGATCCAGGCAGAGTCAACCCACCCGGACTGCGTGGTGGTGGACTTTGTGATGGGTCGCGACGAGGCCCTGATGATCGCTCAGAATCTGAAAAAGAACAGTGAGTTCAACGATACTGTTCTGATCGGACTGCTGAGTGACGAGGATAATGCCTCAGGGTTTGATCGCTCTGTCTTCAGCGAAACATTCCGTAAGCCGTTCGACTCAGCTCTGCTGGCCGAACGAATTCGGACGCTGGTGAACAGACGCAAGCAGCTGGCCTGAGAAACCAGTAACATTCCGACGCTCTGACCACGTCGAGAATTCAAAAGTCGAACGGTATACCTGCCGTTCGACTTTTTTTTGTTCTGTATTGACTGGCAGCCAGGGAGAATTCGGAAGTCAGCAGCCTCTGGAAACTCAACAGCAATACAATGTCAGCGGGAACAGATGAGCATTTGCGGCAGCCCGAACGTCCGCATCCAGTTGTCGCGATGGCACAGCCGGTACATTCCGGTCAGATCTCGACGGATGCGAAGACGCTGAAAATGATTGTCGGCAGAATTGCAGTCCGACCACAACTGCCGCCGTCCGCTGATCATTCGACCAGCAGATTCTCCATCAGCTGAATCGCCGCAGGCCCTACCAGCACAACAAAGATGCCGGGAAAGATGAACAGCACCAGCGGAAAGATCATCTTTACTGCGGTCTGCTGAGCTTTTTCTTCAGCAAGTTGTCTGCGTTTCACTCGCATGGTGTCTGAGTGCACTCGCAGGGCCTGACCGATTGAGGTACCAAACTTGTCCGCCTGAATCAGAATCGCGACAAGAGCTTTCATGTCGTCGACACCTGTTCGCACACCCATCTCGTGCAGCACTTCGCGACGTGGTTTCCCCATCTGCAGCTGCATATTCGCAGCGGACAATTCTTCACTCACTTCAGGAGCTGCCTCTTCCAGCTCGTCCGCAACCCGTCGCATTGCCTGGTCAAGCCCGAGGCCCGCTTCGACGCAGACAACAAGCAGATCCAGTGCGTCCGGAAGCTGCAGAAAGACCTTTTCCTGACGAGCAGACTTCATTGACCGCAGAATCATTTCCGGCAGATAAAAGGCCAGCGCACCTGAAGTAATCGGGATGGTCCACCAGTTCCCGGTCATCGCTCCGGGACGAATCGAAATCCACGCGATTCCACCAATCAGTCCCAGTACCAGAGCGAGTACCTTGATCGCCAGAAAGTTTCTGACTGCATTTGGACGTGAGAACCCGGCGTTTGCCAGACGCACCCGCAGTTCACCAGCTTCGTTCTCTGTCTTTGGTTCCAGAGCGCGTGACAATGTGGGTGCAGCACGCTCCACAAGGCTGGACATTGACATGCCACGCTCACCCTCAGCCAGCGCTCGACGCTGCCTGCTGAGTGGATCACGAAACTCCTCCAGCCGCATCGCCGTACGACTGCTCTGGCGATTGAGCAGGGTTGCAAGGAACCAGAACCCTGCCGTTCCCGCCAGAAACATTGTGTATGGAATGAGTGGTCCGAAGTCCATGCTGCCCGATCCTGATCAGTCTGACACACTTGTGAACGCGACAAACAACTTCCGTCACACCTTGATGTTGACAATTCGATTAATTACGTAGCCACCGATAATCTGCGATACCACCGCGACAGCCAGCATCTGCCGGCCAAGTTCTCGATCAATCAGCAGCATGATGTATGAGGGATTTGTGAAGTAAACCACGATGAACAGAACCACCGGCAGAGCCATCAGCACGACTCCACTGAGACGGCCTTCGCCGGTGAGCGCCTTGACCTGACCGAGAATCTTGAATCGTTCGCGCACCAGTGAGCTGATCTTTCCCAGAATCTCTGCGAGGTCACCACCTGCCTGTTTCTGAATAGTCACGGCAGTCACAAAGAACTGCAGGTCCATATTGGGCATTCGCACCAGCATCCCCTTGAGAGCCTGCTCCAGTGGCAGCCCCAGGTTCTGCTCGTCATAGACTGTACGAAACTCCGTAGCGATCGGCAGCGGCATCTCAGACGCCACCATGCTGAAGCCGGCAGCCAGACTGTTCCCGGACCGTAGTGCTCGAGCAAGCAGTTCCAGAGCATCGGGGAGCTGCCGTTCAAAATCACGGATGCGTCTTTTTCTTCGCAGCATCAACCAGACCCAGGGAGCTGCAAATCCAGCGCTTCCAGCCAGAGGCATCATCCCCTTTGGCAGCGGCGTCATCAGATACAATGCGGAAGTGACCAGAGAAATCGCACCACAGAGAAGAAAGAACGGCTCAACGGAAATCGGAGAATCAGCCTGACGGAAGAACATCGGCAGATTCTCAAATCGCTGCAGCATTCGCCCCATGAAACTCTGGGCCGTCGTCAGACCGTCGCGGAGGATCGCATTTGCTACTTCAGCACTGGAATTGGCATTGCGCCCGGTGAATGCTGTCAGGCGCGCTTCCAGTTCTGAGTCACGTCGATCGGTAAACATGGACATGACGAAGGCCACAAAGGCAGCCACGCCCGCAAACACGCCACCCATTACCATCAGAACAGGGTCGACTACCATCGTAATTCAGTCCCGCGAGAAAACAGTGTTCCTTCAGTATCCGATATCAGGATGACCTCATGTTGCGTGCATTGAAGAGGCTTGCCGGAAGGCGAATCCCGTGCGATTCCAGAACATCCATGCAGCGTGGACGTACACCGGTGGATTCAAAGTGTCCGAACGCCTTCCCCTGATCATTCACGCCATCCTGCATAAAACGGAAAATGTCCTGCATCACAATGACATCGCCTTCCATGCCCACAACCTCAGAGATGTAAGTCACCTTTCGAGCTCCGCCCTGCAGGCGACTCGCCTGAACAATCAGGTGAACAGCAGAAGCGATCTGTTTGCGAATGGCTGCCATCGGCAACTCAAACCCGCTCATGTTCACGAGGGTTTCAATACGGGAAATGGCGTCGCGGGGATTATTGGCGTGCACTGTGGTCAGTGAGCCGTCATGGCCGGTGTTCATCGCCTGCAGCATGTCCAGTGTTTCGCCACCGCGACACTCGCCGATGATGATTCGGTCCGGTCGCATTCGCAGAGCGTTGCGAACCAGGTCTGTCGCAGTAATGCGTCCCTTGCCTTCAATATTTGCCGGACGAGTCTCCAGACGCAGAACGTGTTCCTGCTGCAGCTGCAGTTCCGCAGCGTCTTCAATCGTAATGATGCGGTTCTCATTGGAGATGAAGCTGGACAGGGTGTTCAGCAGAGTTGTCTTCCCCGAGCCAGTACCGCCACTGATGACCATGTTCATACGAGCCTTCATGGCTCCCTCAAGGAACATCACCATTTCAGGTGTGAATGCGCCGAATTTCAGCAGGTCTTCCAGTGTCAGCGGATTCGATCCGAACCGTCGAATTGTCAGGGACGGACCATCAAGGGCGAGCGGTGGGATGATGGCATTCAGTCGTGAGCCATCCGGCAGACGTGCGTCCACCATGGGTGATGTTTCGTCGATGCGTCGACCAACGCGCGAGACAATGCGATCCAGAATCTGCATCAGATGGTCGTTGTCACGAAATGTCACTTCGGATCGCTGAATTCGGCCCGCCTTTTCCACAAACACATCCCGCGGACCATTGATCATGATGTCCGCAATGCCGTCTTCCTTGAGCAGCAGCTCCAGCGGGCCGAAGCCGAACGCTTCGTCCAGTACTTCTTCGACAAGTCGCTCTCGCTCAGATCGATTGAGCAATGGATTCTCAGTGTCGCACAGATGTTCCACGACAACTCGAATCTCACGCCGCAGCGAGTCCCCTTCAAGCTCCGAAACACGTGTCAGGTCAAGTTTTTCAACCAGTTTGCCGTGAATGTGAGACTTAAGTGCCTCGAAGTCACTGCTTCTGGCTCGAGAGTTTTTTGAGGAGGCAATCATTGTTGACTGATTCTGTGAGCTGATGAAATTCCCTGAACCGGGGCATCTCGAGCATTGATGCCCGGACGAAACACTCCCGTTCAGAACAGAAAATCGGGTTCTTCAGAATCGAACATAGAACACAAATGGGCAGCCCGGGGCGGGTTTGACGCCACAAAACACCAACGGCACCCCGCTTGTGTTTCGTTTACGGGACATCCGGGATATCCCGTGCTATCCGGATATCCCCGCCAGCTCGCATCGCCGGATCCGCGAAAAAACCGGGGAACGCGATCTCCCGCTTTCAGTTTCCGGGCAAAAAAAAAACACGGAATCGACTCGCTGCAAGACTTCTGACACCTCCAGTGACTATCATCAGCGTCCGTAGAGG
>JALQUR010000075.1 GCA_023260695.1 Planctomycetaceae bacterium
GCGCGTCACGGCTGATTGGCGGGCCGCACTTCGCCCAACGAGACGAAGTGGGGTCGCAATGCGCCGGTCTGGCGCTGATCCCCCGGAAATCGTCGCTGATCGCCGGGGAATTCATTGACGAACTACTTTTGTGCGCCGATACTGAAGGAACGACAGGATGTTGCAATCTTCGAAGGGCGGGCCATAGTTCTTCTCAGGCGTCATCCACGTTATGCTGCCAGAATCATTCTCACTGCATTTCCGCCAGCCGCGATGGTCTCGCGTTGCTGTCGTCTGCGTTCTGGTTCACGCTCTTGCGGGCGGACTTGTGTCGGCTCAGCAGGCGGACAGTCAGCCGTTGCTCAATCGCCAGTCTGCGCATCCGCACAATCCGCTGCGGATACAGTCCAGCCCCGTTATCAACCGAGTCGCGGTTCAGACAATTGCTCCCGTCGACCTCTGCGTGACATCCGGGAATCTAACCTTTGTTGCAGATCCGGGTGCGAGGTGCGTCTTTCGAATCGACAGTCAGGCGAACGTCAGTCTGGCGTTTTCCGATCTGGATGGCATTCGCCAGCTGGAAACCGATGCTGATGGGAATCTTTACGTACTTACATCCGCATCCGCCGAATCAGCGATCCATCTCAGCTCTGCATCAGGCACACAGATGACGCTGTACCGATTCCCGTTCAGCAGCGTCTGTTTCATTCGCTCGAAGGTCGGTGAGTTCCTTGTGGGCAGCCGCGACAAACTGCACATCATCTCCACGGACAGTACACAGACGACGGTACCGCTTCCGCACCCGCCACTCGACCTCGCCATGAATGCCGGTGGTGGAATTCGCATCCTGCTGCAGAATGGCGTTGTTGCATCAACAACCGGTGAGGGCGAACTCGCTTCACCATTCAGGGCAATCCCCGGCTCGCAGCGAATTGTCTTTATGCCGGATGGAACGATGGCAACCCTTGTCAGCTCAGCTGCCACGCCTGACGGTCGCCCGGGTTTATATTCAGCCTGCCCGGCCGCAGCCCTCGATGCTGAATTCAAACCCGTGATGTGGCTCCCGCAGGGAACTGCTGCTGTGGGTTTTGACACGCTTGGAAACCTGACCCTGGCCAACCCGGAACTGCGTGCGGTTACTCGCGTGACAAGCAGATTCAGAGTTCCCTGTCCGCACTGCAGCGAATCGCTGGAGCTGATTCTGTGCCCGGAACTGAATCCCGCTGGTGAATCGGCGTCGTTCTGATACATCCCGCAATGCAGGACTCAGCGGGTCGCTTCCGTACTGCACCTTGGTACTCTCAAGTCTGCAGGCGGCACAGCAATTCCCGCTCACGATCTCGACAGGTTTGTCCTCCTGTCGGTTGCATGTGAATTTAAGCCAGTCCGCTGCGCCGCCGAACCGCCCATTCGGTACTGATGAGCCCGACAACAAGCAGCAGCGTCCCCCAGTTGTCCCACAAACTGACCTGTTCTTCGCGTTCCAGCGACAAGCCAGGCAGGCCGTCATCAATCCACGACTGCAGTCGTTCCTTCAGCTCTTCTTCCGACAGATGATCTCCGCCGCTGGCAAATGAGATCTCTCGCAGCAGCGACAAGTCAGCCGAGGGATTATCCAGCTCCGGATCCCGATGCAGTACGTGAAAGCGAGTGACTCCGATATTACCGACAAGTTCACCATTTCGAGTTGCTCGCACGCGTGCCCAGTAATCGCCCGGCTCCAGCGTCTCCCGAAACTCGGCCGTCATCATGCCGATTCCGGCGACGGGTGTCAGCGGAGTTATTGTGCCCGTCGGGCCAGTCACCTCAACTTCGAACTGGACGTCATTCATGGCCTGGCCGTCGGGGCCCCGTGCTCCAAACGATAACTCAGTCGGCATCCCGGGTGTCAGATCGCGAGGCCCGGCCTGAATCCAGACAGCCTGCGAGTCATCAGTTTCCTTTCGAGTGAGCCACAGGATCACCTGTCTCCAGAAACGCAGATGCTCTTCTTCAAACCCCTGCATGGCCCACTGCCACGTTGTGTCTCCAGCGAATGCCAGCACGCGATTGCTGCCGGTATTCTGACCGATCAGGAGCGGCATCCCT
>JALQUR010000088.1 GCA_023260695.1 Planctomycetaceae bacterium
TCCCGCAGGGGATAACGGTCCGGAATCCGACCGTCTTCCGCCCGACGACCGCGAGGACACCAGCCGCCGATGGCAATCTCCAGCTCCGCAGCCACATCCAGCGCAACGCGATCCACACCCGTCTGCCCGCCCGATACCACCCGCTCCAGCATTCCACTCCCCTGCTCGGCTCGCAGCCCTGCGTTCCCTGCGATATTCACACCGCCGGCTTCAGCACCTGCAGTGAGCAACTTCGGTTGATCCTGCTGACTGAATCAACTGAGCAGACTCTGAGGAAAATCAGCCGCAACATTCTGGAATCAGCCCCAACAACACAAGGTTGTCGCACCCTGCCATGTTCCTCGATCCGAGACTGTCTGAAAACCTGTTCTTGCAAGTTTGCCTCGGCAGGAATCAAAGTCTAATCTACCTCGGCTTTGGTTTCAGGCAGACTCATCCAGGTTTTTTGCCCCTCGCGAAACGCGTGGCGACAATCAGCGACTGATCGACGCCTGCACCTGATCCATGCTTCTGAAAGCACCACACTGCTGCTCAGGTCAGCATCCAGCGAAAGCAGCGTCAGATCACCAAAAACGAGTGCGTAGCTCAGTTGGTAGAGCAACGGACTTTTAATCCGTAGGTCCTGGGTTCAAGTCCCAGCGCACTCAATTTTTGTTCCAGTGTTTTTGCTGGTTTCACGCTCCTCGCCCTCGCCCTCGCCGCCTGTGCGTGACTGTGGAATTGACACTTGCGGTCATCCATCACGCTCGTACGGCGATATACCCGAGCCAGGTGCCACTTTTGCGGCGTTCCATCAACGCGAGCGGGCTTACTCTCTGCAGCATGAAGTGATCTTCGTGTTGTATTTGCCGCGTTGTTGCAGGCTTCCAGTGACTGTAGCAGTAGCGAGACGTGTTACGATTACGTAAACTTTGCGCTGATGAGCATCCTCTCGTTACGTCAGATCAGCGGTTTCAGTTGCCATGCTCCGCAGTGCTGATCCCATGACCCGGATCGGTTCTTGCTCACCGTGTACCTACAACACTCCGGTTTTTCATCCCATTCTGTAAACCTGCAACGGCATCGACTGAAGGCACATTTCCGGCATGAGGACGTCTGCCTGAGCCAACATTCAGAAGAGTGCAGAAAACTAAAGTTATAGCAGTCACAATACTCCGGCCAACTGCACGCCATTCCCTGCGACTTAGATTCAGGAAGCTTTTCAGCAGCAACGAAGCGAGGCGTGTTTGTACCATAGTGTCGTCGTTGCCCTCGGCATTTTGACCGATTGCGACAGCAACTCTCTGTACAGATCTCTACCCTGCTACACTGCGGGATGCCATTTCCAGTCGGCGACTTCGTCTGAGACTTTCTCCAGAACAACACAGTTTGCCGCAATGCCCAGTTCCAGGTCACTCTTGAGAAGTGACTTGCTGGCAACCCGATTCATCAGAGGAATCCTTGGAACAATCTTCTCACACAGTAGTCGTTTCCACGTTCGGCCGTCCGGGTAAATCCTTCCAATAGCAGAGTATCGATGATCCTGAACGAGGTATCTCAGGGCTTCGCGGATCCCCGGGAAACATGCGTCGTCAAAGACAACTCGCCCGCCGACTCGCAGCATCTGCATGATGAAGAAACTGTAGATCAACGTATCGTCAAGGCGTTTTCCAGCGTCAATATAGGCAAAATCAAGCCTGACCCCCTCCGCTGCCAGACGAGGGAGCACAGCTTCAGCCGGTTCATCATAAAAACTGACCATCTCGCGATATCCAGCACACTCAAGGGCATGCAGCCCCACACCCTCCCACGACTCTGTGTTCTGATAGGGATCCATCACAATATGATGAGAATCCTGCTGTCTATTCAATTGCTCGCAGATCGCCAGAGCTGAGATGCCGTAAGCAAGCCCTACCTCAAGACTTCGTCTCGCCCCGATGGCTCGCATCTGCTCCTGGATAAACTCGCATTGTTCCTCAGATGTACCTGAGTGAATTGGGCGGCGTTCACCGTCCGTCGTTTTAACAAAACCCTGCCGCAGGACTTCTCTAAACCCTTTGGTCTGATCGGCCATATCGACTTCCTCGGTGATGCCCCGTCAGGAGCACTGATTTTCCGTAATCATGTTCAGCTGTGGAATACCAGGAACAATGCTCTGACTATGCAGTGAACCTGAGAACCGCCGCCACAAATATCTTGAGCAATTCGTATATCGAAGTAGGGGCGGCAACAGAGATGAAGTGCAAAAAACAGAATAACCCAGCGAGGTGGAGTATTGGCTTCATTCTTCTAACTTTGCCACTGTGTGAGCACGGGGCAATATGTTTGCCGCAGTCTCCAGGGAGCAACCGCCCCTGATTCCACGTGAAGCCAACTCCGCTCCCGCCCCCGCTGTAATGGCGCAAGCTCCTGACAAAGCGGAACCAGACGATTCAGCTGATTGGCATGTCCGAAAAAATCGTCAAGGACACACGGCGTCTGGGCTGCTGTGCAGGACCGCAGAGAGGCTGACAGAATCTGGTTCATACGTCAACGCTGCAAAAATTCCTATCAATCAAAATGCAACAGATGAAGCATGCTGATCGCACTTGCCCCAAACAGCCTTACGTCCGCAATCCGGGTAAAGATTTCCACTCCTACCTGTATCTTCTTCTGCTTCACAACTCAGTTAAACGCAGCGGACTGCAAATACGACCGCGGGCCCGGCAAATGTCATTCGTTCAACGCGGGGCTGCAGCAACGAAAACTACAATTCTCACACCTGCACGGACATGTGCGGCCGAAGATTCAGGCTTATCCACTGTCCCCTCAAAAATGCTCAGCCCGAAATCGCACCACGTATTTTCGCGCCGGATCGCATTCCCGAGGATTCGGTACCAGCACAAAGTCATCCGTGATCAGCGGCTGCAGTTCAGCCCCTTGAAGCACCTGTACGCCCTGAACTCGCTGAGGAAGAAACTGCACCATCGGTCGCCAGCCTCGCTGTGATCCGTTGGTATTCACCGGCTGGAATGACTGCTCGCCACGTTGCGGAGTAATCGTCAGAACGTATTCATCTCCGTTGATCTGCAGTTCCTGATCAT
>JALQUR010000100.1 GCA_023260695.1 Planctomycetaceae bacterium
CCCACGACCATCATTTTCGTCAGACCACTCTGAATCGGCCCGGCGAAACATGTGTGCAGTTTGACTCGATTGATCACCAGGACCCCGGCAGACTCATGACAGTGTCGGTCCATGAACACCGGCCCGGTTGAGACCTCACCAATCTGCACAACCTCCATGCTGGCACGAATTGGCATTTCCATCGCCGCTTCCGTAATCCCCAGCGACTCAATCATCGCCTGCTGCCCGGAACCTGTTGCTCCGTTATGGGACCCCATGCAGGGCACCAGAAAAGGACTGGCCCCCTGTTCCTTCAGCCAGTCGCCACAGGCTCTGATGATCTCCGGCAGTGAGGAGATTCCGCGACTCCCGACGGTGAGCGCCACCTCGCCCTGAGGCACCTGCAACGCTGCATTGGAAAGCTGGGTGAACACTTCATCCCGGATCTGCCTGAGCGGGCGGGAAACCAGTTTCTGCGTGACATGATGAAGCAGCATAATTCACCGTAATCGACTGGACTGGAAATGCGAAGGACCCGCTGAATGGTCGGCCATCCAGCGGGTCCCGCAGCGTAGTTCATCTGCATTCAATGCGGAATCAGGAATTCTCACCTTCCGCTGCCGGCTGTTCTTTCGCAGCTTCTTCTGTTGCAGTTTCGGATCCCTCTGCAGGTGCGTCTGCAGCATCGCCTTCCGCTGCAGCGTCACCATTCTCTGCAGCTGGCGAATCAGCAGGTTTTTCTTCCGACGCAGCCTCTTCACCGCCGGTTTCAGCATCAGATGGTGCAGCGGGCCGTTCGCCCTCGTCCTCTTCCAGTGCCGGCCGCTCACCGCGACGACCACCGCCACCTGGTCCACCGCCTTCGCCAGGAGGACCACCGAAACCACCGCGGCCACCACGACCACCACAACCTGGTCCACCACCTTCACCTGGTGGACCACCAAAGCCGCCACGGCCACCCGGACCGCCACCCGGGCCGCCACCTTCACCCGGTGGACCACCAAAGCCGCCACGGCCACCACGACCGCCGCCCGGACCTCCACCTTCACCCGGTGGACCACCGAAGCCGCCACGACCGCCAAAACCGCCCTCGCCCTCATCCCCAGGTGGACGCATGGACGGAGGAGCACCTCCGCCTCCAGGCATCATTCCCCCGGGACCACCGGCGGGATCCACGCCACCACCCGCAGAAACGGGCTGCATGGCAGCAAAGTCCGTTGGATCGGTGAAAAACGTCACGGCCATCGGGTTATCACCGGATGTACCCACCAGATAAATCTGTGGCTCTTCTTCACCAATCAGGCCCCGCAGCATGCTGGTCCATGAGTAGCGATAGACTGTTTCCCCCTCATCCTGCTTCATGACCTCCATGGAGGGAAACATTGTCATCATCGCCTGAGCATCGGCCAGGGACAGATCCTGAAACGTACCCGCTCCATCAACTCCGTCACTGCTCTGCCGTGCCAGCAGTGCCTTGCCGCTCATGTACTGCCCCAGCGCTGCTCGCAATTCAATGATGCAGACGCTGCCGACGACTGCCAGCACAATCAACGACACAATTGTTCGCGCTGGCGAGACCTTTGGCCCTTTAGGGGCCGCCTGTGGTGAGGACACGAATCGCTCCTTTTGATTTCGTACAAAAACGAAGCTGAGCCACGAAGTCGTGGTCGATTCAAGACGCCACGACATCCGTAACCGGTCCCAGCGCATGCCGGATCCCTGTAGAGTGTAGTTCGAAAAACTGCAGTTGTCACTTCCGGGCAGACTGGTTCGCCTGTCATCTCAAACTAACCCAACGTGGTTCCCGCCGTTCCACCCGTTCTGTTCGGCTGGGGCGTTGGCCGAATTCTGCTCCTGCTGATAGACTTCAGCGCATCCACACTGCCGGTTGCAGTAAGTTCTTCACAACCAATGTGATCCACCAGCATAATGACCTTCCAGGAACGACCAGAAATGTCCGTTCGGCATCGGAGTTATTCGCCCTGTCTCTCGCTGTTGCTCTGCTTCACTCTGATGACTGTCACGGGCTGCCGCAACGGGGATCAGCCCGGCGGTCACGGTGGTGCTGCAAACCCAGCGCTCACCACTGAGCAGCTGCAGCAGGCCATTACTGCACACAATCGCGGAATTGCTCTGATCGAAAACAAGGAGTGGGCTGCGGCAGATCAGGCCCTGCTGCAGGTCGCAACTCTGCTGCCCGACAACTTTGTCGCAGCTGGAAATCTGGCTGTTGCACGTGTGCTGTCTCTGATTGATCGCAAATCACCGTATTCTGAGTCCACGGATCTCGCGGCGTGGCAGGCGGCCATCGCAAGAGCTCAGGAAGCAACCACCGCATTTCGTCGCGTGGCAGCCACCGCATCCCCCACCGCAGAATCTGTCGCCGCAGTGCTGCAGGGCAAACTGTCCGCATTCGCGGCCAGAACGGCGTGTTGAACGCGTTGTTGAAGTCGCCGCGCAGTTGGAAGCGGGCGCGCTCCGCGA
>JALQUR010000309.1 GCA_023260695.1 Planctomycetaceae bacterium
ATCACATCATCACGCTGGAAGACCCGATCGAGTATTACCACGAACACAAAAAGTCCACGATCAATCAGCGCGAAATCGGAGTGGATGTGCCGACATTCCCCGAAGCATTGCGACGAGCACTGCGGCAGGACCCGGACGCCATTCTGGTGGGGGAAATGCGAGACCTCGAAACAATCTCTGCGGCCATTACTGCGGCGGAAACCGGGCACGTGGTCTTTGGTACTCTGCACACCACTGGTGCTCAGGGGACGGTCGACCGAATTATCGACGTGTTCCCGACCAACCAGCAGGAACAGATTCGTACGCAGCTCGCGAATGCAATTATCGGGATCCTCAGCCAGGCCCTTCTGCCACGCAAGCCCAAGGGACTCGTAGCGGCCTATGAAATGCTGGTGGTGACCCCCGCCATCGCCAACCTGATTCGCGAAGGCAAGACCTTCCGAATCAACAGCTCGATCCAGACCGGCCGCAAGTTCGGCATGATGCTGCTCGACGATTCGCTGTTCAACCTCTGGAAGAACGGCATCTCTGAAGAGAAGGACGTCATGTACAAGGCAAACAACCCGGGGGAACTCCGGGCTCGCATCGAACGCGCCAAACGCGGCGTCTTTGATGAGGAAGAAGACGACGATGATGATGATGAGTGAGTTGCGCAGTTGCCGCCATCCGGTGGTGACTGCCGCGTGATCGCTTCGACACCGGCTCGTTAGTGCAACCGCATGCCTCGACAATGGCATGGTGATTCTGTCTGCTTGAATTCGACTGTGTGCCCCGTTCTGACGACGGCACACTGCAACCTTAACAGCGGCCCGTATTCTCATGGCTCAGCGAAAACTCGGTCAGATCCTCATCGATCAGGGATACATCAACGACGATCAGCTCTGGGATATTCTGGAGGAGCAGAAGCAAAGTCCGGGACAACCGATCGGGCAGGTTGCTGTGCGCATGGGCCTCGTGACTCAGGGGCAGGTCACCGAAGCACTGGCTGAACAGTGGGGGATGCCCGTTGTTTCACTCGGGGAAACGAACATCCCCGCAAATGTGCTTGAAATCGTTCCGCAGACGATGGCTGAGCTGTACAAGATCATGCCCATCTCCATGAAGAATGGTGTGCTCACCGTCGCCATGGCTGATCCGCAGAACGTCGGTGTGCTCGACGACCTGCGAAACTTTCTCGGACACGAAATTCGCGGGGCTGTTTCGTCGCAGTCAGATGTCGAAGAAGCCATTGCCCGCTACTACGCGGACCGCGAAGAGAGTATCGAGGATGTCATCGATCAGCTCTCCGACGACGACGATGATGAAAAACGTGTCCGCGGATACGACCTCGCCTCTGAGGAGGAAATGTCGGATTCACAGCCAATCAAGAAACTGCTCAACATGGTGATGCTGCTGGCAATTCGTGACCAGGCCAGCGACATTCACTTTGAACCATTTGAGGATGAGTTCAAGATTCGCGTCAAGGCGGACGGGGTGCTTTACGAGATGGTGCCGCCCCCGCGACATCTGGCGAATGCAATCGTGAGCCGTATCAAGGTCATGTCGAATCTTGATATTGCAGAGCGTCGTCTGCCTCAGGACGGCCGTATCGAACTCAACGTCGGTGGCAACAATGTCGACCTGCGTGTGAGTGTGCTGCCGACGCTGTTCGGTGAAGCGGTGGTCATGCGAGTTCTTGACCGAACCGTTGTGGCACTCGACCTGAACAAGATCGGGATGGATGCCGTTACGCTCAGCAAATTCCGCGAGATGCTGCATCGTCCCAACGGGATTGTGCTGGTGACCGGACCGACAGGTTCCGGCAAGACCACCACACTGTATTCCGCTCTGAATGAGCTCAACAGCACCGAAGTGAAGATTATCACCAGTGAAGACCCGATCGAATATGACATCGACGGGATTATTCAGGTACCGGTGAATCCGGACGTGGGCGTGACATTTGCTGCCGTGCTGCGAGCAATTCTGCGGCACGACCCGGACCAGATTCTGGTCGGTGAGATTCGAGACTATGAGACCGGGGAAATTGCGGTTCAGAGTGCTCTGACAGGGCACCTTGTCTTCAGCACGCTGCACACAAATGATGCACCCTCGGCCATTACTCGACTTCGCGACATGGGGGTCCCGGCGTTCCTGATCACAGCGACCGTCGAGGGCATCCTGGCTCAGCGACTTGTGCGGCGAATCTGTACTGATTGCCGCACGGAGTTTTCTCCGTCAGACGACCTGCTGATGGAACTGCAGCTGCCACTCGAAACGGCTCGTAAATACAAGTTCTATTACGGCAAAGGGTGTGCTCGCTGCAACAACTCCGGCTACAAGGGGCGAATTGGTCTCTATGAACTGCTTACAATCACCGATGAAATCCGCGATGCGGTGGCAGCGGAAGCATCTGCCGACGAGCTGCGGGACATCGGCCGGCAGCAGGGAATGACAACACTCCGCGAAGCTGGTCTGAAACTCATCTTCGACGGGCTCACCACAATCGATGAAGTAGTCCGCGAGACGGTTCTGGAGGATGTGGACTAGGGTGGGCTGGTAAACCGAGCAGGGGACCTGCAGGGCGAAACCGCTGGTTGTTGCCGATCTGAGCAGGCTGCC
>JALQUR010000175.1 GCA_023260695.1 Planctomycetaceae bacterium
CAGATCGGGCATCTTCCCGGCAGCCGGATGAAAATAATCATCACGTCGCCGCATCAGCCGTTCGTTGAGCTGAAAGATTTCTCGATCCAGCTCCAGCAGATCAATGATCGCATTGTTGTACTGAAAGCGATTCATCCGTCGCACCGGAACTGCGTTGTACGGATGCTCCCGGAGTACAGAGCGGAGCTGTTCTCGCAAAAGTGTCACTGCCAGATCGCGATCCTGGTCAGCGGGCTGTCTTTCGGCAGCCGGTGGCATCTCCCGATCATCAAGGACCTTGACGACCTTCAGAAGCAGTTTGGCATTCGAATGCTGCGAGCCACCTGTCAGTGCACGCAGATCGATATCACCCTGCAGCGAATCGTCAGCGCCGTGGCAGGCCAGACAGTGATCCTGCACAAACCGCGGGAGCAGTTCATCGGCGGCAAGCGGCAGCCCCGTCTGCAGGCAGAGGATGGTAAAGAACAGAAAAGGAAATCGCGGATTCATCAATTACGCTTTCCTGGTGAGCAGTTGCAGCAGCGTTCACTCTGTATCCTGAGGAGTCTGACGACGTTGTGCAATCGCAAACGCGGCCGGAATGCTGCTGCATGCCCGTAACTCCACGCACTGACTCCCTGAATCTGTCGGACTACCATGACACGTCTTATCCTGCTGCCGTACTTGTTGTGTCTGCTGCACGCTGCCTGCAATGCAGCCGATCCACTGCTTCCGGCAATGTCGTTCGCAGCAGCGGAGCAACTGGTGTCCAGCGATGGACCTTTGCAGATGTCCGGACACGTGACCATTCGAGCATTTTCTGCAGCACCGATGCGGCAGCCCGACCTGCTGCTGGGCGACGGTTCCGGCCGAATCTGGTGGCTGAAAAACGAATCCTCCGGCGCGTCCATTCGATTCTCTGCACCACAGGCGGTGGTTGCTGCGGATCGCAGCCAGTGGGGAGCGGGCTACACGGGTGCCGCGCTGCACGACATCAATTCCGATGGCAGAAATGATCTGCTGGTTGCTCATTCGGACAATCTGATCTCCATTCACCTCAACACTGGCAGCAGCACCGAGCCTGAGTTTGCCGCCGAATCACTGCAGGTCAGGGTGCAGCAGGGCTGCCAGGGCCGCTTTGATATCGCGGACTGGGACGGCGATGGGCTGGCAGATCTGATCACCGGCAGCTTCGGCGGAGCTGTCACGTGGCATCGCAACCTGGGCACCAGATCCCAGCCGGCCTTCGCCGAATCACAGCCCTTCCACGACATCACCGCCGCCTACAATTCCCACCCCCGCATTGTGGATTTCGACCACGATGGAAATCCGGATCTGCTGCTGGGGATCAACTGGGGCACTGTCACGCTCTATCGCCGCTCCGGACCAGAGCAACAATCGCAGTTGAGCAACGGACGGCAGCTGCAGTGGTCCACCGGCGGCCACCTGAATATTCGCGATCTGAATTCGGATGACACGACTCCGGAAATCTGCGATCTGAATGGTGACGGCGTCGTCGATCTGCTCAGTGGTGGCAGGAACGGTCGCCTGTTCCTGATGCGTGGTGTTTCCGCTATGGACCGTGCCGACGATTTCCGACGGCTGCTGCAGACCGCCAGCCGTCCTCTGCCAGCACAGATTGCGGCAGACGCGGAGCTCCGCGAAGGATTGTTTTCGGCTCTGGCAGCGATCCAGGCAGATCTGAATGCCGGACTGCTGCCGCCGAACAGTCGTGAACAGCTGTTTCAGCAGCTGGCTGCACTGGCTGCTCAGTATCCGCAGCTGTTGCAGCGACAACAACTGGACGCGAAACAGTACTCCGCGGCCGTCATGCTGGCAGGCCGCTACTGGACGGTGCTGCTGGAATCACTTCCACCGGATCGCGACCACTGGGTGCGGGTCGCGAATGCCCTCGATTTCCGAGGTGGATATCGACAGCTGCTGATCGATCTGGGTCTGCTGTTTGTCGACAACAACACCGCCACTGCCGAACATCTGGAGGCTATGCATCGCCTGTTAATCGCGATGCCAGGCAATATCTGGAAGGTGCGAACGATAACTGTGGCGGGCTGGCTGGGACCTGATGTTTCCAGATACCCACTGGGTGCATCCAGCGGCGTCAACATCTTTGACATGCCACTCGGACGACCTGAAAACAGTTTTCCGGCCGATTCCCCGCGACCGGGCATCACCGACGTGTACCTGATCTGTCTGGCCCACGAGATTGCCCACAACATGCTGGACACCGTGGGTCGCGAACTGCGGCCGGATCTGTTCACCAGAAAGTACTCAGCACTCGCTCAGGCAGCCGGACCGCTCGTGGTGTTCCATGATCCGGTGACCCGGGGCATCAATCGCCCGGCAACACAGCAGAAATTTCGTGACGCCGGACACTGGGACGGCGACCCCCTGACATGGAATGAAGCATGGAAGAACTACTTCGCCGCAGAAGAACGGTTCCAGAAGGGCTACAGCCGTGGGAACATCCAGTTCTTTCTGGATGCACCGCAGGAAGGCTTTTCCACGCTCGCCAACCAGTACTTCGCTGACACCCGGCTGATGCTGGAATTCTGTGCAGCACGCTGGGAGCAGGGCCACCACGGGAATATCAATCAGTTCCTGCTGATCGCGGAATATCTGAGTGAAGGGCGGGAAACGCTGCCGATGTACCGGATGGTTCCCGGTGGAGCACTGGAACTGGGAACAGCGCGGGTTGAGCGGGATCAGCAGGGACGAATTGTCGCAATCGCGCTCAATCACTTGCGTGCGAACTTTACCTACGATCAGAGTGATCTCATCAGGACACTGAATCTCTCGGAACGCTGACGGCCAGCGCAACGGCAGCAGCGCTGCAACATGCGCATACAAATGCCGGCCCGGCGATCTGCATTCAGCCTGAGACGATGGCGGATCGGGTGACCATCTGACATATTCTCCAGGATCAGCAGGAATCTTCATTCTGCGGGATCATCCGCTTCACCTGGCTGCCGCACTGCAGACAGTACCGAAGGCATCACCATGAGCAACCTGACCCAGGCTGGCTACCTGCGCAGAAAGAAATACGCCACCGCAGCAATTGTCCTCATCGTC
The DNA here is from genome assembly GCA_023260695.1 of Planctomycetaceae bacterium. Taxonomy (GTDB): domain Bacteria; phylum Planctomycetota; class Planctomycetia; order Planctomycetales; family Planctomycetaceae; genus SXXK01. The sequence continues at coordinate 3,070 of JALQUR010000175.1, forward strand.
GGCTGCCTGTGCCTGCTGCCCGTCTGGATCCTCACTCCCGGACAGCATGACCTGGTGCGATTTTCCAGCGGCCCTGACTCCGGTGTCTACTCCGTGCTGGCTCAGAACCTGAGCAGCACCTTCACGCAACGCACCGACACTCAGATGGACGTACTCCGAAGTAATGGCAGTAATGAAAATGCGGACCGACTGGCTAGCGGCGCGTGCGACATCGCTCTGCTGCAGAACGATACCGAATCACAGCCGTCCATCCGCACCATCGCAGTGCTTTATGAAGAACCGCTGCACCTGCTGGTCCGCAGGGATCGACAGATTCGTTGCCTGAGTCACCTCGCTGGCTGCCGCATCAGTGCAGGCAGTCGCCGGGGCGGCACCGCTCGTGTCACCGAAGCGCTGATGAAGTTTGTTCTCTCGCCGCAGGAGCAGCCGGAACTTGTCCCGGATCTGTCTCCCCTGGACGCAATCAAGGCGCTTTCTGACGGTTCCATCGATGCCGCATTCATGGTCACCGGCCTCAGAACCCCCGCCCTGGTTCGGGCACTGGCTGACGATCAGCTGCTGCTGTTACCGTTGCTGATCCACGAAGACGACAGCGAACAGCAGACCCACGATCTGATCGATGGCTTCCGCACGCTTTATCCGTATGTGCATCATTCCAGCATTCCGATGCGTACCTACGGCGGCACTCCTGAGGCTGTGCTGCCGACACTGGGGATTTCGTCGGTCCTTGCCTGCCGCGCTGACGCTTCAGATACGCTGGTCAACGAACTCACCGAAACCCTGTTTCGCAGCAAGGCACAACTGGCTCGCACAACTCCCGCTCTGGCAGATTTCAATGAAGAAACAGCGGTTCGCAATCTGCACTTCCCGCTGCATCCCGGTGCCGACAACTACTACCGTCGCCGTGAACCCACATTCCTTGAGAAGCACGCAGAATCAATGGGATTTCTGCTCACCGTCGCACTCCTGCTGGGAAGTGCCATCCAGGGCCTGGCCTCATGGAAAAAACGACTCACCAAGGACTACATCGATGTCTACTTTCAGCGACTGTCAGCACTCGGACGGGAAGTCGAGCTCAGTCGCACGCAGCGGCAGCTGGAGCGACTCTCGAAACAGGTTGTGGCACTCGAAAATGAAGCCTCCGATGACCTTGTCGCCGAACAGCTGCGTCCCGATACGGCCTACGTGATCCTGCTGCAGATGAGTACCAGCCTGAACAATCAGATTCAGGTGAAGATCACGCAGCTTGACGAGCAGGCGCGGAGCAATAACGCCTGAATGCACGACAATGCTGTGAGAATACAAACCACTGGGAATGTGTTCCGGTTCACACGTCTGCACCAGCCGTCAGTGCAGCGCCGCTGCCGGTGTTCATTGCAGTAATGCAGCTGCCTGTCTTCGCAATTCAAGGTATGCAGCTTCCCGTTCGCCGCACTTTGCTGCAGCCTGCGGACTGCTGCACTTCACTCGCCCTGCACCACGACCGGTGAATTCAAACCACCGCGACGCTGGATCCTCAATCTGGCGACGGCCGTCGTAAACCACCCTCACTTCCGGATGCTGCTCCTGCAGGTCGGCAACCGAAAGCTGCATCCGTGGATCCTCTGCCGGAAGATCGAGCCAGTTGTGAGCCACCGCCCTGAATGCTCCCCACTCTGCCCCGGCGACGCCAGGCAGACACTCCTCAATCATCGCATACTCGGCTGTTGCCAGATAACTGCCATGCAATGCCAGCTGCTGCAGCCTGTCCAGGAACCGAAAGGGCAGCGTGGCCGGATATTCCGCGCGACAGACCACCTGCCACAGCCTGAATACTTCCAGCTGCGACAACCCGTTCAGAAACTGAAAATCGGCCACGGGCTGCTGCCAGTCGACTGTCCCGTGAATGGCAAGATACCGCAGGCCGGACGCTCCACTGAGTCCGTCAAAGCTGCTGACCTTCCGCAGGTTTTCCAGATGCAGAGCACGCAGATGCGGTAACGCTCCCAGCGGACCCAGATCAGCAACACCGGACACATATTCCAGCACCAGTTCCCGGAGCTGTCTGCATGCGCACAGAAATTCCAGAGTCCGGGGCCGTGCATGAGTAATTCGCAGACGCTGCAGCCCGGGCAGTTCAGTCAGGGACTGCAACTGCTCGGCATTCGGTTCATGCAGAGTCAGTTCCTGCAGCTGCGGCAGTGTCAGGACCTTCTGCCAGTCCTCATCGTTCCTGCCAATCGTCATCACGTGCACGTCGGCACTGCCGGACTCAACGTCAGCAATGCGATACGCGTATCGCTCCCGATTCGGCACAACACTCCAGTAGTCACCGCCGCGATCCAGAAAATCACCAAAGTGATGCCGCATAACCCTGTCTGCTCCGCCTGCTTACCAGATAACCACCAGCAGCGACATCAACGTCACTGCTGCTGAATCTGCAGCTCCACCAGCGGCGACAGCTGCAGATTTTCTGCCGCCGCCTCCGCGGCAATCTGCAGGTACCGCTGCTGAGCTCGCATGTATGCTTCCCGGGCTGCTGCTCTCTCGTCCATACGAATAAATCGCTGCCGCGTCTGCCACAGTCGCTGTACCGATTCAGCACACCACAAGGCGCTGGCCCGAGATGCTCGGATCGGCTGCCCGGCAACAGTTACGTTGACCGGATTCGTATGCAGCTGAGGAAACTGCCGGACCGCCACCCAGCTGCTGCGATCAATCTGCGCCTCAAACGAAACGTCGTGCAGCTCGCCATCAGCAGGAATCTGCCGTGCCTCAACGACCTGTCCATTCACAATCAGCTCAAGCAGCCGGTGCCCGCCTCTGATCACACTTGTCTCGCGCGGAGCATGCAGGTTGACCGTATCTCCCACCATCCGGCGACCTGCTGCCGGCTGCAGCGTTCCGTAGGCAACTGCTTCCGGAATCTCTGCAGCAAATGCCACCGTCGTGCGGACCTGAACCTTGCCAGCCTGCGGCAACGCCACCGCATCGGAACCCGGCTGCTGACCGTTGACGGTGAATCGCAATGCGTGAGCGTATCCGTCGGAAACATAGGAGCGACCCGCTTCAATCCCGCGACACCACTCCGAAAAATCAAGTCGTTCCTGTGGCCCCAGCTGCACATAAACTCGCCCCTGTCCAACCCGCCGACTGCTCATACAGGGAAAGTCCGTCTCACCGCTCAGCTTGAGCGGAAAACCGCAGTTCAGCAGGTGATACCAGGTGTTCCATTCCGGAATGCGTGCCGTATCCATGGCACTGATGAAGTCACACACGCCCTCGGCTGTGCTGACAAAAATTTCCATCGCGCCCCCGCCATTCAGCGCCGGGATCGCGAAATTCGGAAGCTGCTGAGATGCACGCTCCGCACTCGCCTGCAGTTCCTCCGACGTCAACCGCCCATTGCCATCCTGATCAGCAGTGGTGAATGGTTCCGGCAGCAACTGCCCAGCCGACTCATCCCGGGATAACTGACCGTCAGCATCGCCGTCACGCGTCGCCAGCAGCCAGTCGGCTGTCTGAGCAGCATCCACATGCAGTGCGGAATGCGGATACCCTGTCACCCCACCCTGCTCCTTCGCCCACTTCAGCACTGGCACCGTCCACGATGGCCAGCCCATCGTCGATGTACCCTCAGATCCCGGATATGTCTGATCCTTCAGGTTGAGCAGACACACATGCCCCAGTGCCGCAGATCCGAAACCGCTGATCTCAAGGTCATACTTGAGCAGTGTCTGAGCCGAACTGACTTCATCGGCCAGCGGTGAAAAGTAATTCCGCTGGTGGTCGTAGCAAGGGCCCCACGTCAGCACACAGCCAACATTCAGCCCCTCACCCGCAACCTGGCGAAACATGTCTGCCGGTGTCACGCCCTGAGTCGGGTTGTCGTAGTGAGAACACCCGGCGCCGTGAATGTGATGATCTCCACACCAGAATCCAAACTGCATCGGATTCACCCACCGCTCAACCTGCAGCGACAGCCGTGAGGTTCCGTCTTCCGCCACCGTGACCGGGATGGTCTGCTGACGATACTCCGGACCACGCCCCACGATCACGTCGAATGTTCCCGGCGGCAGCAAAACGGTATCGCCATCTCCTCGATAGATGTGCGGCTGGAAAAAGAAATCCGGAGCCAGTCGCCGTGCCTGCGGAGGGAACACACGTCCATCCCGATCACGAATCTCAAGCCTGGCAATCGTCGGCACACCATCGAAGTCCCGAATCTGCAACGGCACCTCAATCGCCGGCCGAATGGAAAACAGCACCGGAACTTCACTGCGAAATCCCAGATCCTGCGTTCCCTGACCCAGATCAAACACCAGCGTCGCTTCCCGCGTCCCCGCTTCACTGCTGTTAATCAGCAGCAGCAGGTACTCCTCCGTGTGTCCGCTGAGCCGATCGGAGAGCGGAGCTGCAGCATACACCTCCAGCTCCAGAAACCGCCGCTGCCGTTCCTTGTTTTCGTTCTCCCCAAGTTCGGTCTGCGCCTGACGCAGCAGCGAACCGCTCGACTGGCCAGCGTAAATCGGGCCGGACTGCGGACTCTGCACGCGTAACCGACGCGTGACCGTGGCTTCGTTCTCAACCCGCACAATGACCGGCGTATACCCCGCCTGCTGCAGGACAGCATCTGCTTCCCCGCGGCGCACCTTCACCCGCAGCTCAGGGTTCACATGCACATGAAACAGCACGTGCGGTTCCAGCAGGCGGCGAATCTCGCCACCGTCCTCCGCGCGAATCGCCTTCTGCAACTGCGCCCTGACCGGTGGCGGCAACGGAGCCCCAAGCACCTCCAGTGCCTCCAGCAGACGTCCGGTGCCAGCGGCCAGAGGCTGATCTGCTTCGTCCGCCGCAACCGCCCCCAGAGCAATGCACCATCCGAGGGTCAGCAGTTCCACCCAAAAAAAACGCAGTCGGAGAACCATTCTGAAGCTCCTCAGCATCAAGCAGGAAAATGAACGCCCCCGCCACTTCAGCCCATCCGATTCCGCAAGTCAAGCCAGCCAGACCCCGCCACACACACTCTCAGCATGCACGCTGGTCAGCAGCGGAGTCGTCCTGGCACAGCATGCCTTCAGCTGAGCCTGCCTGCTGACGCATTCGCTGCCGCCGCCGACGGTGTCACAGCTGCGGACTCGGCCGATTCCGCGAACAGATCCGCCGCAGTTCGCCCGCCGAAGATACGGCGAGCAATTCGGGCCACATCATCACAGAATGAATACAACACCGGAATCGCCAGCAGCGTGAGCAGCAGCGAAAACGTCTGCCCGCCGACCGCCAGCACTGCAATCGAACGACGCTCCTCTGCCCCCGGCCCCGTGGCAATCAGCAATGGCATCAGACCGGCCACGAATGAGACTGTGGTCATCAGGATCGGGCGCAGACGATCTCGATTCGCCTGCATGATGGCGTCGTGCCGATTCATTCCCTCAGCACACAACGCGTTGGTGCGATCCACCTGCAGAATTGCCGCCTTCTTGACCACACCGAACAGCACCAGCAGCCCCATCCCCGAATACAGATTGAGTGACTCATCGCCGTAGTGCAGACTGAGCAGACCGAAGGGCACAGCCAGCGGCAATGACAGCAGAATCACGAACGGATGCACCAGGTTCTCGAACTGCGCCGCCAGCACGATATACATGAACACGAAAGACAGCAGGAAGGTCCACTTGAAATCTTCGATTGTCCGTTCAAGTTCGCGGCCCCCCCCCAGAACCTGAGTGCTGAATCCGTCAGGTATTCCCAGTTCTTCCGCTGCAGCCTGCATTGCTGCAATGCGATCTGCCAGAGCATAACCGCTGTCGATATTTGCTCGCACCGCCACCATCCGCTGACGATTCAGTCGGTCGATCCGCGAGGCCGATTCGTGATATTCGAAGCTGACCAGATTATCCAGCCGTGTCGTCTGCTGCCGCACTGCAGTCCGATCGATCATCCCGTCCTGCGGAAGATTCGCACCGTTACGAACGCGAACATACAGCTGCGAGATCGATTCGACATCGCCACGGTCAAGTCCCACCAGCCGCAGTTCCACATCGTAGGCATCACTCACGGTGTCATCTCGATATCGCGACACCCGGTCGTCGCCGCCAACGGCAATTCGCAGCGTGTCTGCCACTTCACGCACGTCCACACCCATCGAAGCCGCACGCTCCCGATCAATCCGCGCCAGCAGCTCCGGGTTGTCAATCTGCAGAGTTGTCACCAGATCGACAATACCGGGAATCTGCCCCGCCTTTTCCTTCAGCCGATCCGCGAACTGCAGCAGTCTGGTGGAATCCGGACCCGTAATTGTGAAATCAATATCCACCGGTGCACCCTGTCGCAGCGAAGTCAGGTTTCGCACGGATGGCCGAATTCCAGAGATTGATTTCAGGCTGTTGCGAACCTCCGTCATCTTTTCGCGCTGCGAGAAGTT
>JALQUR010000221.1 GCA_023260695.1 Planctomycetaceae bacterium
CGCATCGGCCAGTGTCGCACTGATCCCGCTAGCCGCCAGCGCCTCAACCGCCGCATCACACGCCGCCAAACGGGTGCCAATCGACAAAATGGCGATATCGGTGCCGCGGCGCACGATCCGGCCTTTCCCGATTTCCAGCGGCATGCCCTTGTCCGGCAGCGCACACCCAACCCCTTCGCCGCGCGGATAGCGGACCGCACAGGGGCCGTCATCATACGCGACAGCGGTGGCTACCATATGCATCATTTCGGCTTCATCCGCCGGACACATGATCATCATATTGGGAAGACATGATAAAAAGGCAAGGTCATAAACCCCGGCATGGGTGGCCCCGTCGGCGCCAACCAGACCAGCCCGGTCAATCGCAAAGCGCACCGGTAAATTCTGGATCGCCACATCATGCACAAGCTGATCATAGCCACGCTGTAAAAATGTCGAATAAAGCGCCACAAAGGGCTTCATGCCTTCGGCTGCCAAACCGGCACCAAATGTAACCGCATGCTGTTCGGCAATGCCAACATCAAAGACCCGGGCCGGAAACCTGGCCGGAAAGCTGGCCGGAAAGCTGGCCGGAAAGCTGAGCCGAGGAGGACAGCGACAGCACACATACAACCAACGCCAGAATCGTTTTTCTCATCAGGTCACCCCCCGGAGCTGGCTTACCCACCACCTGCCTTGAGCCCGCATTCAGAGCCAGACAGCGTTGAGATCGATCGTTGCCACAAATCCGCTTGAACAAAAAAGGGGGAATACGCAGCTTCTGACGGTTTCAACGATTCTCCGGTCCGGACGGAAGTCCCTCAATTGCCCCGGCAGCCCCAGACAGAAGAGAAATCCCGCATTTTTGGCCGCTTTTCACGGTAAACGCTAAGTTGATATCACGTCCGCCAGCCAGACGGTTCAATGCGGACCGAGTGCAGATTTCCGGTCCGTCACAATCAGACCACGGGCAATTCACGTCGCCTCGATACCGCGCAGACTCACCACGATTGCAGTACCTCAACCGCCCCGACGCACGCCAGAATCTGCTCTGATCGCTGGACTGTTCAAACAGCGTTGCAGACGACTATTATCTGCGGCAGACTGGCATCTTCGGAGGGTTCGCGGGAGCGTGCCGCCAGCCCTCTCTTTTTCCACAACACCTGATTTCCCCACAACACCTGAGCGGCACTCATGGAACTTCTGCAGACACTTACACAGGTCCCTTCCGTTCCGGGGCGAGAGACTCGCATCCGAGCCACCATCGAAGCGGCCATTACAGAGCGAATGCTGTTTGACGAAATTCGGACCGATGCGCTGGGATCGCTGATTGCCGTGCGAAGACCGCGTCCCGCCGCGGCAGCAAGCACGGACTCAGAGCCTGTTCGGGTGCTGCTGATGGCTCACATGGACCAGATCGGATTTCTGGTGCGGCACATCGATAACGACGGCTACCTGCGAGTCAATCCAGCCGGCGGCTTTGATCCTCGCAATCTGTTTTCACGCGGAGTACGCGTCTGCACAAACCACGGTGACTACCTTGGTATGATGAACGCCGCCGGCCCCCCGGTTCACATCGCAAGTCCTGAGGACCGCAGAAAGATCCCGGAAGTGACGGAGTTCTTCGTTGACTGCGGCATGACGGGAGACGAAGCGCGGGAGCGATTCCGAATTGGCGATATGGTGGTACTTGATGGCCCCTTCCGCGAAGTGGGACATTCAGTAATCTCTCAGTGCCTCGACAATCGTGTTGGCTGCTGGGCCGTCATTCGAGCCATCGAGAACCTCGTACATCACAACTGCGAAATTCATGTTGTCTGGTCGGTGCAGGAAGAGGTTGGCATGCGTGGTGCCTTCCCGGCGGCAAACGCGGTGGATGCCGACCTGGCGGTTGCCTGTGACACGACACTTTGCTGTCGAACGCCCGGCATTCCGGAAGAAAACCAGGTCTCTGTCGCCGGCGATGGCGTCTGCCTGCATGTCATGGATTCTTCGATGATCTCAGATCTCGGCCTGATCGAAGATCTGGAAACGATTGCGGCACAGCATCAGATTCGTTGTCAGCGGGCGATTCTGCCACGCGGCGGACAGGATGGCGCCGCAATTCAGCGCAGTCGCAGCGGAGTTCGGACGGTCAGCCTGGCCTGCCCGATCAAGTACATTCACACCGTCAATGAAATGGCTCACCGGGATGACCTCGAATCCTATCACCAGCTGCTCACTGCATGGCTGCAACAGTTGTGAACTCTCGCTGTTCAGATCACTCCGCAGAAGCAGCCCTTGCGTTTCGCAGTACTTCCAGAACTCAGAGCACTGTCCAGAAAGCAGCTGACCATCGCCAGCAACCGCCGACAACTTGCAGCCAGCCACCAGCGCAGCTGGTTGTGGGGGCATCATGCCGTGATGGAAACTCTGCGAGCCAGGCGCTGGCCGATCGACGAATTATTCATCGCCAATGAACTCCCGGAAGACCAGAAACTTCTCCTCCGTGATGCTGCAGACCAGCTGCAGATCCTGTTGCACCAGACTTCGACCGAACGCCTGCGGCAGTTATCCGGCAGAACAGACACTCAGGGACTCCTCGCCAGGATGCAGGAATATCCTCTGGAGAAACTCCCGACTGAAGCAGAACTTGCTCTGGAACAGAAGCAGGCTGTCGACCGAGTGTCAGAGACTCCGCCACTGTATGTCTGTCTTGATCGGATTCAGGATCCTCACAACTTCGGAGCGATCCTGCGCAACTGTGATGCCGTTCTGGCAGCGGGCGTCATCATCGGCTGCCAGCAGCAGGCCGCAGTGACGCCACACGTCGCGCGAGCCTCATCAGGTGCCGTAAATCACCTCCGGATCATGCAGACCGATTCCCTGACCGCCGCGATGCTGCAGTTTGCAGCCGCAGGATTCCGCATTGCTGCAGCAAGTGAGAAAGCGACAGACGATCTCTGGAATACTCCCCTGCACCAGCCGACAGTACTCGTCATCGGCACGGAAGCGACAGGGATCGCTGCAGACCTGCTGTCGTGCTGCGATCTGCAGGTTCGCATTCCCATGCAGGGACAGGTTGGTTCCCTCAACGCTGCAGTCGCGGCAGGAATTCTGATGTTTGAATGTCGCCGACAGGCGGAAGCATGGTCGTCACACAACACAGAAAAGAAAACTCATGACTGACCTGCCCGTGATCTCCGTGACAGAACTGGTCACAGCGCTCAAGGAAGTTGTGGAAACAGCACTCCCGCAGTGCATTGTCGAAGGTGAACTGTCAAATTGTCGTCGCAGCCCTGCCGGACACTGGTACCTGACAATCAAGGATGATAATGCCGAAATTGGAGCTGTGATCTGGCGGAGCACAGCGGCGCGGCTCAAGTTTCAGCCAAAGGATGGACTCAAGGTCCTTGCCACTGGAGCACTGCAGGTCTACGTCACCCGGGGAAGTTGCCAGTTCGGCATCACCCGGCTGATGCCACAGGGGGTCGGTGAGCTGGAACTGGCGTTCCGGCAGCTTCGGGATCGACTCGCGCAGGAAGGCCTGTTCGATGAGGAACGCAAACGCCCGCTGCCGGCTATCCCGCAGCGAATTGCTCTCATCACAAGCCCGAGCAGTGCTGCCGTGCGCGACATGATTCAGGTGATCACCCGCCGCTGGCCCGCTGCTCGAATCGTGATTGTTCCGGTCCGCGTGCAGGGGGCTGGCGCTGCCGAAGAAATTGCAGCAGCCCTGCGACAGGTGCACCGGATACCGGATGTGGATGTGGTGATTACCGGACGGGGTGGTGGCAGCCTTGAGGATCTGTGGTGCTTCAATGAGGAAATCGTCGCTCGCGCTGTCGCCGACTGTCAGCTGCCCGTGATCAGTGCAGTCGGACACGAAATCGATGTTTCAATTTCTGACCTCGTGGCCGACCGCCGGGCACTGACGCCCAGCGAGGCGGGGGAAATCGTCGTGCCCGCAAAATCTGAGGTTCTTGAAGGCCTGCACTCATCCGCCAGCCGCATCAGAACCGCACTGCTGCAGCAACTGGAACGCAGCCGGCTGCGACTGAATGCGCTGGAGTCGAGATCTGTCCTGCAAAGGCCAGGCTACCTGATCGAACAGCGGAGACAGGATTGTGACCTGCTGGCAGAACGTCTGCGACGCAGCGTGGTTTCACAGGTGGATACAGGACGGCATCGACTGGCAGCAGCAGCGGCCTCCCTGCAGGCCCTCAGTCCGCTGAATGTCCTCGCCCGTGGCTACTCCCTGACACGCCGAGAAGATGGTACTCCCGTGTGCAGTGCTCAGAGCATCACAGTCGGCGACGTGATTCATACACAGTTCCATGACGCCACAATCACCAGCGTGGTTCGTGACGTGTAAGTGTTCTGCTGCAGTTGCCGCGGACAGAACAGGAAACACATCCAGCAGCACTTCCATTCAGCAGCACTTCCACCAGCGACACTTCCATGCAGCGGCATTACTGCCAGCCTACCATTCAGCTCCCGCCGCAGCATTGATGCTCGCGACAACTCAGGAACCAAAGCTGAACCCATTCAGAGCGGCATCGGTGAATCGAACGCTGTAACCGGGATCCTGCGGCAACTGATACCTTCCGCCGCGCATGCTCACCGGCTCGTGCAGATGCTCATGCAGATGGTCCGAATACTCTGTAACGCGACCATCCATGCTGCCGGAGACAGTCAGATAATCAATCATGCTGATGTGCTGAACATACTCGCAGAGCCCCACTCCACCGGCATGCGGACAGACCGGGATATCAAATCTTCGCGCCAGCAGCAGCACTGCCAGTACTTCGTTGACGCCACCCAGACGGCAGCAGTCCAGCTGACACACCTGCAATGCATCGGCCTGCATGAACTGCTTGAACATCACTCGATTGTGGCACATTTCTCCCGTTGCGATTCGAATCGGACGAACAGCCTTCGCAATCGCCTGATGCCCCAGAATATCGTCCGGGGAAGTAGGCTCCTCCACAAACCACGGATCAAATGGACGCAACTGCTCAATCCACTCAATCGCCTGCGGCACGTCCCAGACCTGATTTGCGTCCACCATCATGAACGCCTCCGGTCCCATTTCCCGACGCAGTACGGAACAGCGACGCAGGTCGTCGTTCAGATCACGCCCCACCTTGATCTTGAAATGACTCCAGCCGCGAGCTTTCAGGTCCGCACACTTCTCTCGCAGCTGCTCGTCAGAATAACCCAGCCAGCCTGCCGACGTCGTGTAACTGGGGTAACCGTGTTCCTGCAGATACTCCAGCCGCTCCTGCCGGCCCGGCTGTGACTGCTGCAGCAGTTCCAGAGCCTGCCCCGGTGTCAGAGCATCTGTCAGATAGCGGAAGTCCACGCAGTTCACGAACTGTTCCGGAGGCATCTGGGCAATCAGCTGCCAGACAGGCTGCTGCAGCTTCCGAGCATACAGATCCCAGACAGCATTGATCAGCGCGGCGGCGGCGAGGTGAATCACACCCTTCTCAGGCCCCACCCAACGGAGCTGACTGTCTCCGGTCAGCCGACGGTACAGTGTTACCGGCTCCCGCATCAGAGCCTCCGGATCACAGCCGATGAGCAACCCAGCGAGCGAACGGATCGCCGCAACACAAAGCTCATTGCCGCGGCCGATGGTAAACGTCATCCCGTGACCACTCAGCTCCGCAGTGTCCGTCTGCAGCACCACATAGGCTGCCGAATAATCCGGATCCGGATTCATGGCATCCGAACCGTCCAGTTGCTGCGACGTCGGAAATCGAAGATCGAATGTCTGGAAGCCTGTAATTCGTTGACTCATCTGTTCTGCTCCGCAGTTCACACTGTTCAGGGGCTGTCTGTTGTGCAGGAGCATATCGGCACAAGGCTCGATGAATTGCCTGGAACTGTGGCAGGATCAGAAATTCACCGAATCCGGGAGGATCAACAACTGGCTTCCATGGCCCGTATAGTCGTGTCGCCGGGGTGGCCGTGTTCCCGCAGATACTTCTGCCGGCCCGGCCGCGCCTGCGGAAGCAGTTCCAGAGCCTGCCACTGACATCACGGAGATTTTCATATCAGAATGAAAAAAGCCTGCAGGGATCCCACAGGCCTGGCTGAATTCTGTTTTCTGGATTGGCGGAAGATTACATGCCCAGCATCGAACCTCCAGTGCTGTTGCCGCCACCGGTCTGAGCTCGCTTCATCTTGAGTTCAACACCCTCAAGACCTTCTGCGGGCACGTCAACTTCCATATTGGCAATCGCAGTCCCGGCGACCGCTCCCATCATCGCTGCAGGATCAGTGGAAGAGGTATCCTCATCACTTCCCACTTTGATGATGTACTTGCCGGGAACAATCCCATCGCCAGTCACATAAGTGGTTGCCTCAAATGAACCGTCTTCCGTAACCACGGCGTAGGATGTTCGTGCACCTCCCTCCCCAGACTGCGGAAGAAACTGCAGATTGACCGATCCGTAAGGCTGGCCATCCAGAGTCACCTTTCCGGTGAAGGGGACGGTCGCAACCTTTTCGGCACCGGCGCCTCCGTCACTGCCGCAGCCAGCGAGGACAATAAACAACCCGGCAATCGTGATACCTGTGAGTGACTTCAGCAAACTACACTCTCCTTTAAATCCGGCGGGGGCTTTGTACCCTATTCCGAGTAACTCGTCCGGACAATCTGCCCAGGCAACCGGTCCCGCACAGCAGCGTCATCCTGCCTGAGCAATGTCGTGGGAAATGAAAAAAGACTCCCGACCACCGCGGAGCAGTCGGGAGCTGCCAGCTTTCAGCAGCACATACATGTGCGTCGATGCTGATCCATACTCAGAATTCACCAACGATTGGCTGGCCCGCCTCGGTACCTCCAATGTGAGTGTGCAATGCAAACCACAGAGAAGGTTGACGAGCCCCCTGCATGTTTTCACTGATGAACTTCACCGAACCATCGCCCAGCAGGAACTGACCACCACCTGTGTGCTCAGAACTTGCCCCCGGCCAGTTATTGTTCAGGCCAAAGCAGGCAAGGTAGGTCGGAGGCAGCGTATATGGTGCGGCCTTCCACCAGAATCCGGCAACGTTGCCGTCAGGTCGCATCCACTGCCGCACTCCAGTCTGACCGATCCCGCGCAGGGCCGCAGAATCCATCACGTCACCATTGCTTCCCGTATCGATGAATGGTGTGCGGTAAACGGAATTGTTGGACCCGCCGCCTCGACGCCGACCACCCATTGCCTGGTGTCCCGGAGCTCCCGGACGAGGCTGGTAACCCTTTGTGGAGACTTCCCCAACGCAGATTGTGTTGGATGTACCGTCCTTGAAATCTTCCAGACGGACGCCGAGTGATCCATTCTCAAATGGCCCCTGAGCCCAGTGCGGCCCGCGATAATGCCAGTCCCAGGAACACCAGCTCCAGATTTCCCTCGTGATGTTCACTGTCACCGGCGTCACTGCCGCCGTTATTAAGAT
>JALQUR010000320.1 GCA_023260695.1 Planctomycetaceae bacterium
TTCGCTTGGTGCATTCAGGGTCCGGTGGGACCATCAGGGGGTAAAAGTAAACCCTGATGGGGTTGCTGTCAAGACGAACGCAGCGGCAGTTTTCGCCGAGAAATCCAGCAGTTAGAATAACTTACGGCGTCCGGACAGGCGGATTTTGACATTTCGAGATATCGGTTTTTGCAGGTGTCAAACTGGAGTGACTTGTGAGGATTTTTGGATTTCGGGGAAGATTCCGATTGTTCGGGCAAGGAAAGCTGGCGTTGGTCAGTGCGGTTTCGGGGGAATGGCGGGATCTGCGCTGGTGTCGTCCGGCAGCCGGCAGCAGCGATTGTCTGTGCACCGTTTCTGATCGGGATCGGTGTTCATGAACGGAAAGGCGGGGCAGGGCGTGGGGGAAGGGTGCGAGTTCGCGCCTGTGATGAGGTGACGGGAATCGGCAGAGCGGAAGGTGGCGAAGACGCTGCCTGAGGGTGGGGGGGATTCTGCCCAGCAAGTGCAACGCCGGCCTGGCTGTGTCCTGCGCTGCTGCCACAGTCGCGAAACCGAGATTTCCTCGGAAACGACTGCTTCCGGGATGGGCAGAGCAGCAGAACTGCGAAGAATTCAGAAGTGAGCAGAGCAAGTGGCCCGGCGGATCTGTAACCGTCAGCGGCAAGCGGCGTTGCAGCTGTGGTGAAAAAGGCTGCAGCGGGTTGAAATCAGGTTTTTGTGTGGAGCAGGCAGCATGGCATTCGTCGAACCGGTGGCGGCAGATCAGGCAGTTGACAAGGCAGCCCAGACGTACGAGCGGATTCAGGAGGTGCTGGGAGTTACTGAGATTCCGGAGGTGTTTCAGTACTTTGCGAACGTGCCTGCGTTTCTGCACGACTTCTTCATGAACTTCCGCAAGTTTGTGCTTGGTGAGGGTAAGCTGGACGAAAAGCGAAAGCTGTTGATTGCCGTTGCCGTCTGTGGGCAGACGGGCAGTCAGAAATGGCTGCAGTTTCTGAGGCAGTTCGCGGAAGCTCGCGGGATTGCTCCGCAGGAAATGACAGAGGCGATGGCCGTCGGTGCCACGAATTCCATGTATAACGCATTGTTCAAGTTTCGGGATATCAGCGGGACAGACGTGTTTGACGGCATGGGTGTCGGGCTGCGGGCGCATACGTTTCAGGGGACATCCCTGGACGAGGAGACTGTGGAACTGATCAATCTTTCGCTCAGTGATCTGAACGGCTGCAAGCCCTGCACCACGGCACATGTGGCCAAGGCCCGCAAGCTGGGGCTGTCGGACGAGGCAATCTACGAGGCAATCCAGTGTGCGGCGACCATGGTCGCAGGGACTCAGTTTCTGCGGTCACTGACCGGGGAGTAAGCTGCTGCTGCCGTGTATGGCTTGCATTTGTGGAGCGGCAGACTGCCCAGGGAACGGGAAAATACGGGTCGTGGCTGACTGCGGGCCTTGATTTTCAGTGTCTGGTCAGTCATTCTTCCCCGCTTCAGGATTGCGGCGAACGCCCGGATTCTGCAGCAGCAGAAGCCAGCGGGGGCCGTTCGGCGTCCACAAAACTGCGTCAAATGCAGGAATGTGAGCTGAAATACTGGCCCTGGGACTCAACATTGTCGAGATTTCAGGATTGTCCAGATTTCAGGGTGATCCGGCCTTGGGTGGAGTGTCGCGGACAGCTTAAGTCGCAGACAGCTTCATCAGCGGTACGGCTCTGTGTTGCGGCACGGTTCAATGCTGCGGCACGGTTCAATGCTGCGGCGCTGGTTTGTAGAACGTGAAGTGTGCGGACTCTGAAGTGTGCAGGCAGTGAAGTCTGCTGACTTCAGGCCTGAGCGGCTCGGCTGGGTCCTGCTCGGCTGGGTCGTACTGTCACGTTGGGTTCAGAATAAGACCGCCGAAGACACCTGTCAGCGAGCGGAAATTGGTATCGGGATTCAAGAAC
>JALQUR010000344.1 GCA_023260695.1 Planctomycetaceae bacterium
AGGCAGGCACGCCGGGGGCAGGCACGCCAGGGGCAGGCACGCCGGGGGCAGGCACGCCAGGGGCAGGCACGCCGGGGGCAGGCACGCCGGGGGCAAACGCGGCCGTTCACAGCCGAGCCGGACTCTGACTCGCTGCGCTGATCAGGCCACCTTCAACGACTTCAGGCCGAAGCATGCAAGGCTGGCGGTTGTCGCTCCGCTTGTCGCGACCCTCAGAAAGTACCGCGCAGCCACTACCTCGCCCACGTCATCATGGCTCCACTCTGGTGATCATGGCTCCACTCTGCCTGAACGGACCCGCACCCGCCACAACCGCTAGTCGAGGAACAGCAGCTCTTTCTTGTTCAGCAACGCGTGGCAGACATCCGCCACTGCGGCAGCATCCCGCAGCGCCCGATCAGCACCTCCGTCGCCAGCGGCAGACAACGCCGCAGCATAAGCCCGCACTGCCTCCCGCTCTCCCGCCTCGGGCAGACGACAGAATGCCTGCCGCCAGGCTCGGTCAAGCAGTTCGTCCGCAGTCTGCGTCTGAGCCAGCAACTGCTCAGCCCAGACTTTCGCCTGCTCATGAACAAACTCATTGTTGAGCAGAATCAGGGCCTGAGCCGGAACATTCGACTGACTCCGCCGCACAACCGTCGACGCAGGCTGGGGCATGTCAAAGGTGAGCATGAACGGATTGAGGAAATTGCGATTCACACCCAGATAAATACTGCGTCGCCCCGCTCCGTCCACTGGCCCTGAGTTTCCGGGACGTCCGCGTCCCTGCATAAAGGCCGTCAGGTGCACGGGCACCGGGGGACCAAATGCTGTGCGATCAAGCCGACCGGAAATCGCCAGCATCGAATCACGCAGTGCTTCACCTTCCAGCCGCCGCACCCGTGCTTTATGCAGCAGTCGATTATCAGGGTCCTGCTCCGTCACAGCAGCGTCCGCCTCACTGCTCATTCCATACGTTCGACTCAGCAGCACCCTGCGAATCAATCGCTTGAGCGACCAGCCATCCTGACGAAACTCTGCGGCCAGATAATCCAGCAGCTCCGGATGCGTCGGCGTTTCCCCGAGCACACCAAAGTTGTCCGCCGATGCCACAATCCCGCGTCCGGACAGTCGCATCCAGACCCGATTCACCACCACTCGCGCCGGGAAAGGATTGCTCTCCGCCAGCACACGCTCCGCAAGTTCCAGCCGACCGCTGGTTGCGGTATCACTCAACTGCCGCCCTTCATCCAGCGCAGTGAGCAGGTGCCGGTGAGCAACCGCGCCGGGATTGCGATGATTCCCCCGAATAAAAATGCGTTCCTCCTCACCGGTACCATCACACATCACCAGCACCGGGTCCCCACCCAGTGGTTCGCCTGCCAGTTTCATCCACGCATCCCGGGCCGCCTGAGCCGTCTGTTGCTGCTGCCCTGCCATCCCCAGCTGCAGCACAATTGCCGGCCACTGTGGATCCTGCTGAACCTGCTCCGCCCAGTCCCTGATCGCTGCCTCGCGATTCTGCAACTCCGTGACCGCTGCAGACGCTGCTGAAACCTCCG
>JALQUR010000346.1 GCA_023260695.1 Planctomycetaceae bacterium
GTCCCTCAGCATCGATCTTACCAACCGGCGGGTGCCAGACAGGTTGAGGCCGTAAGCGCCTTCCCGCGACATTCACCGCCACTACTCGGGGCGTGGTTGGACCGATAGCATAGGAGACTTGGGATAGCGCGAGCCTTAAACCTTGGCATGTTCCGTTTCGCACAAGCCATGATCTGCCAGCGCCTCGATGATCCTGCAGTCACAAATGCGCCCATGGCCGCATTCATCGATCATGCGCTTGAGCTCGCCCTTGAGCTGCGCCTAAATTAGGCTTTCTCACGTTTTCAGGTTTGGTTATTTTTGGACAAATCCTGACCTCGATGATTTTTGACCACTATGGTCTACTTGGTACCGAAAAAACCCCTGTCAATTGGCAGCGTTTACTTGGTGGCGTCGTAATTTTTATTGGTGTGCTTCTCACTTTACAACGCTGAATTTATTTAGACCAAGCACATGATGAATATGAGTAATTTTTGTGTCGACTACAAATAAAATCACGTCCCATCGTTTCGAATTAAAAAAGTTATTGGTGTTAATGCTGCCCATCCTGATCACGCAGTTTTCTCAAGCGGGTCTCGGGTTAATTGATACCATCATGGCGGGGCATTTATCCCCTACCGATTTAGCCTCAATTGCCGTCGGTGTCGGTTTATGGATACCAGTGATGTTGCTATTCAGTGGCATCATGATTGCCACCACACCATTGGTGGCCGAAGCGAATGGGGGGAGTAAAACAGTGTCAGGGATTATTGCACAGCGAAAGTCAGTCCTGATTGTCGAGGACGAAGAGCTCATCAGCAGCACACTTGCTGAGTTTCTGATGGGGGAGGGATTTGAGGTACAGACTGCATCGACCGCTGCAGAAGCGATTCGGGTCTGTCAGGAACGCGATTTTGATGTCGGAATCTGTGATATCAGGCTGCCGGACGGGGACGGAATTCGAGTCCTGCGTCAGATGCATCGCATCAACCCGGCGATGTTCGTGATGATTATTTCCGCGTTCGCAACGGTTGAGAATGCGGTTGAGGCGTTTACGGCAGGAGCATTTGATTACCTGGTCAAGCCGGTCCGGTTCGAAGAACTGGTGAAGCGAATGCAGCGGCTGTTTAAATTCCAGGATCTGTTCCGCGAGAATCAGCGACTGCGCAAGGACCTTGCTCGCAGTGCCGGATTCGATCAGGTTGTGGGGTCCAGTGCAGTTATCCAGGATCTGCTCAAGACGATCCGCAAGGTGGCTTCCACCAATTCCAACGTCCTGCTTGTTGGCGAGACCGGGACGGGCAAGGAGTTGTTTGCACGGGAAATCCACATTGCCGGTCCCAATCGAGACGACCCGTTTATGCCCGTGAACTGCGGAACTCGACCTGTTGAACAGCTGGAAGCTCAGCTGTTCGGCACCGTTGATGGCCATGAAGGGGCTCTTGTCACCGCTGGTCAGGGAACAGTCTTCCTCGACGAGATTGCGCTGCTGCCGGCTGGCACACAGTCAGAGATGCTGCGAGCGATCGAGTATTCTGAGGTCATTCCGGTGGGGGCCACAAAGCCCGTCAAGATCGACTGCCGCATCATCGCTGCGACATCTCGGGAACTGGGCCAGGAGGTTACCGACGGTAATTTCGAAGAGGATCTGTTCTATCGTCTGGATGGCGTGAAGATTCGCATTCCTGCTCTGCGGGAACGACTCGACGACATTCCGGAGCTGGTGGAATACTTCATCGTGCGGCACCGTGAGTCGATGGGCAAACGAGTGACTGGCGCCACAAGCGAAATCATTCGCACGCTGATGGCCGCTCACTGGAAAGGCAATGTTCGTCAGCTGGACAATGCTGTTGAGCGTGCAGTGATGATGTGCGAAGGCGAAGAAATTACTCCGAATGATCTGCCGCCGGATCTGCTCGGTGGTGGATCTTCGCTCCCGGATACGGACGACCTCCGCTCTGCTCTGCGTCACTACGAACGCCTGCATATCACTCGAGTACTGCGGCAGTGCCCGGATAAGAAGGAAGCCGCCAAGCGACTCAAGCTGGGGCTCTCCAGCCTGTATCGGAAGATCGAAGAACTGAAGATTGAGCTCTGAAGAATCTCGCCGGGTGTCCGCCTTCCGCTGCTGCGGAAGGTGGCATCTGCTGAGCTGCATTCAATGACTCTCGGGAGCAGCCTGTGAATACGGAAGAAATCAAGAAGTGCATTCCACATCGGACCCCGTTTCTGTGGCTGGATGACGTCACTGAGATTTCTGAGACACGGATCGTTGCTCGCAAGTTTCTGGATCCGGACCTGCCAGTGTTTCAGGGGCACTACCCGGATTTTCCGGTCTTCCCGGGTGTACTGCAGTGCGAAAGCTGTCTGCAGGCAGGGGCTGTCCTGATTTCTCAGATGGTACCTACCGGAACGGATGAAGTGCCGGTGGCAACGCGGCTGAATAATGTGCAGTTTCGACGCATGATTCGTCCCGGAGAAACGATTCAGATCGAAGTTGATCTCACGGAGCGACTGGCCAACGCCTTCTATATGAAGGGCCGGGTTTCTGTGGACGGCAAAGTGACAGCTCGTCTGGAATTCGTCTGTTCCGCGGCAGCAAAGCCCTGAACAACTGCGTCAGCGGGTGCGACTGGTCCCGGGTGCAACTGGTGAAGGGGACAACTGGTCCTGGTGGCGGGCACGTAACCTGTGCAGTCCGGCGCCGCGTTGTTCGGTGGTCTTCAGTGACCGGTCTGAATTCGCTGCAGCTCCTCCAGCCACAGCGACAGGTCTTCGTGTCCAAGCCGTCGCAGTTCACTCAGGTTTGACGTCCAGTTGAAGGATGACTGCAGCCGGTGATACAGGCTGCCCATCTCGCGACTTTTCAGATGTTCACGGGCACTTGCCGTGCTCAGTGCAATGAAGCGGCGCAGGTTCTGATCCGGTACGTGCGTGGCGAGGCGAGCGATTTCGCAGCAGATGGGATCCCATGCTTCCCAGATGATTCCGTCACCAGCGGTGATGATGGGATTGTGGAAGAAATCCGGATTCAGCTGACTCTGCTGCAGCCAGACCGACAATGCAGGATGCAGCAGATACCAGTCGGAGTGCGGGAGGTCTGCACCAGAGACGCGGACCGGATCATCGGGACGACGAAACCGCTGCACTGCTTGATGTGAGTCGGTGTCTTCCACGATTACCCCCAGCAGTCCGCACAGATACAGATCACCAAAGGGATGAAAAATCTCAGGCGATTCGGTGCCAAAGCTTCGTACCGCTGCGGCATCAATACCATTGAATTCCGCACAGATCAGCAGTGCCTCGTTTCGGTCAACGACATTGCTGGTGAGGGTCCGGAAGAACCGATTGCGACTTTCTTCGTCCGCCAGACAGTCCAGAAAGACCTTCATCTCGAGAAAGATGTCGGCAACAAGATTGACTCCGCTGTACTGCCGAATGACTTCGCAGTAGTCGTCTTCGGATGCTGGCATCGCCGATGTGGACAACTGGCGGGCAATTGCCACAAGGTCGCGGGGGCGTCCGAAAGTGTGGCGACGCAGAAACCTGAAGGCATCCTCCGGGATCGGACGTGCCGCGTGCTTGATGACTCGCAGTCCCACAAAATCCAGGAATCCACTGTTGTCCTCATAACAACTGGTCAGGCCGTCGAGCATCGACTTGAGTTCTCGATCGGTGTACTTAAGAACCATTGTGGAACCGACAATGTTGGACTTCACAGCGGAGTGATAATTGGCAAAGGCCTCCTGACGGATGGACGCATAAATGCGAACATGACGATTTGCGTTCATGATTTCCCAGGCCGCCTCAATCAGTCCTGCCTGAATGCTGATCCAGGCCTCGCGACTTCGTTCCTGAACAGCCTGGTCCACCTTGTCAATGAAGAAGCACGTGGCACTGCGAATGGCACGCAGCTTTTCGTCCAGGAAGCTTTCCACTTTTGTAACCAGCTGGTTGACCTGAGTGATCGTCAGGCTGGTCAGTTCACTGAAGACCACTGACGGGGCAATTCGAGTTCCCTGCAGCCAGTGCTGAAAGCCAGCCGGGAACTTCCGGACTTTCAGCTGATCCTCCGGCCCGATCAGGCCGGGGTGGTGAGAAATGGCAGAAATCCGCAGCGCTGTGCTCCAGAATCTGCGTGTGACAGCGAGGTCTGACAGACTCGATTCAAACTGCTCCGACACCGTCCGCATGGAACTCATCAGATCCAGATAGGCACCATCGTGTGGAATCAGACACAGCCCGTCGGGGGAAGAATTGCCCGATGAGTGCTGCGCCAGCAGGTGCCGCTTGTAGCTCAGCAGCATTGTCTTCCCAAGCCCCTTGGTACCGCTCAGAAAGTAACAGTTGCGGTTGTTCAGGAACTGGTCCACCAGCCGATTCCGAAAGACCAGACGTGGCAGTTCCTCGATATCGATCTGGCTGGAGTCCGTTTCCCACGGCTGGTGTCGGCTGACCGGAGAGGCGACTGAGGTGTTGCTGCGTCCGCTGCGGATCGCGGGAATCGCTGCGGAACTGGGATTGCGCCCCAGCTGCCGCAGAGTCTCCAGCAGGTCACCGGCAGCTGAATTCAGCTGTTCTTCCTGAATTTCAATGAAATCCCGGGAGCGCAGTAACGAACGCCAGCTCACTGGACGCCGATTCAGATCGTCGGCGGAAATATCCACCAGCAGCGGGACAATGGGACAATGTGATTCGCCGAGTGTGCGGACCTGCTCCGCAAATTCTTCTGACCGAATTGCTGCTTCAGAGATGATCAGTACTGCAGCTCCAGCCCGATGAATCGCCTCCGTCACCTGCCGCCGAAAGGACAGTCCCGGCACCGCATCTCGCTGATAGAACCACGTTGTCAGGCGATGCCGCTCCAGCAGGCGTGACAGCCTGAGTGCAGTTGCCGAATTGGTGGCGACATTGCAGAGAAAGACATCCACCGGTCTGCCGAAGGGAATTCGCAGCTGTGCTGTGCCGGATGTTCCAGTCTGACTGAAGGCTGCTTCAACGAATTCCGTACACGAATTGAACCGCTGACTGGCAGAAATGGAAAGCGCTTTGTTGACGGCGTTGCAGAGTGACAACGGAAGATCGTCGCGAACATCTGTGAGCTGAGGGGGCGGGGAATTCAGTCGCAGCTGCAGCAGACTGGTTCGATCAGGAGCATCAAATGCAAAACGACCTGCCAGCATCTCATAGACAATCAGTGCCAGAGCATACTGATCCGTTCGCGCATCTGTTCCGGACCGTGTCACCTGTTCCGGCGCTGCGTAGCGGGGAGTACCACCGGCAATTTCTCCGGCTGATCGTCGCTGCAGGTCCTGTGCAATTCCAAAATCAAGGATCAACGGCTCAGCAGGTGAGCGGAAGACGATGTTCTCCGGTTTCAGGTCGTGATGCACGATCGACTTGCCGTGAGCGATATCCAGCGCGCGAGCCAGCTCCACGCAGAATGAGTGCACATCCTTCAGCGGCATCTGCTCACGCTGGCGCAGAATTTCACGCAGAGTGACCCCGGGCACATATTCGAACACGACGTAGTCACGGCCGGCGTGAGTGCCGACGTCAAGAACCGTTGCAATGGCACGATCATTCAGTGCCGCTCCCAGACGTGCTTCTTCGCGAAGTGAGTACTGGTAACGCTGCGCCGGAGCGGACTTCAGACGCCCCAGCTGTACGATCTTGATCGCAACCTCACGATGCAGCTGATGATCAATGGCCAGTCGAACAGTACCCATACCGCCCTGCCCGATCACTCGCAGCAGTTCATAGCGCCCCTGCAGCCTGATTCCACTGCGGAATTCCGTGTCCACTTCGCGGGACCAGTCGCTGTGGTCTGCCGGCAGGACCGTACCGTCAGCTGTGAACTGGCAGAACTCCTCCTCGCCGTGATGAGCGATTACCGTCGACTGCTGCGGCAATCGCCGCTGCAGCTGTTCCGGGGCGGCAATGCTGCAACGTTGGAGTACCAGCTTTCGAGGGGCTGCCACCAGCTCCTGAGGTTCCGGGAAGCGACTCTGCAACGATGGCAGTGAGGGAAACTTTCCGATGCCGTGCAGCAGCTCCAGTTCAATTTCCAGTAACGCAGTCAGCAGGTCCGCAGGCCAGGGAACTGGCTGATCGAGAAGAAATTCCTCAGTTGCTGGAGGCTGTTCTGCCGCCTGCTGCCAGGCATCTTCAAATCGCATGCAGATCTGTTCTATCAGCTGTGGATCGATCATCTGCAGACTGCCTGGAACGTGTGCGGATTGATTTGATCGGAGCGGACAGGGAAGCCACTCTGTACGAGCCGAATCAGTGCCTCGCGGTGCCGAATGATATCGTTGTGCATGCTCAGGACAAATGAACCCCGGCATTCCTGGGGAAGCCGGTTCAGAGCAGGCCTGCAAGCACGGCGTCGGCGGCGTTGCGCCCACTGGTAATGCAGTCCGGAATCCCGACGCCGTGCCAGGCACTTCCGGCAAGTCGCAGTCCCGGGAATTGCTGCAGGCTGGATTCAATCCGGCGAATTCGGTCACAGTGACCGACGTGATACTGCGGCATCGCTTCGTGATAGCGGATCACCTCGGCGAATAACGGCTCCCGATGCATTCCGTAGATCGCACGCAGTTCACGATCCACGCTGTCCAGGATTTCATCATCGTCCTGCTGCAGCATCTCCGGCTGCATGGCTCCACCCACAAAAGTTCTCAGCAGCAGGTGACCTGCCGGCGCTCGATTCGGGAATTTGCGACTGGAATAGCTGACTGCGAGGATCTTTCGCTGTTCAATGGCTGGAACAACCATTCCAAATGCTTCCATGCGATCCCGAAAATCTGACAGCTGATGGCCGCTGACGATGAGTGCACTGGATGCGTATTCAATCTGTCGCAGCTCAGACGTCAGTGAGGAAAACTCACTGTCAGGCAGGATCTGTGCAACCGCCCGCGCCGGCAGAGTCAGAATGACGGCATCAAAATGCTCCAGCCCCGTGGCTGTTTCGAGCATCCAGCTGTCGGAGCCCACTGCTGAACTGCGCTGCAGACTCTGAACTGGTGTGTTCAGACGCAGCTGAACGTGCCCGCTCTGCTCGAGTTTCTGCCGGAGCGCATTCGTCAGTGTCGACAGTCCTGCGGCCGGTGTGGCGAACAGTCCGTAGCGTGCACCGGATTCAGCGACAGCTTTCCGGCTTTTCTGAGCGCGTCCGGCAAGCACAGCTCGGATGATTCCACCGTGCTCCTGCTCCATGTCCAGAAATCGTGGCAGAGTCGCTCGCAGGCTGAGCTTTTCGGGGTCTGAGGTATAGATACCACCAACCAGCGGCTGGACCAGTCGATCGAGTGTTTCGGGGCCGAAGCGACGACGAACAAAGCTGGCCAGTGATTCGTCTTCCTGGGCTCCGGCAGAACTGACGAAGTATTCCCCGAGCAGTCTCAGGCGACCCCGCAGTGAAAGAATCGGTGTCGTCAGCACCGCCAGTGGATTTTCCGGGGCCATCAGCATGAACCCGTCTGGTACTGCACGAGGACGCCCCCGTGAAAGAACCAGCGATTTGCGAAATCGTTCATCAGTGGAGATCAGCTCACCGCTGATCCCAAGTTCTTCGCAAAGCTGGACGCCCCCGGGTTTGTTGGTGATGAAGGCATCAGGACCCAGCTCCATCAGGAATCCATCCGCCTCTTCCGTGCGAATGATGCCACCGACTCTGCGAGAGGATTCAAACAGCGAAATCCGGATGTGCTGACCGCCGGAAAGCAGCCGGTGCGCCGCGGCAAGCCCGGTGATGCCACCGCCAACAACCGCAATATTTGCTGCGGGTGTCGGAGTGTCTGCTGTTGATCCCTGCTGATTCATGTGCGTGAGCCGAGTTCGTGGACGTAGTCAACGACCGCCCGGACATGATCCGGATTCATGTCAGGCATGACCCCATGACCCAGATTGAAAATATGCCCGGGCCTGCCTTCTGCAAGATTGAGGATATCCGCGACACGCTGACGCAGTACAGGAAGATCTGCATAGATTGACACGGGGTCCATGTTTCCCTGAATCGCCACGTCATGCCCGAAGGTCTGCCAGGCAACATCCAGCGGCGTTCGCCAGTCAGTTCCCATCACCTGACCTCCCGCTTCACGCTGAAGTCTGAGCAGAGCCGGATTGCCATTCAGAAAATTGATGACCGGAGCATGCGGTTCCACGGCTGCGATCAGTCGCTGCACGAATGGCAGCACATAACGCTGATAGTCGGACGGACAGAGACAACCGGCCCAGCTGTCGAACACCTGCACGCACTGGCAGCCCGCCGCGATCTGGGCCTGCAGGTAGCCGATGGCTGTATCCACCAGTCGGTTCATGAGCGCCTGCCACGCACCCTCATCGTTGTACATCAGTGTTTTTGTGTAAACGTAGTTCTTCGAACCGCCTCCCTCGATGGCATAGGATGCCAGAGTAAACGGCGCACCAGCAAATCCGATCAGAGGAATGTCGTCCGGCAGAGCAGCACGGATCAGACGAATGGCCTGGTACACATAGTCCAGTTCCTCAACACTTTCGAGTGCCTGAATTCGATCCACGTCTGCAGCGGTGCGGACTGGATTGTGGATCACAGGACCTTCGCCCTTCACATATTCCAGATCAATGCCCATTGGTTCCAGAATCGGCAGCAGATCCGCAAACAGAATGGCTGCATCAACGCCAAGGACTTCTCGTGCCGTGACCGTAACCTCGCAGGCCAGTTCCGGGGTCTTGCAGAGTTCCATGAAGGTCACGCGATTTCGTACCGCCATGTATTCCGGCAGGTACCGTCCGGCCTGTCGCATGATCCACAATGGCGTT
>JALQUR010000332.1 GCA_023260695.1 Planctomycetaceae bacterium
GCAGCGGCCGCGGAACTCTGAAACAGACGGGATGGCGAATGTCATCGACAAAACCTCACGATGATCGCGAACACAGCAGATGCTGCCGCTGAGCTGATAAACTGCATCCGGACCGAATCCGGACATGAGAAGTCCGTAGAAATACGGAATTTGCTGCTCTAAGCATCGTCGCCAAAAGGCTCTTCGTCAAGAATATTCCACCATTTCACCATCATGCCGACTTTGTGCAGGGTGCCGATTCTGCCGTTTGGTGGGGCATGGCACTGTTTTTGGTGATTCGACTGAACCGGTCAGGAAAACCCCGGCCGTCATTGACGCTGCAATCCTTCCATGTAAATCTTGCGCTGTCAGCGTTGAAATCCGCGGAGTCCTCACCACCGGGCGCGATGCCCTGCTGACAGATGCTCATGTCCCGCGGCAGGCAGTGCTGGCGGAAGGGTCTGCAAATGCCGGAGTTGCCCGAAGTTGAGACGATGCTGCGGGGGATCCAGTCTGCCTGTGCGGGACGTCAGCTGCAGGAACTGCAGTTTGTTCCCTGCACCCGCCGGCCGAGTCCCGTGCGTCCCGATCGCCCGTCATTCCAAAAAGTTGTCGGCAGCAGGCTGACAGACCTGGAGCGACTGGGGAAGCGAATTCTGATGAACTTTGACTGTGGTCTGTGCATCGTTGTTGAGCCGCGGATGACCGGCCTGATGCTCGTCACTGATCCGCCCACGGTGGAACATCTGAGAGTTCGCTGGCAGTTCTCAGGCAGGGGAATCAACACGGTATTGTTCTGGGATCGCCGTGGGCTGGGGACCATTTCACTGCTCACTCCGCCGGAACTTGATGCATTACGCAGACGTCTTGGCCCTGATGCACTCCAGATCAGTGCTGATGAGTTTCAGAGGCGGTTCAAAGCAACCCGCCGTGCCATCAAACCAGCACTGCTGGATCAGCAACTGGTGGCGGGGATTGGCAACCTCTATGCCAGCGAGATTCTGCATCTGTGCGGAATTTCGCCACGTCGCCGGGCACATCGACTGCTGCGTCGCGAGGTGGTGTCGATCACCGAGGCAACTCATGAGATTCTGCAGCAGGCAGTTCGCTACGAAGGCTCTACGCTCAATGACGGCACTTACCGCAACGCGCTGAACCAGGACGGCGGCTACCAGAATCACCACCGCGTTTACGATCGCGCGGGAGATCTGTGTCCGACCTGCGGCGAAGGGACAATTCGCCGAATAGTGCAGACGCAGCGATCGACGTTTTACTGTCCACGATGTCAGCACTAACCAGCGACTGGCTGCCCGGCGGCTGGCTGCTCAGCGGCTGCCTGCTCAGCGGCTGCCTGCAGACTTCGGCTTCAGCGTGGCAATCAGAAAATCGGTCGGGCTTTCGTGCTCAACATCAGGGGCAGACGGGTACGCCAGCTCACATGGAACTTTCTGCTGCCGACAGCGTTCCTGCAACATGACGCCGAAGTTTGACGTATGCGTCGGATCCTTCTGGGCTTTTCCTCGAGCAGGTACTGCCGAGTAAGACAGGTACACCGGGGGATCGTCACTGCTGACCAGGTGCCATGGAGAGTATTCCGCAATCCATGGCTGAATGCGTTCCCTGGCCTCCAGAAAGGCCGCGAACCCCTGCAGCCCGAATGCGTGTCCGCCGTACTTGCTGTTGGGAGTCCATTCCAGCATCTGCTGCGGATCAAGGGTTGTTTGTGCACCAGTCACCGCAGCGCACTGCAGGCGCGTCGACTGCCTGCGGATCGGATCTGTTGATTCCGGCTGGGCCAGATCGTCGTGGTATGCCAGCCAGAGTGAACTGCAGGCCCCGGCAGATCCACCTGCTGCGCCGACCAGTTCAGGGTTGAGATTCAGTTCCTGCGCGCGGCTGCGGAGATACTGCAGGGCGCGTGCTGCATCATGCAGCGGCAGCTTGACGGGAGGCTCGACCTGAGCCTCAACAGCCTGCTTCACGAAGCGATAGTTGATTGCTGCGACGCTGATGCCACTGTTCAGAAGTTTCTGAACGTCGACAAATCGTCCAACTCGATCCTTGTCACCCCCCAGCCAGCCACCGCCGTGGATCACGAACACCAGCGGGGCAGGCTCCGCAGACTCTGCTTTCCAGAAGTCGAAAACATGCCGCTCATGTTCACCATAGCGTTGATTGACCAGTGTCGGTTCAGGAACGGCTGCCTGCGTCCGCGATGCTGCAGCCGGAGCATTCTGGATTTCCGCAGCAGTCACTGAAGAGAGCAGTCCGAGCAGGGCGAGCGGCAGCAGTCGCAGCATGATTTCTGATCCTGGCAGCAAGGGTTCCGGAGGTTCACTCCGACACGGAAGCCCGACAGCAGGTGCCGCGTCTCTTTCGTTCGGAGGATTATTCTGCAGATTCAGTTTTCAACGGGTTTGGGCAGTGGCCATGGGGCAACGCCAACGTGTTCTGACCATTTCTGCCAGGCCTGTTCCAGTCGCTGACGCTCCTGCGGCATCTGTGCAGACAGATCATTCTGTTCCGTTCGGTCCTGCGACAGATCGAAGAGTTCCCATGGCTGGCGGAATTTCGAAACCAGTTTCAGGTTACCGGAGCGGACGGCCCGGTTGCCTTCATGTTCCCAGTAGATCATGCGATCCGGCAGTTCGTCCTGCAGAAACAGCGGGAGCAGACTGACGCCCTCCAGCGGTGTGGCGTCGTCCGGGTATGCAGCACGGGCAACAGCGCGGCATGTGGCTGCAATGTCGATCAGGTGTCCCGGGGTCCTCCGCAGTTCGCCGCGGGCTGAAATTCCCGCTGGCCAGTGCGCAATGAGCGGAGTGCTGATGCCCCCTTCATGAACCCAGTGCTTGTATTCACGAAACGGTGTGTTGCTGACGTTGGCCCAGCCGCGTCCATAAGCGATGTATGTGTCCTCCGGTCCGGGCATGACCCTGCGGCCCATACGCACCGGGAAGCCGTCACGAGTCTGGTCGGGAACGATTCCCCGCGTGGCAAAGTCCGTGGGATTCATAGGCGGGAACGGCGGGGCATCCGGACGCTCAATATCCGGGTGACGTTCATTGCCGCTGCGGCCGACGGTTTCGGCACAGCCACCGTTGTCCTGCATGAACATGATCAGAGTGTTGTCAAACTGACCGTTGCTGCGAAGTGTCCGGACCAGTCTGCCGATTCCCTGGTCCATGCGGTCGATCATGGCCGCATAGACTTCCATGCCGGCAGCTTCCCAGCGCTTGTCCGGCACCTGCTCCCAGTCTTCAGCCTGAGCCGACATTGGCTGATCGGGAGCAATCAGACCAAGTTCGGCAGCTCGGCGGAATCTTGCTTCGCGAACTGCACCATAGCCGGCGTCGTATTTTCCTGCGTACTTTGCGATGTCGTCAGGGAATGCGTGCATCGGCCAGTGAGCCGCCGTGTAGGCAACGTACATGAAGAATGGCTGATCCTTACCCGCTGCTGCATGTTCTGAGACAAACCGGATGGCCTGGTCCGAGATGGCATCAGTGTAGTAGTACTGCCGAGGTTTGTACTCGGGGTCAGCAAACGCAGAGATCATATTGTTGTCGCGAACCAGTGAAGACGGGTCCCAGAAACTGCCGGCTCCGTGAATCGTACCGTAGAAGCGATCGAAGCCTCGTTGCAGCGGCCAGTTGAATTTCGGTCCATCCGCATCGATGTGTCGAGTGACGTGCCATTTGCCAACGGCGTAGGTGCTGTAGCCTGCCGGCTTCAGCACTTCAGCGATGGTGCGACAGGAGGTGTTGAGATTGCCCTGGTACTGCGGGATACCTCGGTCTTCCATCATATGCCCAATGCCGGACTGATGCGGGTACAGCCCTGTCAGCAGACAGCCCCGCGTGGGACAGCAGCGTGCCGTGTTGTAGAACTGCGTCATGCGGACTCCACCCGCAGCCAGTGAATCGAGGACGGGCGTGGCAATTTCACCGCCGTAACAGCCAATGTCAGAGAAGCCCATGTCATCGCTCAGAATGACAATGATGTTCGGGCGGTCATCATCAGCGGACGTCACTGGCGATGCCATCAGGACGCTGAACAGCAGTGTCAGGCAGCAGAGCAACGGGGAACTGCTGCGGTGACGAATGAGACAATTTGCGTGCGACATATGGGTGACCTTCGTGGAGCCATTCGGCAGGAGCAACTCTGGCAGAACTGCGGGATGCTGCTGACCGTCCTGAACAGAAGTTGGGCAACCTTAACGATCCGGAGAAAGAATTCCAGCGGAGGCGATGTGAGAGTCAGCGATCCAGGAGCATCTCACAGACCAACTCGCGTCTTGCCCGTCGCACCGGGGATTTCCCGCACGTAACGAGGCACTGCATAGCCCGGCAGACGTGCACTCAGCTGGTCGATCAGCTCACGCCCGTTCTGCTCCGCGACTTCAAAGTGTGCTGCCCCCTGCACGCGATCGAGCTGATGCAGATAGTAGGGCATGACTCCAAGATTGATGAGCGTGAGGCTGAGCTGTTCGAGGGTGGTGGCATTATCATTGATCTGCCGCAGGAGCACTGTCTGATTGAGCACCGGGATTCCACTGCCGACCAGACGCTCAATGGCATCACGACAGTCGCCGACAAGTTCCGCAGCATGGTTGGCATGAATCACCATAATGGATCGAAGTCGAGTGTGCTGCAGCATATCGAGGAGTTCCGCTGTGATGCGGGAAGGCAGCACAACCGGCAGTCGGGTGTGCAGTCGCAGTCGATCAAGATGCGGGATCTGCTCCAGCTGGCTGATCAGATTCTGCAGGCGTCCATCGGTAAGCAGCAGCGGGTCACCTCCACTCAGAATAACTTCGGTGATTGTGTCATCGTCCTGAATGGTCCTGATTGCCTGTTCCCATTGCTCTGCAGAGACTGGCAGATCGGAATACGGAAAGCTGCGACGAAAACAGTAGCGGCAGTGAACGGCGCAGGCCCCGGTGGTCACGAGCAGTGCCCGACCGTGGTACTTCTGGAGTACTCCGGGCGTCAGTTCCGCCTGCAGGTCGCCGACAGCATCGGCCGTGAATCCCGGCAGCTGCGTCATCTCAGCGTCCTGTGGAAGAACCTGCAGCAGCAGCGGGTCAAGCGGATTACCGGGCTGCATTCGCTGCAGATAGCTTTCGGGCACCAGCACGGGGAAGTCTGCGGCTGCGGCATCTGCTGCACCAGGGCTGCCGCTGGCTTCCGGCAGCTGCAGCCGCTGCAGCAGGGCCGACCTTGTGCGAACTGCACAGGCCAGCTCCCGTTGCCAGTGATGAGTGCTCCGATTCTCAACCGGGGTCTGAACCGACATCGGTGAATTCCTGTGTCGTGATGATTGCAATGAGCAGCGGGGCCATTCAGTGGAAGCGTCAATTCAACATCGGAACGGAAGCGGGAACCGACGCCGGCCGAATGAGTGCGGCAGAGTGCAAAGTCATTTGCAGGTTGGTTAATATCTTCCGAGGCTGCCGCCGTCAGGCACCGCGGCAGAGTAACAGATTCGCAGAGTAACAGATTCTTTGTGCAGATTCGCTCAGGAGGCGGGCAAAATGAATGACTGGTTCACCGATCGTCGCGGATTTCTTGGCACTTCTGCTGCTGCTCTTGCGGCATCGGGAGTTCTGCGTCCGACTGCAGCCGCTGCGCGAAGTACTTTGCCATCGGAGCGTCTGACGCTGGGGGTGATCGGTATCGGGCCTCGTTGCACGTACGACCTGAAATCAATGCTGCAGTTTGATGATGTGCAGTGTGTGGCGATTGCAGATGTTCAGAAATCCCGACGGGATGCAGGAAAGCAGCTGGTGGATACCGCCTACGGCAACTCTGACTGCGTTCTTTACGGCGATTTTCGAGAACTGCTGCAACGTGCGGATATTGATGCGGTGCTGATCGCCACCGGCGACCGCTGGCATGCTGCGGCATCGATACTGGCGGCTGAGGCGGGTAAGGATGTGTACAGCGAAAAGCCCTGCGGGATCACCATTGCCGACTGTCAGCGTCTGGCAGATACGATGAACGGCCGGAAGCGAGTTTTCCAGGCCGGGACACAGCGTCGCAGTGTTCCGAATTTCCAGCAGGCGGTGGAACTGGTGCACAGCGGTCGACTGGGACGGCTCCAGAAAATGCATGCATCAGTTTACGTGCCGACCCTGGATAACGCCTGGTTGCCGGCGCAGCCACTCCCACCCCGAGATCAGGTCGACTGGAATCTCTGGCTGGGGCCTGCAGCATGGCGACCGTTCAATCAGGCCTACTGCGACGGACGCTGGCGTGGGTTGTGGGATTTTGATTCCGGAGCGCGACTGCTGGACTGGGGAGCACACACAGTGGATCTGTGCCAGTGGGCGAACCGTGCCGATGACAGCATGCCGGTGGAGTATGAACCTCAGGAAGACAAAATCGTCTGTCACTACGAGAACGGAGTGGAACTGATCATTGACTTCCTGCCACAGCCGTTTGGTGATCGCAGTCCGCATTACATTACTCGGCTGGGAACCTGTCCGGTGCGTTTTGTAGGCGATGAAGGCTGGGTAGAGACCGGTGACGAAGGCGAGATCGTGGTCAGTTCCGAGTCGCTCAGGAAGGAACTGCCCGAGACGTCGCAGCGTGTTCGCGGACTGGATGTTTCGCTGCATGCCAGAAACTTCTTTGACAGCATTCGCTCCCGGGAAGCGACTGCGGCGAATGCGAATGTGATGCGCAAGTCGCACATTGCCTGCCATGCTGCTGCTGCTGCCTGGATACTGGGCCGCAAGCTGCGTATTGATCCGGCCACGGAGGAATTCGCAGATGCTCCGGACGCCGATGTACTCCGTGATCGACCGCCGCGAACGTGGAGCTGAAATGCTTCAGGGATGATGAGCGTCAGCAGATTCGGCCGTGTGGATACTGATCCCCGGCCGGATAGCTGATGCTGGCTCCGGTATTCAACGGCGTCACGATTTCATGCAGCAGCCGTGTACCGGCAACTACTTCAGGTAACTGTTGTGTGATCCAGTCGGCGTGTTCGCTGTCTGACGCGGGAATACAGATGCCCGGCCCCCACGATGATTGTGCGATTCCGCGAACTCCCCGCGCTCGCAGCAGTTCTGCTGCATTTCGCACCGCTGCATCAGCGAAAATGTGTCCCTGGAATCGCGCATAGAACTGACCGGCAAGATCTCCGTATTCCTCAAGTGCTTTGCTCCAGCGTTCAAAAGCCGCTTCATGAAGTGATTCCTGCAGGTGCTGTTGTGCCAGCTGTGTCAGCTGCTGCACCAGTTGATCGGGCATCTGCGGGCGACTGCCGAACCAATTCCGTTCTGCATGGCCGGAGAGCCCCTGCCGCTGCTCAGGACGCAGCAGAATGAATCTCCAGTGAGATGGTATGGGCAGGGATTCGACACGGGGCTCTGCCACATGCTCACCGCGGTCGATGAGAAATCCACCGGAGAAAAAACCTGCTGATCCGATTGCCGACCGTTCAGCACGGCCTGACAGTGCAACGATCTGATCTCGCGTTACCGGACTGGCTGGTGGGACCAGTTCCAGTACGCCAGCCACAGTCGCCAGTGCCAGCTGGGTGCCGGAGCCCAGACCGGCATGCGGTGGCAGAGCGTCCCGCACAACAATCTGCAGCGGCGGAATGCCACGATGTTGCGTTCTGATCCGCTGCAACAGAATTTCAATCCGTTCGCGCGTGGATTCGTCTGCGGAAACAGAGTCCTGTTCCGCTGCCATGGAGATCTGCAGGTGCCAGCCAGGGCTGCTGACCATCAGCCCGACTCCGGCGAAGTGATGTTCTTCACCGGCAGCTGAAAGGATCAGGCCGAAATGCAGGCGAGCACCCGTGCGAATCTGCAGCTCATGCATGTAGATCGTCCCCTGCTTCGCGCTGCAGATAATCGTTGATCAGTTCCAGACAGATGAGCTCTGCTGTTCCGGCTGTGCGTTCAATGACCGGACGAAAATAGCGACAGGCACTCCGGATTTCATCATGAGGCAGCAGGTGCGTTCGGGTGGCCAGAATGCAGAGTTCCAGAATCGCGTGGCGGGCGCGATTGTAACCCCAGAAAGGACGCCGCTGACCGCGATGAACAATTCGAGCCTGCATTTCACTGCGGGCAGAGGAGTCGTCGATATCTGTGATTTCAAACTCCAGCCATTGGCAGCAGTTTTCCAGAACCCAGCCGCTGATCTGTGCCGCAGGGAACACTGGTGGCGGCGACTGCAGAGTGCGGGTGACGCAGCGGGTGATCAGTTCCACGTCGTCAAGAATATGGAAGACGCCGCAGCGAGTCCGCGAAAGATTGCTGAAGGTAGTGGACGGCTGGTATGGGCGCAGCAGGAGGCTGCTGTACGCCTGGTCCACAACCGGCCCCAGCGGTGCGAAATGCGGGGATCCGTCCTCGTTGGTGCTGGTCACCATTCCTTCCGAGATCATTGGTGCTCCCTGCGGGCAGACTGGGAATTTGGTCTCAGCTGTTTCTTGTGAGCAGAATCTGGCACGCGCCATCGGCGGGACTGCCCGGCAGGTGCAGTCGCGGCAGCGACATCTGCCATTGCTTCAGAACAGGCATAAGTCCACGAATCAGCTCTTCATTTTCTTCCGGTTCCAGACTGCAGGTACTGTACACGATTCTTCCGCCGGGACGGACTCGGTCCACAGCCTGCAGCAGCAGGCGAGTCTGGATCCGGATCAGTTCCTGCAGGGAGTCTGCATCGAGTCGCCAGCGTGCCTCCGGTCTGCGACCAAGCACCCCGGAGTTGGAACATGGGACATCAATCAGCACGGCATCAAATGGTCCCTCAGGGATATCTTCACCGTACGGAGAAATCTGCTGAGTCGTGATCCCGTGCAGCTGAAGTCGTGCTGCATTCTGACGTATTCTCTGCAGGCGGTGTTCGCTGATGTCGCAGGCAACGATCTGCGCCTTGTCTCCGGAGAGTTCCGCAAGATGTGCCGTCTTGCCACCGGGGGCGGCACAGAGGTCAAGGATCCTCTCGCCTGGCAGCGGAGCAAGGAGTTCGGCTGCCGCCATGGCGGATTCGTCCTGGATACTCCAGAGCCCTTCCTGAAATCCCGGCAGAGTGTCGGGGCGAAGTGTTTTCTGCAGACGGATGGCGGCGGGCTGATCTCCAGCAACAGCTTCAATTCCGGCATCGTGAAAACTCTGCAGGATGTCGTTTCGCCATGCTCGCAGCAGGTTGACTCGAACTGTGTTCACCGGTGCATCGCAGGCGGCAAATCCGATCCGAATCAGTTCGTCCTTCGAGAATCTTGCTGCCCAGCGTTCTGCCGTAAATGATGGCAAGGAAAAACTCTGTCCAAACCAGAGCGCCGTTTCGCTGGAAGGGTCAGCAAAGATCGGCTCATTCAGACGAATCCACCGTCCACCTGCAGCAGGTACTGCCGCGGCCGACGGGCCATCTGCGGCCTCCTCGGAGAACAGCCGCAGGATGCTGCGGAGCATCCCATTGACGAATCCCGTCCAGCGACTTTGTCCGAGTTCCCGGCACAGCTCCACGGTTGTGTGAACTGCAGCGTGCGGCGGAATCCGTCCGGCCAGCAGCTGAAAAGTCCCCAGTCGCAGAATCTGCCATAGTCCCGGTTCTGTCTGAGACCGAGGTCGCTGCAACTGCGACAGGATCAGATGATCAAGGGTACGGCGACGTTTCATGACGCCTGAGGACAGATCGACAGCGAGTGCTCGCTCTGCTCCGGAAAGGTCAGTCTCAGCATCAAAGTCGGCCAGAAGATCCTGCAGAAAGCGATCGCTGGTTTCGGCCTGCTGCAGAACTGCCCATGCCAGGACCCGGCCACTGCGGCACGGTATCGGAATCTGCACTTCGGCCGGTGCTGTGGTCGGGCGACGGTGCTGTGGCCGGGATCTGCGTGGATGGTGTCGCCGCTGGCCTCCATTCATGGCGTCGCCTCCTGACAGAGTCGCTGCAGATCAACAAAGAAATCCGGGTATGTTTTTTCCGTACACTTCGGATCGAGGATCACGATTCCCGGCACTCGCACACCCAGCAGCGCGAAGCTCATTGCCATACGATGGTCGTCGTATGTGTGAATTTCGCAGGGATGCGGCGTTCCGGGATGAATCGTCATTCCGTCTTCGTGTTCTTCTGCTTCGATACCCGCCCGTCGCAGCTCCGTCACAACGGCGTGGATGCGATCTGTTTCCTTGTGACGCATATGAGCCACTCCGCGGATGCGAGTCGGGCCCTGTGCGAAGACCGCAACCGTGGCCAGCGTCTGTGCTGTATCACTGATTGCATTCATGTCGATGTCGATGCCCTGAAGTGGACCGCCGCTGACCGATACTGAGTCCGCATTCCACTCGACTCGACAGCCCATTTGTTCGAGGGCAGTGACAAATTCGATGTCGCCCTGAAGGGCATTTCTGGTCAGGCCGGCAACAGTGACAGTCCCTCCATTGACCGCCGCCAGTCCGAAGAAATAGCTGGCCGCCGACGCGTCCGGCTCAATGGCATAGTCTCTGGCCGGCAGAATGGTCGGGAAACTTTGAACTTTCAGACTTCGAACACGTAAGTGGTTACGCTTCACGTT
>JALQUR010000425.1 GCA_023260695.1 Planctomycetaceae bacterium
GTCGATCTCGGCGCGGTGCTGTTCCTCAAAGCGGTCGCGCAGGAACATCCGAGCGAAGCCGGCCTGCTGGTCGGTGCCGGTCAGACCGCCGGCGGTCGTGGTATTCAGACTGCGATTGAGCAGCAGCGGATCCTGGAAACCCAGTTCAATTCCGAATTCATCGGTGGCATCCAGAGTCACTTCCACAAGCAGAGCCTGAATCACGACTTCCGGCGGCTGAGCATCCAGCTGGTCGATGATCTGCAGAATCTGACTGAAGTACTGCGGTGAAGCACTCACGATCAGGGAGTTACTGTTGGTATCCGGGGAGACCAGAACTTCCTGACGAATACGCTGGATATTACTGATCAGATCCTCAGAGCTGTCCTGCAGAGCCTGCTGTTGATCAAGGAAGTCCAGCAGTGTTTCTGAGACAAGTTCGGCAGGAGCATTTCGCAGCGGAATTACTGACGTCGAGCGTTGCCGGGTGTCATCGGAGTCCAGTCGCAGCAGCACAGCTTCGACGACGCTGAGGGATTCTGCACTGCCGACCGCAAGCACCGTGTTGGTGCGAATGTCGGCAGAGAACCGCATTGGAATCAGACTGCTGGAGGAACCTTCGGTGCCGGCCAGCTGCACACCCAGCTGATCCTGCTGATTGGTATCTTCAAAGAGTGTGGTGAGCAGATCGACCGACTGCTGAGCGTCGGCATTCTGCAGTGTGAACACCTTGATCTCGGAGGTGGCGTCCGGAGTCTGGTCGAGTTCGCGGATGAGTGCCTCCATCAGCCCCATGCTGGCTTCGGGAGCTGTGACGATCAGGCTGTTGGATCGAGCATCAAAGCTGACGCGGATATCGGCGAGGATTCCGGAGCGAATGAGTTCACGAACGCCACCGGCGGAGGACAGGAATTCGACGGCGACAGACTTGTTGTCCCGCAGTTCCTGAGCTCCCTGCTGGTTCCCGAATCCACCGAAGCCGGCCTGACCACCGGTCGTCTGCTGCGGTGGACTGATGACCGCCTGGATGGCCTGATTAATCGTGGTGCTGAGTTCTTCAGCGACCGAGTTCCGAAGCCGAATGACTCGCATCATCGATGTTGCTGCCGGCGTATCCTGGTCGATTCGCGAAATCAGCTTGCGAACTTCCTCGAGTTCATTGGGGCGTCCCTGCACGATCACGGAATTGGTGCGGACATCTGCGAAGGTTCGCAGCGATGTCCCCAGCCCTGGTCGTTCTTCATAGAACGATGTCAGGGATGTGACCACCTGTGAAGCAATGGCACTTTTCAGCGGGAAGACTTCGAATTCCAGATCCGGTGACGTTGGAGCATCGAGGGTGGACGCGAGGTCAAGGATGGACTCCCGTTCCACTTCTGAGGAGATGATCAGCAGAGCGTTGGGCTGCACGACCGGCAGAAATGATGCCGTCTTGCGATTGCTGCCGGATGACTGTTCCCGCAGCGTTGCCAGCTGCGTGTAGACCTCTTCGAGCAGCGTGGCCATGGCTTCAGAATCAACATTCTGCAGCGCGAGGATGTGAATCGATGGCAGCGAACCAACGCTCACGTTTTCCAGCTGCTGAATGATCCCTTCAACGCGATCGACGTCAGCAGCATTCCCCTTCAGGATCAGCAGCTGCAGGTCCTGCATGGCCTGCACGGTTACTTCGCCACGCAGGTTAATTGCCGGTGATTCGTCAGCGTTGGCTGCTGTACCGGGATCTCCTTCATCATAAGCGACGGGTGACCGCTGCTCATCTGCCATAGCGACCAGCTGAGTCAGTCGGGTTGAAAGCTGTTCCACGGAGTCAACCGGGATGCTGTTATTGGGGATCAGACGCACGTCCGAGTCGGATGCGAATTCCGCGGGTCGATCGAGATCCGAGACCAGTCGACGCAGGGTCTGCATTCGTCGTGCTGGCGCGGAGAATGTGAGTGCATTGCGGTTCTGATCAATCGCCACCCGGAACAGTACCGTGGGGTCGTCCTCTTCCTCGGCGTTGTTACTGAAGACAGTGAATCCCGGCAGGTTATTGAGTCCCTCTCGCTCCAGTTCAGCTCGCCCCTTGAAGACGACAAAGAGCGTCCGCGCGACGGCAGCCGCGTTGGCATCGCTGAGCGGCACGGTTTCCAGAATGTCCGCTTCCTGAGCGGCGGCCGGACGCTCGTCATCACGACCACGCAGACCAGAGACCTGCTGAATCGGACGGCGGGCGGATGCCCCGGGAATCAGAGTATCGAAGCTGCGAGCTGTGTCGTCCACGCGTCCACCGGCTCGGCGAATCTGTGACTCCGGACTCTGAGGAACGCTCGGCTGACGTGAATCCAGAGCAGGCGGGCTGGGCGGTGTGCGAGGATCTTCCGCAGTTGCTGCAGTTCGCATCCCGGAGCGGGCCTGCTGAGCAACCTCAGGCTGCAGCCGCGGTCGCGCATACTGTGTGCGTGCCTGGTCCAGGTCGAGCACGATCAGGAAGTGATTCTGTACCAGCAAACGGAAGCCCTGCTGTTCCAGTTCGCTGTTCAGAATTCGCAGTGCGCCCTGGGAGTCATGGAAGTTGCGGTCCCGACGTGCAAAACGTCCTGAAGGCACACGGTCCATGACAAGCGTCAGACTCTGGTGCTCCGCAAAATCACCAAGGACGCGATCCCATGTCGCATCGAAGTAATTCAGGCGAATGCCATCTTTGGCCGCAGAATTCGTTTCTGCTGCAGTTGCCCGAAATGCTTCGCGGAAGGATCCCCGCTCGTCTTCCGAAGCACCAAGATCCAGTTGCTGCTGAAACAGTAAGCAACCAACTGTGGCGGTGCTAAGCAGACCCGCTGCAATAATACCTGGACGTTTCACCGTCACTTCCCCCGAAAGAACCTGCAGGCATTGCCCCCCGTTCCACGCAGACAGTGTTCCGCCGAGCAGAATCGACTGCTCAGCCTTCCCACCGGACCGGCGAATAATCACGCCGATTCGCTGGACACAGAATCCGCGCGGAATTGCAACACTTTCAGGTATCGGACTTTGACGGCTGCAAGGATCAGTTTGGTTTTGATGAAAACCAAGGTTCTTCCAGCTATGCCGGTCGAGACAATTTGTCGGATTACTCCAAAAACCACAGTTATTCTGAGTTGATGATGAGTCTCGTCAGGTCAAACTTGTTCGCAGCCCATCACGCCGTCACCGCTCCATTTCGTTCCGCAGGGCGGCTTCTAGTGAACATCCGCCAACTGCCTCACTGAAATGCGGATCGGCATGCAGCTCCTCGGCCGGCAGCTGCGTCCAGTGCCACCCACGCTGTTGCCTGCCTGTCTCCGGTGCCACCCACCGACCACGACGACTCTTGACAGTCTGCACTGCCTGTCCTTTTTGTCTGCTCTTTGTCTGCAGTGCCTGTCCTTTCTGACGCTGCTTACCGACGGTGTCACCCACGAGGTCGCAACGCAACGCGTTCACTGGCAGTCTGCAATGCCTGTCCCAGTCTGCAATGCCTGTTCTATGTGCAGGCGTCCATGTCGGTATCTGCCCGTTATCGCGGCGCCGCTGCGAAAGTTGCGCGGGTAATCCCGTTGAATGGCGGGGCCGTTGTGGAGGTTTCCGGTCCCTGTGCCACCCACCAAGCTGCAGGCCCCCCACCCAGCTGCAGGCCGCACAAAGCTATAGCCCGGTGCCATCCACCCGGCGTCCGGTGCAGGTGCCACCCACCAGGTTTCTGGTCCAACAAGTTTCTGGTCCAGGTGCCACCCACCCGAAACACACCCGAATCACTCGCGATCTTCTCAAGTCACCCCGAATCTCGCATTTGCCAGGGTGAGTCTGCAGTGCCTGTCCTTTTTGTCTGCCTCTGCTTTTTGTCTGCCATTTTTGTCTGCCACCCACTCAGCGGCTTTACCAACCAGGCCGCTTCCTGAATTCCGGCGACTTCCGAATGAGTAACAGCAGCCCCTGATTAGAAGAAACCGTGCCAGGATCATACAGCTTTCAGGAAAGAACGCGGTGCGTGGCACCCAAGCGTGGCGACAGCAGATTGTCTGGTGAGCGGGCTGCCTGGTGGGACTGCCTGGTGTGGTGAGCGGGCTGCCTGGTGGGTGGCACCGAAGCCATCTCGTGCGGGGAAGCCATCTCGGTGGGTGGCACCGAAACCATCGTCGGAACCGCCGGACTGCGAGCGAGTGCAATGGGGGCGGGAAGCTTCTGCAAGCCACCGGGAGATCTGTTGCGTGGCCGGTCATGGCAGCCTGGGAGACCTGCGGCGATTATGCAACCTTTGCGGCCAAGCACGACTCTACAGATCGCAGGAGCATTTGCGGGCGCGACGCGGCCGCTTGCTGACCGACGTCCACGGGAGACCTTGCGACTTCTTTTCGAACTTCAGGGACGATGCCGACCGGCTGAACCGGAACCCGATGTCTGCGTTTTCGGGCAGCAGGCTCAGCACGTACACCCAACAGGCCTGGCCCAGCACACCTGGCCGGCATTCCCCCGTTCGTCCGACAGCACTCCCAATTCTGCGTTGTTGTCGGTCAGAGAATTCAGACCAGGTTATCAACTCCCGGCGAGCTCAAGCTGTTCAGCCAGTTCGGCATACCAATCCCCACCAGCGAGGTGGTCGAAGACCAGATGCGGGATGCCTGGATGATCCACAAGGCCGATCTCCGCAAGGTCACCTGCTGAATGCGGAGGCAATCCAGTCGCTGAGGTCGGAGCCATCGCTGCCAGCCTCGTGTTGGCTGTCGCCTGGCGTTCACCCGTCTGTTCTCCAGCGCCAACTGCCGGAGTTGACAGCTGCTGCAGTTTCATCACTACCGGAGACTGCAATGCGGCCTGTGCGAGATTCACTTCTGCAGAGAACTCTGTCGCGTCTTCTGTGTGTTCCGCGGCGGCAAGGGTAAAGCTGTAGTACCAGGACCAGTAGCCTTTTTCACCATCCCCGCTGACTGCACGCACCCAGACATCGTAGCGTGTCTGCTTCTGCAGAGCTTCAGGGAACTGGTATTGCGTTTCTGTCAACTGTCGCTGGTCTGCAATGAGGGTCGTGCCCCCGGTCGAAACCCACAGTTCATAGTGAGACGCACCTTCAACACCAACCCAATGAATCACCGGCTTATCGTACTCCGCCGACGCAGCCGTACCGACGACTCGCGTGCGTCCACCGACATAGAAATCGTTGCGGAGGGTCCAGTTACTGCGGATGTTTGAATAGGCCGAATCAGCGAGTCCCCACCAGACATACGGCCCGTCTGCCAAAGGCTGATCCGGTGTCCATTCCGGCGTCGGCAACCCGGTGACATTGGCTTCAATCTCACCATCCATCTGGTTCCGCATAAAGAAGGTGTAGCTGGTCGCACCGGGTACTTCTTCCCACTGAAATGTTGGTGTGCGATCGAAGGTCGACGTAAAGTCACTGATCACCCCGGGAATGGGTGTGACGTAAAAATGCTGCCTTACTGACCAGTTGGCGAAATACCCGTCTGCAGCCTGACCTCGCACCCAGATGTGATACTCGCCGAGCGACATATCCTGCGACGGTTTCCAGCTGTTGCCACTGACGATCTCACGAAAACATTGAATCTCGCCGGTGCTGCAGTTGTTGACCCAGACGTCGTAAGTGACGGCACCCGGGAGGCTATCCCAGACAATGGT
>JALQUR010000427.1 GCA_023260695.1 Planctomycetaceae bacterium
GAGTCCGATGGCCTTGTACAATGTTAGATCCTCCTTCAGGAATACCCGGCAGGTTTTCTCCAATGCTGCCGGCGATCGTCCATGATCTCTGAATCAGTCTTCGCGATTCAGATCCATGATCTCTCTGTCTTGGTTTCAACCGGGTTGACGACGTCCTGTCGTTCGCCCGTAAGTTCGTGAATCCTGTCCCGTTCTCCGGATCACATTCCTCCAGTCAGAGGGAATGCGGAGAACATGAATGTTGAGGGTGATAGCGGGGTGTCAAAGCAATCGTCAAGCTGATGCTGGCGTCAGCGAACTGTAAAAATCCTGCATTCGGCGAACATCAGTCCCGATTCGGCACTCACTGCCGATGACAGGGAAATGCGGGCGGCAAAGGCCGAAAACCGCGTCCGCCACTCTGCAGAATCAGCCTGTTCAGACCACCTTTGCAATCGACATTGCTCCGCAGGACAGACCGCTGCAGGGCTATTTGACTGCGATGGAGGGTCTTTTCTGTTTTTTTTTTCCAAACAGGGGTTGCAGTGCAGATGGCTTCTCATTGCAAGAGCGAACGCTGGTCGCCACGGACAGCATCCGCTGCCTCGTTGAATGCATTGCAACGGAGAGAAACGATGCCAGATACAGCGGGCTGTAAGGATGCAATGCGATTGCATTTCAACAGCGGCGAGCAACCGCGGGATCGAGCGGTGCTGGCACCTGACGCACATGGAATTGTCGCTGTGTGCGCACAGAATCGAAGACATTCAGTGCAATGATTGCTCTGTATCGCAGCAGGACCGGCTCAGCAATGATCAGGCAAATGATCCTGGGATCAATGCAGCATCAGGAATCACTGCATCAGGAATCACTGCGGCGGGTATCACGCGGGGAGCAGCAGGCAGTATCCACGCAAACGAGCCCACGTTCGAAGCGTGACGATCAATGCCATACGATCACAATCTGATGACAACAGTGTGACGGTGACAGCCTGATCGAGACAGCCGAATGGTGGGCTCGGAATCGTTTTCAGCGATGGCGAACGTGCGCCGCTGTGAGGTTCAGTCAAGAGTGACAAATGGACTGATGCGGCGAGCTTTCGCCAGCAATTCAGCCTTTTCACCTTCGTTTCGCGCTTCTGCGTAGCGAGCACGGATCTTTGTAATGCCGACTTTTCGCTTGCGACGGCGGGCGATTTCTCTTTGTCGTTCTGAGCGTCCCATGGGCTGCCAGTACCTCTGCAAATTGAGTCAAAACACTGTGAACGGAGTAAGATACAGGCCCGC
Organism: Planctomycetaceae bacterium; assembly: GCA_023260695.1. Classification (GTDB taxonomy): domain Bacteria; phylum Planctomycetota; class Planctomycetia; order Planctomycetales; family Planctomycetaceae; genus SXXK01. The sequence continues at coordinate 1,266 of JALQUR010000427.1, forward strand.
CGTGCATTGTCAATGCGAGAGAATGCAGTCTTTTTGGATCCCCGTTTTCGGCGCCAGCCACCAGAATGACGACCGATGCGACGTATTTCCTGAGCCCGTTCTGCCGGCGAAACTGGATCTCCGGAGACTGAGCAGGTCGAGGTTCGGGTCAGTGAAACAACGCAGGATGGGATGCCGCGATTCAGCATTCCGGACGACCTGCCCGCAGCTTCTGCAGCCCTGCTGACAGGCCTGCAACGACAGATCCGGTATCGGAGCCCAATGCCACCAGGCGAAATCCCTGCTGAATATGTTCAGCCACGAGCTCCGGTCGGGACAGGATGCCTGCTGTTCTGCCATGTCGACGGCAGGCGGCGACAACGCCGGTCAGCAGTCCCCGAAAATCTTCTCCGTGGAATTCTCCCGGGCAGCCGAGGTTTACAGAGAGGTCCATTGGACCCACGAATAACGCATCCACGCCGTCGACTGCGGCAATCTGGTCTGCTGCCGCTACTGCTGCCGGGGTTTCAATCTGCACAATCACCATCGTGTTTGCGTTGGCCGTCTGCAGGTAATCCTGCCAGTTGCGGCCATAATCTGTGGCTCGAATTGTCTGGGCGACACCGCGTTGTCCCAGCGGCGGATACTTGACCGCTGCAACCGCCTGCACAGCTTCGTCGACCGACGAGATGTACGGGAACATGATTCCTGCAGCACCACTGTCAAGAACAAATTTGACCGCGTCCGGGTCTGTCGATCGCACGCGAACAATTGCTGCAGAATCAGATCCCTGCAGGGCCTGCAACTGACCTCGCAGATCCGACCACGAACCGGAACCATGTTCCAGATCCAGCAGCAGCCAGTCATAGCCAAGCTGTCCCGCAATTTCTGTGGAATTCGCGGAGCCAAGGTTCAGAAAAGTACCGGCGAGGAGTTCGTCAGCAGCCAGTTTTGAGCGATCAATCCAATTCATCGAAGATTTCCAGTCTGCGTTGCCTCTGGTCCTCTGGCAGCTCTGTAAATCCGGCCGCCGGAGCGTACATTCCTGATGGTTGAGAACACCGTTCCCGGCGTCGCTGCAGCGTGATGCGGCATGCACCCGAAATAACCAGCACCACCTGATCACCCCCCCGAATCCCACTGGTTTCGGGAACTGTATCCGGGAACTGTATCCGGGAACTGTATCCGGGAACTGTATCCGGGAACGGAACCGGATGCTTCTTGTTGTATTGCTGACCTGGCCCACTTGTCGGATCCCACAAAATCCCTGCGTTCAAAACAGTTGCTGAATCTTGTGGATTTCCTACGACGGCTCCGATGAGTACCGGAACGTTCAATGCCCTCACCGCGACGCCAATGGCAGCCGCAGCTGCTTGATCTCGATACGGATCAAGGTCGGATGAATTTTCGGGCCATA
>JALQUR010000587.1 GCA_023260695.1 Planctomycetaceae bacterium
GATCGGGTTCATATCCGTGAGCGGATATCCTTCGCGTGACTCAGGTGCCAGCGGCTCCCCAAAACTCTGCTGCAGATCCGGACCGAACAGATAGTCATTCCCTGATCGTCGTACGACGTCACCCCAGTCGCTGCAGCCAGCGAGTAATCTCAGCATCGCAGTCCCGGAAACCCTTCAGCCGTGCGTAGTAGCGAAGCAGTTCACGGACCTTCATACGACGATAAATGCCCCGTTCTTCCGGCAGGTATCCAACGCGCTCGTCAGCACAATCTCCGGCTGCCTGACCGAGCACCTCGACACGGCCCCGGTCAGGGAAGAAGATCCGCAGGATCATGCGAATTGTCGTCGTTTTCCCCGATCCGTTCGGACCAATGAATCCGTAGATCGAACCGGATGCAATCTCCAGATCCAGATCACGTACGGCCACATGCGACCCAAAGGTCTTCGTGACGTCCTGCAGCCGCACAGCATACTCTGTCATCGTGTTCCACTTTCATCGGCCGGCTGGATCTGCCCATCTGTCGCCGCCACTATGCATCATTGCCTGAACGCTGTCACTGTCCACATTCCGTATCGCAATACAATGCAGTCAGCTTTGATTGCCATGAATCTGCACCTGGCAGAACGCCGCGATCACAACCGTCATAAGCCGCCGCCGCGGGATCTTCTTCGGCTTCGGTTCGCTCATGGGATGACACCTCGCTGCTGGAATCGCCTGCTGATCGATCAACTATCGCTGCAGGACAGCATCGCCACGCGCTGCAAACCAGTCGTACATCTGTGACTGCAGCTTCGACTTCTGTTCTGCGTGGTCTGAATTTGCCGCCAGGTTGTTCATTTCCAGCGGATCCTGGCCGAGGTCAAACAGCTGCTGCTCCTGTACAGCCGGGTATTCCACATACTTCCAGTTTCCAACGCGAATCATTCGCTGAAAGTCGCGAAAGTAACCTGTAACAAACGGATGCACCTCTGTCTGCTTTCCCTGCAGAACCGGCACGAGGCTTCTGCCGTCAGGTGCGATCGCAGCCTCCTGTGGCTGTGCCTCACGCTGAGACATTTGCTGCTGCCACTGTGGGCCGGCACTCAGTTCCAGAACAGTCGGCAAAATATCTCTGAGCGTGCATTGCGCAGCGAATTGTTTTCCCTGAGGAACTCCGGGGCCGGCCAGCACCAGCGGCACACCCACCGTATGCTCATACATGTTCTGCTTGCCGCGCAGCCCATGACTTCCGACCGCCAGCCCATGATCACTGGTGAACACAATCAGTGTTTCGCGATCCGTGTCCAGTTGCTCCACGGCATCCAGAATTCGTCCGACCTGTTGATCCAGGTCCATGATCACGGCGTAGTACACTGCAAGTTCCGCCAGCGTCTCCTCTGCCGTACGCGGCTGTCGGAACAACAGCTCATCGCGACCGGCAAAGTTGCCATGATCGAAGGGGTGAGAGGCCAGAAAATTGCCGGGAAGCTGCAGTGCCTGCGGACGTATCAGCGCCTGCATCTGCAGGGGAATGAGCAGGGGATCATGCGGAGCCGTGAAGTTGACATGCAGAAAGCAGGGAGCCTGCTGCTGATCTGATTCCTGCAGCACCGCAATCGCCGCATCGGCAAACTTCCCGCTGATGTCGGCTGTCAGGCCAACTCCCTGCTCCGGGTGCAGTGTTCCGTCGTCATCCTGAAAGATCCAGCCGCGGTAGCCAGTCACTTCCCGGCCTGCCCAGTCCTGTTGCGGTGCGGCATATTTTCCACCGCCACCACAGAACAGACCGCGAGTTGCCGTATAGCCGCGGTTCACAGGCTTCCCGTCGTTGTGCCATTTGCCAACGTAGTAGCGCTGGTAACCAAGCCGTTCGAGCAGCCGGGGCAGGGTGGGCAGTTCCGGATTGATCGGGCCGCCAAAGTTCAGCACACCGTTGCGGAATCCGGAACATCCTGTGAGCAATTCGGCACGCGCCGGCGTACAGATTGGATTGGGGCTGATGCAGCGAGTAAACGCGGAGCCACGTTGCACAAGCCGATCGAGACTGGGTGTTGTAAGATACTGACTTCCCAGTGCAGCGATGGTATCAGGGCGCTGGTCATCGCTCACGAGCAACAGAATATTGGGCAGTCCATCCGCCGCAGTCGCCGAAAAAACCGGCCAGATCACAGCGACGGCATGTAACAAATACAGCATGCATCTCATGGTTCGCCCCCTGCCATGTCGTGTCATTTCAGATCGTGCCACTCCGGCTTCCTGATCGCCGACAGAATAACACCTGAACTGCGATTCGGCACGCTTAGGCAGTCGGCACTTGTCGATGGCTGAGAGACCCGTCGGATAATGACTGCTGATCACGACTTGCAGTGACACGCATCCTGCCCCCGGAATCTGCCGCACTCATGACAGACCGACAGGACTCGGCTCGTCACCGCAGGAGCTTAGCGGCCAATGCAGAAATGCCGGAGCGCCGCCGCTGGGTCGCTGAGACACGCCTTCTCATAACCCATACGACAGACGGACGACGCAATTTCTTGTTGGGGATACGGCAGCCCTGTGATACACTCAGCCTACTATGGCCAGATGGACCCGTATCATTCCCAGGCGTCGCGGCATCACGGTGCTGGTCACTCTGCTGGTGATCAGCGTAGCCGTGCTTGCTCCCCGTTTCAGGGCAGACGGCATCAGCTACGCTTCAGATGCATGGACGCAACACCACCGGAAAAAACTATTTGAGCCGCAACTGAAACGCTACTACGTGTTCACAGCGTCAGATGTCCAGCAACCGATTCCGAATCTTGTGTCATGGAACGGCGCCGCACAGCCCGGCTCTTCGCAGTACACGCGGTTCACTCCGGTAAGCGTGCCGGGCAGCGAAGTCGGACTGAGGTCAGTGCGTGTTGATGACCGACCACTGGAAGCCTCGCCGGTGGCTCTTGCTGACTCACTGACGATTGAATTTCGGATCCGACATCACTCCGAGGGCTTCGTACGCGGTGGGAACTCGCCACACAGCGGCACATTGGTGGCCATGGGCGACGGCGTCTGGAATGGGTTTCTGTTTTCCCTCGATTTCCCTTCCAACATGCTCTCGTTTCAGCTCGGGCATCCGAGGCCTGAACCGGCACGTCCGGTGGTTGCCTTGTCAAGATTACCTGCTGATGTATGGACGCACATCGCTGGTACATGGGATGGCAACGAAGTCCGAGTCTATGTGAATGGGCTGCTTGCCGGTCGGCGGAACTGTACCGGCCCATTCTTTCAGGTGCCCAATTCGTCGCGATTGCGAATCGGATATGTTGGAAATGGACTCGGATCCGCCCGCTTCGATATTGAACATCTGGCCATCTTCGGGCGTTGTTTTTCGGACCTTGAAATCCTGCAGACAGCATGGTCGGGCATCCATGGCCACGCAGACTCCGCCAACTCACTGCTCGAAGCTGGCCGTCTGCTGGTAAGTGGTCGTCCCCAGGAGGCTCAGCAGCTGCTGCTGCAACTGGTGGACGACGCTCCCGTTCACTCCCTGCTGCGAAGCATCACGGAGTATCGACTGGGTGAATGCATGCGGGAACTCCGGCTGTATGAGCAGTCGGCCAGGTGGTTCAACTCTGCTGCGTCTGGCAACAGCCCACGGGCAATTCGCAGCAGCGCAACTCTGGAGCAACAATCTCTGCAGGCAGGGCTGCATCAGTCCTCCACCATGGAACAGCGTGCTGACCCCAATCCGGCTCAGGGACACGCACTCTGGAATCAGCCCTCCGACTTCCTGCGAGCAATCCACGATCAGCACCGCCGCAGCGAGTCGTTTGCAATGCTGGAAGACTGGAAGCTGCAATTTGTTCAGTACATTCATCCCGCTCTGGCCAGATCGTGTCACTCCTGCCACAGCGACGAGGGAGGCTGCGCACCGGACATTGCGGGTATTCAGACCGCACTTGACAGCGTGCAAGTCGGCGATTTCTTCTGGAGACAACTGGCAAAACAGGTGGTCGAACATCAGCCGCCGTTGCCAGAATCTGCGCTGCTCACCACGAATGATCGACTACGCCTGCTTAACTGGATTGAGAATCGCCCCCGAACCGCACTCTGTGAAGAACTGGCAGAAGACAGCGACGCCCCCCGACATCTGGAGCAGGAGCAATGGCGCGTTGGGTTCGGCATGGCCCGGCGGCTCACCCGAGACGAGTTACGAAACTCAGTTCGCGATCTGCTGGGCGTTCAGCTGAGCGATGATCAGTTGCCGCCTCCCGAGGGATCCGGAGGTGAAGGATTTGACAACGTCTCATCGACCCTGTTTACCTCATCAATGCTGCTGGAAACATGGTTTCAGGCTGTCGAGTCTGCAGTGAATGCAGCGATCCGGGAAGACCTGAACAACCCGGCAGGACAGCCTCGCAGAATTCTGAGCGTTCTTCCGGCAGAGACGGGAGATCAGCTGACGGCGGCCACCGCATGCCTGAAGAAATTCACAGGACGTGCATGGAGACGTCTGCCTGATGAGGCGGAACTGCACCGTCTGCTCTCGCTCTACCGCGAAGCCTTCCATGAAACAGACGACTTTTCTCAGGCGATGGCTGAGGCGGCCAGGGCCGTACTGCTGTCCCCACATTTTCTGCTGGTGTCGGAACCGGAACTTGTCGACGCTGGTGAATACCAGCTACTGCCGGAACAATTTGCCACCCGAATGGCTTTGTTTCTCTGGCGTTCGCTGCCGGACGACGAGCTGCTGAACGCTGCTGCGTCAGGAAAGCTCCTGCTGCCGCACGACATCCGGCAGCAGATCCGCAGGATGCTCCGCGATCCGAAGTCCGAATCTCTGGGTCAGGATTTCGGCCTGCAGTGGCTGGGACTGCAGCGACCGGAAGAGATGCAGCCGGACCCGCAGAGCTTCCCCGACTGGACGCCGGCAACAGCCCAGCTTCTGCAGGAGGAAGCGGTCCAGCTTGTCAACCATATTCTGCGCAGGAATCGACCACTCACTGAGTTGTTGCATGCAGATTATCTGATCGCCAATGAGCAGCTCGCAAAGTATTACGAACTGCCGGGATCCGGCAGCACCGAATGGGGCATCCTGCAGCTCCCTGATCACAAGCGGGGTGGAATCCTGACTCTGGGCGCAGTGCTGACAGTCACATCTCGACCGTCACGAACCAGCCCGGTGCTGCGGGGCCGCTGGATTCTTGAAAACATCCTTGGGGAAACGGTCGACATGCCACCTTCCGACATTCCTGTATTTCCGGAAGCCGCAGACCCCGCAGCCCCCATGACACTGCGAGAGCGACTGGAGCAGCACCGCGCCGACCCCGGCTGTTTCCACTGCCACGAGACCATGGACCAACTGGGATTTGCACTTGAAGAGTTTGATCCCACCGGTCGATTACGCGACCACGACGGCACAGGCCCCGTCGATGCCTCAGCGATTCTGCCTGCTGGTGAGACATTCCATGGTATCTCCGGCCTGCGGGAGGTGCTGCGGGACAAGCAGCAGGATTTCCTGCGACTTTTCTGCAGACGCCTGCTGGCATACGCACTCGGACGCGGCATCGATCGGTTTGACGAATGTGTCCTTGATCGCTGCCTGGAGGCACTGGCTGACGAGGAGAATCGTGCCGATGCCCTCTTTGAAGAGATTATCCTCAGCTTTCCGTTCCGTCATCGGTATGCATTGCCATGAAAATCACACGCAGAAATCTGCTCCGGGGGCTCAATGTCACCCTGCCACTTCCCTGGATGCCATCGCTGCTGGCACGTCCATTCACCCGTTCCAGTGATACTCCGCCGCTCCGCTCGGTCTTCATGTATTTTCCCAACGGTGTCTGGGAACAATCGTGGACTCCATCGCAGGAAGGCGCTGACTATCCGCTCAGCGAAACACTTCAGCCGCTCGCCCCGGTTCGCTCCGACGTTCTTGTTTTGACCGGACTGGACAAAGTCATCAGTCGGGAATACATCAGCCACCAGACGAATACCGCAAATTTTCTGACGGGACTGCGGGTTCATCGGACGACCGGCAAACAGCTGAGCGCCGGAGGAATCTCTGTCGATCAGCTCATTGCATCGCAGCTTGAGGGACAGACTCCGATTCGAAATCTGGTACTCGGCGTTGAACCCGTGGACCCGGGCGTTGATCGTGCCAACAAAACTACAACACTGTATCACTCCCTCATTTCGTGGCAGTCAACGTATCGACCGGTACTACCGGAGATCAGCCCCCGCGCAGTATTTGATCTGCTGTTCGGCAAGCCCCTCGGAACGACACCTCAAGCCCGCCGTGCGACCGGTCGCCTGCTGGACCTGGTGATGCAGGATGCTCAGGATCTGCGGCGTAAACTTGGCCGCGACGACCGTGTCAAACTGGACGAGTATCTGGCTTCTGTGGAATCCGTTGAATCGCGAATCCGGCGAGTCGAGCGGGCAGCGGAAGATGGCACACCACCTCCGGCTGCAAGGTTGCCCGTTCCGCCACAACCGCCGCCCAGCCATCTGGAGTTCACCGACCGGATGGATGCAATGCTGGATCTGCTGGTGATGGCGCTGCAGTCCGATGCAACTCGCGTCGCATCCATGATGCTCGCCAACGACGTATCCAATCAGACCTTTGGGTTCATCGACGTTCCGTATGCACATCACGAAGTGTCGCATCATCAGAACGACCCCGGTAAGATTCAGGCATATGAGCGCATCACACGCTGGTACGTTGAGCAGTTTGTGAGTTTTCTGCAGAAGCTGAAATCGATCCCGGAAGCGGACGGAACACTGCTGGATAACAGCCAGATTCTCTTCGGATCCGGCATGTCTGATGGAAATCGCCATGACCCTGACAACCTGCCGATTCTTCTGGCAGGTCGCGCTGCAGGTACTCTCACTTCCGGTCGACATCTTGGTTTTCGCAGCGGTGACACTCCACTCTGCAATCTGTATTTGTCGATGCTGCACCGAAATGCAATCAGGGCAGACCGCTTCGGGGACGGTACGGAACCACTGCTGTAGCTCGGGGCGTGGGCATTGATACGCAGTTCACTACCCGGGCCGGAAATTCACAGCAGCGTCGCGTCAGGTCTGCGGGCAGTGTCGACAGTGGCATTCGGATCGCAGCAGCCAGTGTGCACTGCCGGCGATCGGCAGCCAGTTTGTCTTCAGCACTCACTTTCAGTCGGACACATACGGACACCCGCCGGAAGTCTTCAAGCCTGCAGGCGCTTTGCAAATCACTCCGAATTGGTCGAGAATCCGGGCGTCATTCACCAATCACGAATCCCGCCGACCTGAAAGTCCTTTACGGTGCATTTCCTCGACTTGATAATCATCACCGGATACCTGCTTCTGACCGTGGTGATCGGGATTCGCTGCGGCGGTTCACAGTCTGACGATTTGGAATACTTCACCGGTGGATTCAGTACCGCAGATCACAGCAACCCCATCCGCCGCTGGCTGTCTGTGCTGATTGTTGGACTAAGCATCGGAGCCACATTCTTCAGCGGAATCAGTATGCTGGGCTATCCCAGTCAGGGTTACTCAAGTGGAGTCGCCGTGGGGCTGTTCGTCCCCGTGCTGCCATTGGCCTGTCTGCTTGTGGTGTGGTGGTTCTTACCGCGTTACTTCGCGAACGCACGTCAGCAGCCCTACGAAATCATCGAAGCCAAAATGGGCTACGCGGTTCGCGCTGTCGCAGCGGGAATGTACGTCCTGCTCCGAATTGGCTGGATGGGAGTTCTCATCTATGCCCCCGTCACCGCCATCATCTCATCCACCACTCTGGGTGAGAACTACCTCTGGCCACTGATCCTCTTGATTGGCATCAGCAGTACGCTTTACACAACGCTCGGCGGACTCCGCGGTGTGCTGGTGACAGATGCCATTCAGTTTCTGGTGATGGGCATCGGTGTGGTGGGACCAATCATATTCATCCTGCTGGACGAACGATTTGAATTCACTGCGGCGATGGACTTTCTGCAGTCGCACAATCGACTTCAATTCGCCGATTTCGCCTTCGACCCCACGAAGAAGTTCACGGTCTGGTCAGTGTTCGCCGGGGCCGGTGTCGCTCAACTGGGCGTTGCCGTCGGCGACCAGATGTCGCTGCAGAGATATATCGCTGCGGGATCGCTCCGCGAATCACAGCGTGCATTCCTGCTCAATATCATCGGTGTGATCATCGTGGTGTCACTGCTGGTACTGCTGGGTGTGCTGTTATCGGTCTGGTACGGACTGCATCCCGAAGCCACGCCCGCTGAGAACAACGATCACGTCTTTCCTTCCTTTGTTTCACAGAACATGCCAGCCGGAGTTCCGGGGATGATTCTGGCGGCAATTCTGGCCGCCACGATGAGCAGTATGACCAGTGGGATCAATTCCCTGGCGGGCTGTCTGACAATGGACTTCGCAGCCCGATCATCAACGTTCGCATCTGCACACTCCAGACTCCGATTTGCCCGTATTGCTTCGGTCATCCTTGGACTCTCCGCCACCTTACTGGCGGGCTTTGTTGCCCAGTTGGGTGAGATCTTCGACGTGGCTCAGGCTGTCCTGGGCGTCTTCCTTGGTCCGCTCCTGATCTGTATGGGACTGGCCGTCACGAGCTACACCGTTCGTTCTGAAGTCATGATCGCAGCCATGATTGTGGGTTGTGTTGCCGGATGGATTGTTGCATTTTCAGAAGCAATCAGTCTCTGGGTTGCTCCCGCATCAGCT
>JALQUR010000664.1 GCA_023260695.1 Planctomycetaceae bacterium
CCCGCCCGGCTTTGCACCATCGTCCACAAGGACAACCTGCATGCCATGGTCGGCCGCTGCGAATGCCGCCGGATACCCCCCCGGACCGCCACCAAGAACTACCAGCTGAGTCTGAATATCAGGCATATCAGTTAGGACTTCAGAAAGGTCTGTTGAATGGAATTGCCTGTGCCCCGCGTTCTGCCGCGAGCTGTGCAGTTGAAACTGTAGTGGGTCACCACTGGTTTCTCAAATTCGCCCTGCTTCGCGATCCGCGGATCTCGCCCGGATTCCCAAATCGCCGAACAACGCGCGGACGAATCTCCAGCCCGCCAGATCTGAAAACCAGCGGGCAGCGACAGGAAATCCGCGAGCATCCTGCCGCTATTCCAGTTCGGTCAGGCTGCGTCTGAGCACAGCGGCTTCACTCAGCAACTGGCGAATTGCCGAAGCCTCGCCCCCCCCCAGAGCAGTTCGAAACTGACTCAGTCGCTCCAGCGCCAGATCCACAGCAGCCGTGCAGGACGGGGCGTTATCCATCAGAATCGATGTCCACAGCTCATCACTGCCAGCTGCGATGCGCGTGGTATCCCGAAAACCCGTCCCAACGAACTCCAGCTGATCGCGCGTCACGCATCCGGCCGCGACGGAAGCCAGGATATGCGGCAGATGACTTGTCATGGCCAGAACTCGATCATGCTGCGCCGGCGACATTACCCGGCAGGTCATCCCCAGCAGCTGCCAGAATGCAAGGGTCCGCTGTACAGCTTCATGCTCTGTATCCTCGCGACACACAACACAGATGCGCCCCCGAAACAAATCGTGCACTGCATGCTCAAACCCGCTCTGTTCACTGCCGGCAATGGGATGAGCCCCGACGAATCCCGCACGAGTGCTCAGCTGCGTACAGATACTCTGTTTCACGCTGCCGGCATCTGTCACCACATCACAGCCCGCACTCAGCAACTGATCAGCAGCAGCAGGAATTCGATCCACCGGCAGACAGATCACACCCAGCCCCGCGCGCACCCCATGTTCCGGCAGGAGTTCACTGGCAAACTCATCGATCAGACCGTCTGCCACAGCCTTCTGCATTCGATTCGCATTGCGGCCAATCCCGATCACACGAGTGGCCGGAGCGGCTGCACGCAACGCCAGTGCGACCGATCCACCGATCAGTCCGACACCGACAATCACAACAGTCTGTTCCAGCTGCTGTTCCCCACTGCTCACTAGCGCAGATCCTTCTTACGCCGACTCTCCGCAGTCTCAGGCGGGGAATTGCAGCTGCCTCTGTCGTGCTCCCGCAATCTACAAGTGCGGGGTTCGCTTCACTCGACTTCAATCAGGCAGTCAGCCTTGCAACGCAGGTCCCCAGCTCGTCTGACATAGGCCGGACCGTAAGTTGACATGCCGTCTCCCAGAGAATACGGCTGATAGTCCATGCGATAGCAGTCCGCCGGAGTTGCAAACAGATTGGCATAACCGCGGGGCCGGAAGTCTTCCGGCTCACAACGCTGCTGCGTATTCAGAGTGCTGGCTCGAGGACGATACCACATCGAATAGCGATGCAGCGGGGAGGAAAAGTGCTGGAATCCCTCACCGGATGAGCCAGGAGCGCCAAGGTCCGTGCCGGGACGCTTCCAGAGCCAGCCATTGAATGCCCCTGTCGGCAACTGTGAGTCGCCAGTGCGTTTTGGGGCAAACTTCTGGAGCACATTGCGACTGGGTACAAATCCGGATGGAACTTCTTCTGGCACAGGGGGAGGACTTCCTGCGGCATCCTGCGCCTGAATCCCCTGATGAAACGCCAGCACGGCAATCACGTAGACAATACAACAAATCACTCTTCGCATGTCTGTCGTCCTGACAATTGAACCGATGACGCAGGCTCATCCCACACTCCATGTGGAACATCACCAGTATTCATCGTCCTTGCAGGTTCGACTGCTCGTCTTATTCCGTCTGATCCCACCAATCGCTCCGTTCGACCGACCAGATTCACCGACGGTAACGCCTGCGTAATTCAGGCAGGATATAACGATTTGCGCGACTTTCACTGCTGACACGAATCTGCTGCGTCAGCCTTCGCGCACGCGGCGGACAATCTCAGCAGCGCGGCCGGCAATTCTGGCGATCTCGCCCCAGTCACCAGCCTCGATGAGCGGGCGAGGTGCCAGCCATGACCCGCCGACTGCCGGAACTCCCGGATGACGCAGCCACTGCTCCAGATTCGCTTCTGAGATTCCTCCCAGCGGGATATACCCGACATTCAGGTGCGCGTACGGCGCCTGCAGACTTGCCAGCATATTCAGCCCGCCCGCGGGAACAGCCGGGAAGAACTTCAGACTGCGACAGCCACACTGGATCGCCAGATCAATATCCGTTGGAGTCATCACCCCGGGAGCAAACGGCAGCCCCGCCGCAGCAGCAGCCTGAATCACCTGAGGATTTGTGCCCGGTGACACAGCGAAAGCCGCACCGGCACGCTGCACCTCGGCAATCTGCTCAGGCATGATCACGGTGCCCGCGCCAGCCAGCATTTCCGGAACCGCTGCTGTGATCGCTTCCAGGCAATCCAGCGCAGCGGGAGTCCGCAGCGTGAGCTCCATCGCACGCACGCCGCCTGCCAGCAGACTTTCCGCCAGTCGCACTGCCTGTGCCGGGTTTTCAATCACCAGCACTGCGATCACACCACATTCAGCAATCCGCTGCCGAAGCTGCTCGGGAAAGGATGCTCTGCTGACCTGCGGTTCACTCGCCATGGATTCCACTCCTGTATTCCGGCTGAATCAGTGTTCATGCGACCGCGACAGTTCAGCCTGCTGTCCGGGCAGTGATCTGGTCAGGCCAGAATCTCGTCCACAACCCGCTGCTTTTCAACACCCGTCAGTCGCTGATCCAGTCCCTGGAATCTCACTGTGAATCGCTCATGGTCAATTCCCATGCAGTGCAGCATGGTGGCATTCAGATCATTGATGTGGCACGGGTTCTCAACCACGTTGTAACTGAAGTCATCCGTGGTTCCATACACCGTACCTCCACGAATTCCGCCACCCGACAGCCACATGCAGAAATTTCGTGGATGGTGATCGCGACCGTAGTTCTGCTTTGTGAGCTGTCCCTGCGAATACACCGTGCGCCCAAATTCGCCTCCCCAGACCACAAGCGTCGTATCGAGCAGTCCACGCTGCTTCAGGTCACGCAACAGTCCCGCGCACGGCTGATCCGTATCGCTGCACTGGCGAGCAATCTCAGCCGGAAGCGAACCATGCTGGTCCCAGCCCCGATGCAGAATCTGCACCACGCGAACACCACGTTCCACCATGCGTCGCGCCAGCAGAGCACTGGCAGCAAAGGTTCCCGGAGTACTCACTTCGGGACCATAGAGATCCAGAGTAGCCTGAGTCTCTCCCGACAGATCCACCAGTTCCGGAACACTGGTCTGCATCCGCCAGGCCATCTCATACTGAGCCATTCGGGTGATCGTCTCAGGATCCGCATAACGATTCAGCGTCATCTGATTCAGTTCCGCCAGACCATCCAGCATCGCTCGACGACTGGCAGCAGAAACACCGTTCGGGTTCTGAATGTACAGCACCGGATCATTGCCACTCCGCAGGGCCACTCCAGTATATCGCGACGGCAGAAAACCACTGCTCCACATCCGCGAAAACAATGCCTGTGCCGAACGACTTGAGGACCAGGTCGGGGTCAGAACGACGAACGCCGGCA
>JALQUR010000684.1 GCA_023260695.1 Planctomycetaceae bacterium
CCAGCCGGGACTGCCGGCGGGTACCGGATCAGCAGCGGCATCCGCTGAGATTCCTCGTACATCCAGCGTTTGTCCTGATAGTCATGTTCACCCAGCATGAAGCCCTGGTCACCCGTGTAGATGATGATGGTTCGGTTCAGCTGTCCACTTTGTTCCAGCCACGCAAACAGACGCGCCAGGTTGTCGTCAATGCCGCGAATGCAGCGCAGATATTTCCGCAGATAGGCGTTGTAAGCAAATCGGCTGTTCTGCTCGTCAGAAAAATCCGCCGGATCATAGTTCGCCGGGAATTCAGCCGGATACATCTCCGGAAGATCCCTCAGATAGGATCGTCGCGGATTGCGGTTCCCGATGGATGTGCCTATGTGCGGCAGCAGTTCGTCATTTGCTCCGCGTGTTGCCACGGAACCGAACCGTGCGCCTCGTTCCCACAGGGTCTCCGGTTCCGGAATCGATGTGTCCTTCAGCCATGATTCGTAACGGGGAGCATTGTCGAAGTAGTCGTGTGGAGCCTTGAAGTGGTGCATCAGAAAGAATGGGCGGGAACGATCCCAGCCGCTGCGGAGCCAGTTCAGGGTGATGTCCGTCACTGCATCGGTGACATGGCGGCCGTCAAAGCGAACCAGATTCCGGCCCCATGACTGTGATCCACGAATACGGAATTCGGGGTTGTGATACTGGCCCTGTCCCGGAAGAACGCAGTAGTACTCAAAGTCCGCCGGTTCAGATTTGAGGTGCCATTTGCCAATCATCGCTGTGTGATATCCGGCGGCACGCATCTGCAGAGCCAGCATCTGATTTCCCGGCTCCACACTCCCCGCCAGATCAAACGCTCCGTTGGTATGCGCGTACTGGCCAGTCAGAATACAGGCGCGTGAAGGCGAGCAGATGGAATTGGTGCAGAAGGCATTGGTGAACAGGGCACCTTCCTGAGCCAGCCGATCGATGGTTGGTGTCGGGGCGATTTCTGCCAGATGACTTCCATATGCGGAGATTGCATGGGCCGCATGGTCGTCTGACATGATGAACAGAATGTTGGGGCGTTCGTCCGCCCTGCCCGCTGTACAGATCAGTATCAGGCACAAAGTCCGAATCCAGTGGCGATCCGCTGACATCGCTGCTCCAGGCACGAAGAGAAGAGGTCTGATCCGTTTCTGCTGCACAAACGGCATTGCAGCAGTTCTGACCGAGGCAAGGCAAACAGCCTGACCCGTGATCCCGAACCTGAACCCGGCTCAGGCAATCAGCTCCTGAATCACTTCACCACCAAACTGAGATAACTGTTTGTGACGACCGGCATGAAACCATGTGAGGCTGTTGTCGTCCAGTCCCAGCAGCTGCAGCAGCGTGACGTGGAAGTCGCGGATCGGGTGCACACAATCCACTGCCGATGCCCCCAGCTCGTCAGTGGCCCCGTGGATTCCTGGCCGCACACCGCCACCTGCCATCAGCACAGTCATTGCCCGATTATTGTGGCCGCGTCCCAGCGAATACACACCGCCGCGTTTGTTGTTGTCCGGAGTCCTGCCGAACTCACCAGTCCAGATGACCAGTGTGTCCTCCAGCATCCCACGCTGCTTCAGATCCCGGATCAGTCCCGCCATCGGCTTGTCCACACTGCGAATCCGCGAACGGTGTCCGCGTTCCAGATAGTCGTGACTATCCCAGCCGCCACTGAAGATCTGGACGAAGCGAACGCCCTGTTCCACCAGCCTGCGAGCAGTCAGGCATTGCCGGCCGAAGGTTGCCGACTCGGGCTGGTCCATTCCATATAACTGCCTGGTCGCAGCAGTCTCTGAATCGAGATCAAGAACCCCGGGGACTTCCGACTGCATTCTGAAGGCCAGCTCATAACTTTGCATCCGCGCTGCCAGCCGCGGATCGTCAGACTGCTGCTGCATGTGCCGCGCATTAAGCCGATTCAGCTGATCCAGCATTCGCCGCTGTTGTTCGTCGCTGCGGAATTCCGGGGGCTGCAGATCAAGCAGCGGAGAACCGCTTGCGCGCAGGCGTGTGCCTCGATACTGCGGGGGCAGAAATCCGTTACTCCAGTTGCCGGGGCCGCCCTGCGGCAGGGCCAGTTCTGTCATCACCACATAACCAGGCAGGTTGCGGTTCTCACTGCCCAGCCCCCACGTCGCCCACGCTCCGACAGCCGGATCAGCACCCAGTCGACTGCCTGTGTTCATGTGGAAGAGCGCCTCCGGATGATTCAGCGATTCCGCCTGCAGACCACGGTAATTGCACAGTTCAGAAGCGACATCCGGAGCTGCCAGGTGTTTCCACTGATCGCACATTTCAATGCCGGCATCGCCCGTCTTATGAAAACTGAACGGACTGCCGACAAAGAATTTGAACCCCGTTTCCAGTCCACCTTCAAGCTGCGACTGCTGCTTGTGTCGGCGAGTCAGCTCCGGCTTCGGGTCAAAGGTGTCCATGTGCCCTGGACCACCTTCCATGAACAGCATGATCACGTTCTTTGCGCGGGCAGTCTGCATCGGGGCGCGTGAATGCTGCTGCTGCGACGCAGCGGGCTGACGCGGCTGGTCCTGAGCCAGCAAATGCGTCAGCGCCAGACCGGCGGGCAGGCCAGCCAGTCCGTGCAGCATTCGGCGGCGATTCTGAACTGTACTCATTACAGGCGAGACCTATTCGATAAACAGAAATTCGTTCGTATTCAGCAGCACCATGCAGAGATCTGCCAGTGCGCGAGTTTCCGGAGTTGCCTGAGCCGGCTTGAGATCCGGTGTGTAATTCTCGAACACCGGCAGTATCTCGACATATGTGAATGGCTCACCTGTGAATTCTTCCACCAGTGATCGTTCCAGTGTTGTCGGAAATACAGTCGCTGCCGGAACGACTCGGCGATGATACTGCAGAGATTCGCGCAGCAGAGTCGTCAGTTGCTCCATTTCATCGTGATCGGCGGAACGCTGAAACATCAGGTGGAACTTTACCAAGATATTCCGCAACTTGTTCTCTTTCATCAAAATCTATAATTTGAAAAGATGTATAGTCCTCAGAATCCCCTCTTGAAACGTCAACACCCATAATGTATCTGTGACCAACAACA
>JALQUR010000712.1 GCA_023260695.1 Planctomycetaceae bacterium
GCAGCCGGCGCTGGCCATGTCCACAGACGGAGCGCGAGTGTTCAGCGGCGGCAATGACGGCAAGGTCCGCCAGTGGATCCTTAACGAAGGGCGAGAAGAGCGAGCGATTGCTGCGCACACAGCCCCTGTGACCGACCTGGCGTTCGCACCCAACGGGCAGTACTTTGCCAGCTCCAGTGATGACAAGACCGTGAAGGTCTGGAACATTGGCAATGGTGAACTGCAGGCAGAGCTGCCGCACCCGGGGAAGGTGCTGAGTGTATCCATTCGCAGTGACAGCCTGCGTCTGTCAAGTACGGCGGAGGACGGGATTGTGCGAGTCTGGGACGTGGCCACAGCAACATTGCTGGAGACGTTTCATGCCTCCGACAACAAGGGCGGGATTGCTCGCTGGCTGAACGATGGCCAGACCGTGGTGATCAGCGGGGGAACTCCATCACTGCAGACCAATCGCACGTCGGTGCTCCGCGCAGTTCGTGTGGATACAGCGGATGCAGTGCAGCGAATGGAACTGCTGGCAGGGGGTGCTCAGGCACTCACGTTGTCCGCCGACGGATCGGTGCATCTCACCGACACCAACAACGGAAACCTGATCAGGAAGTATGAACTGCCTGCGGCGGCGCGAGCGATTGCAGTGCGAGCTGATAACCAGGCCATTGCCGTGGGGCTCGAATCAGGACTGGTGCAGGTGATTAATCCGGGCAACGGGACGGTTGTGCAGGAGCTTCCGCATGAGCAGGCGATCACAGCGCTGGCGTGGAGTGCGGACAACCAGCGTCTGGCAATCGCTTCCGCGGATTCACTGCTGACAATTTATGGACCGGTCATTCCTCCGGCTCAGGCGGAACCTGGGATCAGCCTGTACCTGCATGAGAAGATTCGCACGAATACTCCGCTGCAGACGCTGCAGTACACCGATCAGAATCGGCAGCTGCTGGCCACTCAGGAACCGGGCACGATCACGCAGTGGAAGACGGCACAGCCAACGCAGGTGCGTCAGTTCAATCATGGTGGAGCTGTCTACGCTGTTGCGATCAGCAGCGATGGCAACACGATCGTTTCGGGGAGTGCGGATCAGACGGTTCGTGTCTGGGACGCAGAAACGGGGCAGCAGCGGTTCCAGATGAATGGTCATGTCGGAGCGGTACATTCACTGGCAATCAGTCCGGACGGGGCCCTGGTGCTCACATCCGGTGCTGATCGCAGCCTGCGACTGTGGGACGCTGTCGGCGGAAGACAGCTCAAACAGCTGGCCACGACTTCAGAAACGATGTATTCCGTGGCGATTCATCCCGACGGCCAGATCGCCGCAGCTGCGGGGGCAGACCGCAAGATTCACCTGTACCAGTTGCTCACCGGTGCGGAGATCCGCACTTTGGAGGGCCACACGGATTACATTCACAGCATCCGCTTCAGCCCGAACGGAAACTCTTTGATGAGTTATGGTTACGCTGGCCAGCTGCGGATCTGGAATGTTGCCGACGGGGCGGAACGATACGCCGCGCGGGTCGGACGCGTGGGAAATTATGCAAGTTACGCGTTTGACGGCAGTCAGGCGCTACTGTCGAATGGTGACGGGGTTGCGAGGATTTTTGACATTCCCGCCAATGCGCGTTAGACCAGAGACGAACAGAACAGTGTAAAGCTGAGTTAATATTCAGGACAGGATTCTGCACACAGTTTTCGGCACTCCGTATTCCGGAACCAGCATTCCTCACGGGAGTTTGCGATGAAATTGAAGCCTGAGAACCACGCCATTCTGCAGTTGACGCTGAGCTTTTCAGTACTGCTGACATTGTGTCTGGCTGCGGGACCGGCAACCGCCATGCAGGAGTTTCCCGGTCTGGGGCCTGCTGGAACTCTGAACGAAGTGAAATTTGAGAGCAGCGATCAGAATCTGCTCCGCGGTCGCAATTCCCGACGTCAGCTGGTGATCACAGGGGTATACAGCAGTGGCCAGAGGCACGACCTGACTCACCGCACAGCATACGCCGTGGATCGCCCGGAAATTCTGAGCGTAGCGGCGGACGGACTGGTGACTCCCCTGACTGACGGCAGTGCGGTGGTGACAGCCAGTGTAGACGGGCGTCAGACGCAGATTACGCTCCGGGTGGAACGCTGCAATGAGGATCTGCCGGTGAGTTTCGTGGAGGAAGTGGTTCCGATCTTCACGCGGCTGGGCTGCAATGCCGGTGGCTGTCATGGCAAGGCTGACGGCCAGAATGGGTTCAAGCTGTCACTGCTGGGGTTTTACCCTGAAGACGACTATGAATATCTGGTGTATGAGGATCGTGGCCGTCGACTGTTTCCGGCGGATCCGGACTACAGCCTGCTGCTCACCAAACCAGCCAACCTGCTGCCTCATGGTGGTGGACGCCGACTGGAGCCCGGCAGCTACGAATGGCAGCTGATTTCCAGCTGGATCGGCCAGGGGACTCCGGCGGGCTCACCAGAAGACCCTCAGCTGCAGCGCATTCAGGTGGTACCTGATGTTCGGGAAATGAACATCGAGACGGCTCAGCAGGTTTCCGTGCTGGCTCATTATAGCGACGGATCTGTTCGCGATGTGACTCGTCTTTCATCCTATGAAGCGAATCAGCCGGAGATGGCTTACACGAATGCCCGTGGATTGATATCCGTTTCCAATACACCTGGCGAAGTTGCCGTGATGGTTCGCTTTCAGGATCAGGTGAGTGTGTTCCGGGCGATTATTCCTCAGGGACTTCCGGTACAAAGCACTCCCCCGGCCCGCACCTTTATCGACAATCAGGTCTATGCCAAACTGAGACAGCTGGGAATTCCGCCGTCAGGTCTGTGCGACGACGCGACGTTCATTCGTCGAGCCACGGTGGACATCACCGGACGAATTCCGACTCCGGAAGCGGTCCGCTCATTTCTGGCCGATCAGTCGCCGAACAAGCGCGATGCACTGGTGGATCGTCTGATCGAAAGTCCGGGCTATGCGGATTACTTCGCCAACAAATGGAGCAACCTGCTTCGCAATAAGCGGCGAAACGGCAATGACATTCCCTACACCTATCGCTTCCACGACTGGATTCGTCGGCAGCTGGCAGAGAACACACCGTATGATCAGTTTGTGCGGGAGATTCTGACTGCCAGTGGCGATGCCGAAAGTCATCCGCCGGTGGCATGGTATCGCGAACTGGGAACATCCACCGTGCAGATGGAAGATACGGCGCAGATGTTTCTGGGCATGCGACTGGCATGTGCCAAGTGTCACCATCACCCGTTCGAGCGCTGGAGCCAGCAGGATTACTACGGCTTCGAAGCATTCTTTACTCAGGTGACCCTTAAAATCGGCAATTACAACATTGAGCGAAATCGCGGTGACGTCGTGACGCTCAACGGACGTCCGCCGCAGTCCCGCAACCCGCGTACTCAGGAGATGGTCAAGCCGACCCTCGACGTGATGCGCCAGACCCGCGCCGTGCTGTGCGTCACATCGCTCGACCCTCTGCTCGGCGACCCCCGCGACGGGCAGCCGACGTGGACGACGAAGCCCACCGCTGACGCCTCGACCACCACCGACGCCGCAGGA
>JALQUR010000371.1 GCA_023260695.1 Planctomycetaceae bacterium
AGGTCACTCGCCAGATGCGCCCATGTGTGTGGTCGCGACGGTCGTCGCGGAAGTCCACTTCGCCATGCTGAATGATCGGGTTGTACCAGTCGGCAATATAGATCGCTCCGTCAGGCCCGATCTTCACGTCAATTGGACGGAACGCAACATGGTCCGACCAGATCACCTCCTGCTGCTCGCGAGAAACATACCCGGAGGCTTCTTCAGTGAGCACAAAACGGACAACGCGGTGGCCACGGAAATCGTTCGTGATCGCATTTCCCTGCCATTCCGGAGGCAGCATCGGTGTATCCACCAGCTCCAGCCCACAGTGCTTCGGACTGCCGGGATTCAGACCGCGAACCAGCCGTTCTGCGTTGGCTGCCGTGAAATAGTAGGCACCGGGAATCACATAGTTGATCCCCTCGCCACCGGCACCATCCGTCGCAAACGACTGACCATAGCGGTCAAAGTGATGGCCCCAGGTATTCACCAGCCCACGCATGAATACACCCAGCTCCAGAGTTTCCGGACGAAACTGCCAGATGCCGCCGGCATTCAGACGTCGCACGCCCCACGGGGTTTCAATGTGACTATGAATGTAAATCGACTGGTTCATGTACAGGAAACCGTCATATCCCCAGCGCAATGTGTGCAGGATGTGGTGAGTATCCTCAGTGCCGAAACCAGACAGCACCACACGCTTTGAATCAGCTTTCAGGTCCCCGTCCGTATCTGCAAAATGCAGCAGCTCCGTACTGTTGGCCACCCACACCCCACCGTCACCCGGAGCCACGCCGGTGGGAATGAGCAGTCCTTCAGCAAAGACATGCGTCTCATCTGCACGCCCGTCATGATCCTTGTCCTCAACCACCAGAATTCTGTCGGTGGCACGGGCCCCCGGAGTAATCTGCGGGTAGACCTCGGAACTGGCGATCCAGAGCCGACCGTCTTCGTCAAAGTTCATCTGAATCGGCTTGGCAATCGCAGGGTCGGCCGCAAACAGCGACACCTCAAACCCATCGGGAACGCGAAAGGTTGCTCGCTCCAGTTCCGGGTCCGGCGGCGGAATCTGGTCGCGCGTGGGGACCTGAGCCTGCAGGACAGTTGCGGACAGCAAGGGCAGCAGAACCGCTGCGAAATGGACCAGCCGGCATGTCTTCATATCGATTTCTTTGAACAATCAGTTTCGAAATGTGGATGCAACCAGCTGCAGCATGATGCAACGCACCAGAGCCGCTGCTGAGCTTCGACCGGATTGCCGCGGGACGGTGCCCAGACACCGCCCCGCCACAACCAGCTGTCATCAGGGCAGGGCAACCGTGCGCAGATTCAGAGGCGCGTTTTCCTCCGCCTGCAGCAGCACCAGGGCAGAACCGGCATTGAGCTTATCCAGCTGCACCACTCCTGTCATTGAAGCAACCGTCTCATAGCTGTGACCGGCCGCACCACCACCGGCAACCGGTTCTGTCAGCTCAGAAGCACTCTGCAGGCCAGCAGTTCCGATCTTCATGACACCGCGAGCACTGTTGCTCAGCAGCAGAAACTCGGCGCCGCCCTTCGTGTAGGTAATCATGTCGAGCGGACGGTTGCGGTTCCCCAGTTCAGCGACAGTTGTCGCACGAACTCGCTCACCAGCGGCAGCCAGATCAGCGACGGGAATCTTCACCAGTGGAGTACAGACATAGGCCCCCAGAATTGTCGGCTCACCACCAATCATCAGCGGCACAAAGGTTCGCATCGCTGCATAATCCTCGTTGCGTCCGTGAGCAGCGTGGTAAATCTCAACAGCAATGCCCTTGTCCGCTTCGGCAAAAGGAAAATTCAGCTCCCGCACAGAGGACGGTGCTGCAGCATTGCTCAGGCCTGAAACCAGCAGCTTGTTCTCAAAAAAGGCCAGATCGGTGATCGACTCGCCACGATTGTTACGCGCTCGACGACCCTCACCGACGACGCGATCTTCCGGAGCATCTGCCAGCTCCACTTTCGCGTGTCGAACATTTTCCAGCGACAGTCGCCCGACCTTGCCACCACCGTCAACAGTTGCAATGACAGGCTTGTCGTCCGCTGTCACCGCAAGGAATGCAGTACCCGTGCGAGGATTCACGACCAGGTCATTCACCACCACGGACTTTGCGTGCAGTTCACCCGCGAGTACCTCGCCGAGGTTGTCGATGTTGATCGCGGCCTGAGCCGGCTTGCCGTCCTTGTCGCCGGTTGCCACTGCGACAACAGTCGCGGACATTGAGTCGCCGATAAACAAAATGTCTTCCGGGCCGAATGCCAGCACGGTCGCAGACTTCAGTTCGGCTTTTCCCTCTGTCAGTCCCCACTGATCAGCAGCATGGACCCCTGTGAACATCCCCGACACCAGCAGCAAACCCAGCAGGCTTTCAGGCAACCGTTTCATCGTGCAGCACCCCTTACAAGATTAACAACAAGCAGAGCTATTTTTTGCCGACAGCTGTGCACATGCAGACTCATCTGTGCCGGCCACATCATGCAACCAATGGTCCAACCGGACCGTTGAACTCCGCGGACGCTATTCTCGCTGATCCCCGCTGATAAAATCAAACGAACGGGAACTGCCAATCAGCGCAGATTCACAGGAATCGGTGTCGGGCCGAATATGCTCTCCACATTTCTCTGAGGACACCGGCAACATGTCCGATGTTCATACACCACAGCAGCGCTCGCGAAACATGGCCAGTATTCGCTCCCGGAATACACGCCCGGAAATGCTGGTCCGTTCAGCCGTGCATCACATGGGATTTCGATTTCGACTGCACGTCAGAACGATGCC
>JALQUR010000725.1 GCA_023260695.1 Planctomycetaceae bacterium
AGCGCTGTGAAGGGGCTGACGCCACTCCGGCGTTGAGAATCGCGTCCAGCCGCAGGTACAGCCGCAGCTGGCGCAGCCGGGGCGGGCACATCGCCCATGCGCCAGTTCGTTCGGATTGAAACGCTGCAGCTGTTCTGCTGGCACCGCAACTGGCACCGCGGCTGGCGGAGCTGATCTGTGAACCTCAGGACCGAAGCAGCTTGCTGTCCCGCAGCCACTCGACCAGGCGTGCCGGCCAGTCACCTGCGGCGGTGCTGGTTCCCTCACGGTATCCAAATCCATGTCCGGCGTTGGAGTAGATGTGCAGTTCGCAGGGGACCTTTGCGGCGCGGTATTTCAGATACAGTTCCGCCATTCCAATCGCAATATCGTCGCGGTCATTCTGCCCCAGACCAATAAATGCCGGTGGCATTCCTTCGCGAACGGTAAAGCGAGCGGAACTGCCGGGATAGATGAGTACCTGAAAGTCCGGTCGAGCACTCATCTGGTCCGTTTTGTCGCCGCCTTTTGCCTGGCCATCCTGAGCATCCATGGCAGCGAGTGCTGCCAGTTCGCCGCCGGCTGAAAACCCCAGAATTCCGATGCGGGCCGGATTGATGCCCCATTCGGCGGCACGAGCACGGACTGTCCGCAGAGCACGGCGGGTATCGGCCATGGCGTGTTCATCCACCGTGTACGTGGAACCTTCCTCCCGAGCCAGTCGATAGCGGAGCACGAAGGCGGCGATGCCACGTTCGGCAAACCATTCTGCCAGGGCATCCCCCTCATGGCCAAGACAGAGCACGCGATGTCCGCCACCAGGCGCGATGATAATTGCGGTTCCTGTGGCGACGTCGGCGTTGGGCAGGTAGGGGGTGATTGATGGGTTGTGGACGTTGGAAACATTGCAGCGGCCCGGGGCCTCATCCACCTTCTCCGGTTCAGCTGCACGCGATTCGGAACCCGGCGCACCCTGCTGCCAGAGCGGGATTGCCGCCGGCTTTTCCGTTGCCAGAACGGTGTTACAGAAAATGAAAAGCGTGCTCAGGAATGCGGTGCGAATGGAAGGCATGGCGAGGAATTCTTCTGAAGACGGGGCTGGTGGAGGCAAAGTGATCTGCACGGTTCTTAATGGAACTTCGCCAGGCCGGCAACCACCAGCGGTGGCACAGTCAGACTGAGACACCGAAGAGTGTTCCGATTCCCGCAGTGATTGCCATCGCCAGGACTCCCCAGAATGTGACTCGCGCCACAGCCTTCGCCACCGGTGCACCACCGGCATGCGCCGACGCCCCACCAAGTAATCCCAGAAACACAACGGACATGACGGAGACAACGATCGAGAGGACGCTGACTGGTGAGAGAAACGCAGCCACGATCGGCAGAGCGGCTCCGATTGCGAAGGTCGCGGCTGATGCCAGCGCGGCCTGGACTGGTCTGGCGGTCACAATTTCAGAGATTCCCAGTTCATCTCGCGCATGTGCTCCGAGAGCGTCGTGCTGCATGAGTTGTTCGGCGACCTGCCGTGCGAGTGGCGGGGCGAGGCCACGGCTGACGTAGATCCCGGTCAGCTCCGCAAGTTCCCCTTCAGGGTCGCTGGCAAGTTCCTGCCGTTCCCGAGCCAGGTCGGCAGCTTCGGTATCGGCCTGAGAACTTACAGAGACATATTCCCCGGCGGCCATCGACATCGCTCCGGCAACCAGCCCGGCAACGCCCGCCACCATAATGCTCGAGTGCGACGCGTCGGCTGCTGCGACCCCGACCACCAGGCTGGCTGTCGAGACAATTCCATCATTGGCACCCAGCACAGCCGCTCGAAGCCAGCCGATTCGCTCCGTGCGATGGTGTTCCTGATGTCGAGCCATTAGCGTTCCTTCAGTTGAAGATCAGCGATTGCTGATCGTGGCAGTGCAGAATCAACCGTCAGGCTGGACTGACTGCCGCTCAAAACACTGCCAGTAAGACACCACTGGTCAATCGCCCGCGAAGTTGTCCGTGAGGCAACCGCGAAGTCGGCGGCGGCAGTTACCGGGAAAGCTTCCGAACGC
>JALQUR010000017.1 GCA_023260695.1 Planctomycetaceae bacterium
TGATTGATCGTATAACCAGGTCCGCCCATTCCGGGTCCCTGCGGGCAGCCGCCCTGGATCATGAACCCATTGATGACGCGGTGGAAGATGACCCCATTGTAGAAGCCAATTCTGGCAAGTCCGATCATGTTGGCACAGTGGCCCGGCGCTGCATCAGGAAGCAGGTCCAGAACAATGGTCCCGTGATTGGTTTTGAGTTCAATCTGATAGTCGTTCGCGTCAAAGTCGAGATCACGGACGGCTGCGGCAACTTCTGGTTGTCGGGAGTTGGCCATGGTGCTGATTCCTGTAGTACAGAACTGTTCCGGCAGCAGTTCATGGTCAATCAAAGCGGATACCTGTGGCGTCGCCGGTCTGTTTTCGGAAGATTGCCGCCTGTCTGCACAAACTGGCTTCCGTTGAACAGCACGCCTGCCTGTGCAGTGTGGGGAAAAGCGATGGTAACGCAAGCCAGTGTGAGTACTGACTACAGAATAAGAATGGCGTTCTGCCCCGGCATTGTCTGAATTCACACTGATTTCACAGCATGCGTCTCGACGAGCTGCCCTGGGTCTCATAGATTTCAGGCGGGACCGACGATTCGTTTTTTGGCCGGAATCCAGTATCTGTCAAGCACCTTCCGGATCTGCTCCGAGCATGGGTATCTGCAGGGTCGGCAGTAACTTCAGACTGCGCAGATGTCAGCTGGCGACGGTCCTTCGGGCCCTGCTCTTTGGGGCCCTGCTTTTGAGCCCCTGCAAGGTGTCCGCCGGGCCCTGCAGGGTGTCTGCTCTGCGAAGTCTGGATTCTGCAGAAGCAACATCAGAAAAGCGGTTTGTATCAGGGCTGCAAGTATCAGCAACAGGGAGGTTGTTGTGCATCAGAATCAGGGACTCATTGTGGCAGGCTGCAGCATGCTCGGTCTGGCTGTTGCAGCTGCATGCTGGATCAGCGAGCCGAGTCAGCTGGACAATGAACACAATCTGTCAGGATTTCAGGGTGAGTTCGCAATTCCAGCGGAAGCGGTGGGCTCTGCAGCAGACAGAATTGTTCCTGCAGCAGTCGTTTCCGGATCCGGTGACGACAATTCCGCACGGACACTGAAGGCGTCGGAACAGGATGATCAGCAGCCGTTGCTGCAGCTGATCTCCGCCGGCTCGGAATCCTTCCCATCAGCACCGGGAGAGCTGTTCCCGACCAGTGTTGCGGAATCTGCCTTGCCGCCGCTGACCGTGGAGGACGTCCGAGCGCTGATTGATGTCCAGTTTCCGGAGGCGGAACAGGAACTGAGAGCCGTATGGGCGGAGTCACTGGCAGGGTTGTCTGGAGCGGATGTTGCGGAGATTCTGGAGCACAGGAAACGCACCGGTGCCAGTCTGGCAATGATATCCGCGGGGACAAGTTCATTCCTGCAGCCGGATTTCGAGATCTTTCCGGAGGCAGCCGGACCATCAGCGGTCGCTGATTCCACAGCGGACCTGCGTGCCCTGCTGATCACCAACCTGAGGAATGCATGGACGCCCGGGTTTCGGGCGAGCATTCCATTGACCGATGCAGTTTCCGGGAACAGCGGAGAGTTCGTCCACGTACACGGAGTGATCCGGAATTTTTCTGCCGGCAGGACTATTCCCAGCCCCGACCCTCTGCACGTGGCGATCAGAGACTCCGGCGCAGGCATGTTTCTGATGTCGGACGGTCGACTTACTCGCCGCGGCAATTTTTGTGTGCTTGCGGACCGTACACTCGGACTGGAACTGGCTGAAGGGCCGCTTTCGATCCAATCGTCACCGCAGATCACGGTTCCGCTGCATCAGGTGTCGATCGACAGGCACGGTCAGATTCTCATCAGGGATTCTGCCGGGGAAACAGTTGCGGGGCAGATTTCCGTGGTGCTGCCATCAGACGTTGCTGGTTTGCGCAGCGAAGATGGCGTGCTGTTCACAATTCCGGACAGTACTCAGATAACCACGGTTGCAGTGGACAGGGCTGAACTGTCACTGTGGACCATTGAGATTTCGAATGTGGATGTGGGCGAGTATGAGCAGCGGCTGCGCTGGCAGACCGGGAATGTCACTGATTCCGGCGAAACTGGGCGGGATTAGCTGCTGCTCATCACCGTGACCGCATCAACCGACGAAACTCCGGTGGTCGTGCAGAATCTCCGCTCAGGTGTTGGCAGACGTGCATCAGTGGATGTAGACTCAGGGGGCTTCAGGAGGACAGCGAAAGGGAGGTCGGCTGATGGGGTTGCGGTTGATGGGGCAAACAGCAATGCGGGATCGTCTGTCGGTGCAGGCACGAGAGCCCATGGCAACGTGGCTGGTGTGCATCCTTCTGCTTACGCCTCAGGTTTCGCGCAGTGATGAGCTGGATTTTCCACCTCTGCAGCGGCAACCGTTGTCAGATCGCCTGAACGCAGATGAACCGCGTACACCGGGGGCTTCAGACCGTCCGCTTCTGTTACCGCGCGAATCTGGACGTTCAGATGACCTGTTCGACTTTCCTCCTTTGGAGCGTTCGCAGGACGGACAGGATGGAACTGGCACACGGCAGCCACTCCCGCCGCTCCCTGCCGGCAATGCGGGTGCAGCATTGCCAGAGGATCGCGGTCCTGAGATTTCTGACTTTGCTGACTGGCCCAATATCGGCGATGGCGATGAGTTCGACTGGACGACCCAGACCGTCACTCCTGCGGATCTGGCTGTTGGAGCGATCTGGCCGTTTCTGCATGGTCAGCCGGGACTGGTAGAGCATGAACAGATTGCTTACGGCGATCTGGTCCGACTGGCACTTGCCAGGCGTTCGCTGATCCCGGCAGGATTATCAGAGTCGGCAAATGCAGACAGCATCTGGCAGTCCACCTTTTACCGATACGCTCAGGTGCGTCGTCAGGCGTGGCAGGAAGGCAACCTGAAGCTGGGACGCACGGCACCGGTGCTGGCAGATCCGTTTGCCAGGACTGATGAGATCACGATGGTGCCATCGGCGGGTTCAGGCGGAAGTCTCCGCACGGGCTATTCCCTGCAGCAGGACATGCGTGTCCACCCGGAAGATTTCGTCGGCCGTCCGGTGTTCCTGTACGGTCTGTTTGCTCCCTCCGGCAGCGTGACACTGCCGGTATCATCGCCACTTGAGGGAGAGCCGTCAGAGTATGTGGTCCAGAGAGGCAGCCTGACTCCACTCAGCGGCGGTGCTGCAATTGCACTCGTGGACGCCATCAGTTTCTCTGAACCGGGTCTGGAACGACCATCCACAGCCTGGCCGCTGGATGAACGAGTTCAGATCCCGGTACTGGTGAAGGGTTGGTTTGTGAAGCAGTGGGGAGGAACACCGCTTGTTTTCGCTGAAACTCTGCAGACTATTTCGGCTCAGCCATATCGCCAGCAGATTACTCGCCAGGTTCGAAATCGCAGTCGGGTCACAGGTGACGAAAGCTGGTTGTATTACGAAACACTGAGGCAGTTGCAGGTGACGAAGGCCGACGCACAGCGTGAACTGGCGGATCAGGAACTTGGACGACGCCTGCAGGTGCTTCGTGGGGAAGTGGCTGCCCGCGCAAAACAACGCAGTGCAGAACTGTCAAAAGAACTCAAACGCGCTGACACTGCTGGCGATGACAACAGGAAGGCCACTCTGCAGCAGCAGTTGCTGCAGCTGGAGCGTCAGCTGGCCCTGCGGGAATCGCGTTATCGCAGCTGGATGCAGGAGCCGCAGAAGTTTCCCCA
>JALQUR010000173.1 GCA_023260695.1 Planctomycetaceae bacterium
TGAGCAAGATAGGTCAGGCCGAGGTCGGACCAGATTGCTTCGGGGACATCCAGCACCGCATAGCTGTGGTCATCCCACGGTGCAAAAGCGCTCAGTTTGGTTTCTCGCTGAGGATCGACCGCTCCGTCGAGGAAACCGATGCGAGGATGCCGTCCCCCGGGATACGGCAGTACGTGAACACGATTCTGCGGCCGGAGCTGCTGCTGGCTCGGGCGGGGGCCCAGCTGCTGCAGCTGTTCCTCAAGTGCAGCTTCCGAGAGCCCTGTGACCTGTCGCATTTCTGCTGCAGTGAAGCGGTGGTGCCAGGCCATATTCTGCAGCCAGCTGCGCTGCAGCTCCGGGTCGTTGCTGCTGCGAGTCTGTGAATCCTGGGCTCGGCCTGTATTCACTGTGGCCGACAGACTGAGCAGCAAAGCGATGCGGATTGCGATGCAGGACCACTGTTGCAGCGAAGTCATCTGTGATTCTCCCGAGTGATTCGTACTGGACCTGCTGTTCAGCAGCCAGATCCCTGCAGGGAACTGGCACATTCCAGGGGTGAAGTTCCGGAGCGTACTCGCTGGACACGCGTTGCACCAGTCGTGCGGGAACTCAGCCATGGGAACCGCCCGTCCCGGTGGTCAGGCTGTCGGCGGATCACTACTCTGCGGGTACTGAGCGGTCACTGGTGTCTTTGGTGGACCTGCCAGAAACGAATTATCTGCCAGGGTGTTGCGATGAGATGTGTGCAGAATTCCATACTGCTGGTATGGGGAGTTGTCCTGTGCCTGAGCAGCGGTGGTTCGCTGACAGCGGGCGACGGGCTGATTGAATCGATCACCAAAGAAACGCTCTGGGAGAATCGGGACGGTTCCGGAAAAACGTGGTTCCATCCCCGTGCGTGTGTCCTGCCCGATGAACAGAATCGTCCGATGATTCTGATGACATTGCAGGAGATTGGCGGCTCGGATTACTTTGGTCCGGTGCACTTCACGGAAAGTCGGGATCTGGGTCGGACATGGAGTCCGCCGGTTGCGATTGCCGGACTCGGACGGGAACCTGTCACCGGGCGGGACGACGATCTGCTGGCTGCAGTCTGTGACGTGACTCCCCAATATCATCGGCAGTCCGACAGTGTGCTTGCTCTGGGGCACGTCGTGTTCTATCGCGGCGAATACTTTGCGAGAAAGGAACAGCTGGCGAGGTATCCGGTCTATGTCACTCGCGGTGCAGACGGCAGCTGGTCTCCGCGAAGAATCATGGCGTGGGATGATCCGCGTGGTGCCTTCATTTACACGAATAACTGCGGGCAGCGAGTGGTACTTCCTGACGGAGCTATTGCCATGTCGTTCACGTTCGGGACTCAGGAAACAAATCGAATGGTGGCGGGTGTGCGTGCGTCGTTTGATGGTCAGCAATTACAGGTTCGCGAGGTGGGACCGGCACTGGAACACGAACATGGACGTGGGCTGCTGGAACCCAGTGTGGTGCAGTTCGGAGAACGCTTCTGGATCACCATTCGTGCGGAAGATCGACGTGGCTACGTCAGCAGCAGCACGGACGGACTGAACTGGGACGAAAAGAAAGCGTGGTGCTGGGAGGATGGAACGCCGCTGGAAATGTCGACGACGCAGCAGCACTTTATGGTGCACAGCGATGCTCTGTTTCTGGTATATACTCGCCGCGACAGCAGTAATGAGCAGGTGATCCGCTGGCGTTCACCACTCTGGATTGCTCAGGTGGACACCGAACGACAGTGTCTGCGGAAAGGCACAGAGCAGGTGGTGCTGCCACTTGTGGGCGATGGGATCAATGCCGCTGATCAGGTCGCGCTGATGGGCAACTTCAATGTAACCAATGTGAGTCCGAATGAGTCGTGGGTAACTGTCGGCGAATGGATGCCGCGGGCAGGCTGTCGCGGCAACGTGCTTTATACGACGCATTCGGGCGCGAGCCTCGCACGTGCGACCGAGATCGGATGGAGGATCTTCTCCAGGAACACCACCGAGCCGCAATTCCCCTGTCCGTCCATGATGCAGGCGTCGAGCGTGACGATACCCTCCC
>JALQUR010000256.1 GCA_023260695.1 Planctomycetaceae bacterium
ACAACCAAGCGAAACCAGGTAGCTGAACAGAAAACAGTAGATCTGAACGGAAGTAAGAAAACGCAAGTCTGTTTCCTTCACGCCCACCGGAGCAGCACCGCAACCCGAACACCCGCCGGGAACTGCTGCCGTCAAACCTAGATTTCTTTCGCCATCTCGGCCAATACCTGACGAACGACTCCCAGCGCTTCGTCCAAATCCTCACGCGTAACATTCAAAGCCGGCAACAGCCTCACAACCGTATCATTCGTTGCATTGATCAGAACCCCCCGCTCCATGCACATCCCCACCGCAGGAGCAGAGGGGATGGTCAGTTCAATGCCGATCATCATGCCGCAGACACGAATCTCGCTGATGATCGGAAGCTCTGCCTGCCAGCTTTCGAGTTCACCACGGACGTACTCCGACAGAGCGCTGACGTGTTCCAGAATCCCTTCCCGCTCAATGGTCTCGCCCACGGCAAGACCTGCGGCCATCGCCAGAGAATTACCGCCGAATGTACTGGCATGCATTCCCGGACGCAGATCCGCCACCAGCTCGTTGCGACAGATCATCGCTCCACAGGCCACGCCGCCAGCCAGCCCCTTCGCCAGAGTCAGTACGTCCGGCTGAACACCTGTCTGCTGATAGCCAAACCAGGTTCCGGTACGCCCCATGCCGGTCTGCACCTCATCAAAAATCAGCAGCAGACCATGTTCGTCACACAACTGCCGCAGACTCTGCAGAAACCCAGGCTCCGGAATCCTGACGCCACCCTCTCCCTGAATCGGCTCAATCATGATCGCAGCAGTCTCGTCATCGATCAGCTGCCGCACACCATCCAGGTCATTCATCTTTGCATAGCGAAATCCTGCCATGAGCGGGCCCAGTCCTTCGTGGTACTTGGGCTGCGCTGTCGCAGTCAATGCTCCGAACGTGCGACCATGAAAGCCGTTTTCAAAGGTGATGATGCGGTAACGGCCGCTGCCGCTGCCATGCAGTCGAGCCAGCTTGATCGCCGCTTCATTCGCTTCTGCTCCACTGTTGCAGAAAAACGCCTTGCCGAAACTGCGGCTGCACAGAAACTCTGCAAACCGGCCCTGCTGCTCAATGTACCAGGTGTTCGGTACGTGGATCAGCTGCGCTGCCTGATCCTGAATCGCCTGCACCAGACGCGGCGGGGCATAACCCAGAATGTTGCAGCCCCAGCCCGGAAACATATCCAGATAGCTGCGGCCTTCGGCGTCCTCAACCCGCGACCCCTCACCGCGAACCAGCGCTACCGGGTAACGTCGGTAGTTGGGAATCACCCACTTCTCAAACATCTCAATCGTTGCTTCGCTGCCGCCACCCATCGCTGTCTCTCCGTCCTAACAGGAATTCCTCAACACGCTTCAATCTGCTGCTGCACTCACCGCTCTCCAGCTGCCGCCCAGCAGCCGATGCCCGGGCCGCAGCTGTCATCCGCACACCCGCCACTGCCGTCCGGCCTGACGGAGCTCACATCAACCGCCAGCGACCAGACTCTTTCAGAACAACGTGAGTCGCTTTTCTGCAGGCTCCCGGAGCTCTGACACTCCTGCAAAGGGAACGGTTCACCGCCGACAACTTCGGTTCAGGGAACAATCTCTGTCCCCACACCCGTATCCGAATAGATTTCGAGCAGAACGGAGTGGGGCATTGCAGCATCCACAATGTGCACTTTGCGAACGCCGGCTTCCAGCGACTCCAGTGCTGCTTCAACTTTGGGAACCATGCCCCCGGCTATCGTCCCGCACTCAATCAACTGCCGAACTTCCCTGCCGGTCACGTGAGAAAGCCGGCTGAGCGGGTTCTGGAGGTCCGTGAGGATACCAGGAATATCGCTCAGAAATATCAGCTTCTCAGCGGATAAGCTGCGTGCCACCGCCGCCGCTGCCGTATCGGCGTTTACATTCAGCTGCATCCCCACGTCACTCAGAGCAATACTGGGGATCACAGGTATTGTACCTGTTGAACAGACCCGCGAAATCACGTCTGTATTGACTGCAGTCACCTGCCCCACATGACCCAGGTCCACTGGCTGCCCGGTTTCGTCCTGCAAGGCAATCTTCTGAGCCGTCAGCGTGTTTTCCGTGCCATAGTGCAGACCCGTGGCACGGCCTCCGGCTTTACTGAGCCGGTCGACAATTGACTGTGTAATCTGACCTGCCAGAACCTCCGCCGCGATTCGCAGCGTGTCGCGATCCGTGTAACGTCTACCCATTACAAATCGTGGTGTAATCCCCGCCTCTGCCATGGCAGCAGAAATCGCCTTGCCGCCTCCGTGCACAATCACCGGACGCATACCGACCGAAGCCATGAACACGACATCGACGAGCAGACTGTCCACTGCCCGCACATCATCCAGCGTACTGCCACCCAGCTTGATGACCACATATCGGCCACGAAATCGCTGAATCCAGCCGAGTGC
>JALQUR010000270.1 GCA_023260695.1 Planctomycetaceae bacterium
CTCTTCGTTCCGTGGCTGTGTTCTGTGCCGGTGCGGTGGTCATGGCCGCTGTCATGACAATTCTTCCTCAGCGGCAGGCGCAGGCGCCGGTTGCCAACGGGAATGACAAATTCTCGATGATTACGGTTCCGCTGCAGGAAACCGGGGTTCCGGAGGGTGTGTTCGTCCTGAATAACCTCACCGGCACGCTTGTCGGCGGGGCTCTGAATGAATCCACATCCAAGTTCGGTTACCGCTACATGCACAATGTTGCTGCGGATTTTCAGACCGGGAATACTCCCGATCCACGCTATGCGATTGTCACCGGGCCGGCCAATCTGCGCAGCACAGGCGGAGTTCAGCCGGCATTTGGAGTGATCTATGTGGCGGAACTGTCCAGCGGTCGCGTGATTGCTTACGGCTTTCCTCGACCGACAAATCGGAATATGGGGGCAACCATGCCGCTCGTGATTCTGGATGCGTTCCAGTTTGCTGAATCGATTGGTCGCTGAATTGTCCCGACGGAAAGCAGAATATCCCTGAAGGGAGATGTGTCATGAAATCATTGAAGAATACGTGGTGGTCAATGCCGCTGCTGGCTGCAGCGCTGGTCTGCGGCCTGCTGGTCTCCCCCGTGTCTGCTCAGAATGCCGCCGCTGGCAGGGCAGCTGCTGCCGATGAAGAATCGCAGGACGGGGTACGGGATCTGATTCTGCCAGCAGGCGATGGCTGGCCGATCCACTGTACCTATTACGAATCGAGTGCTGGTCGCGAATCAGCCTGCGTGATTCTGCTCACATCCACTGCGGGCAGCGACGACGCAAATGCTCGCAATCGCCGTGTCTGGCAGGCCACTGCAGTGGATCTGCAGAAAGCGGGTTTTGCAGTTGTCACTGTGGATCTGCGCAAGCATGGTGACAGTGTTCCTGTCGGTGCCGATGGGAATCCTCTGCCGGTGCGGATGGTCACCGCGGATTACCCGATGATGGCGAGCGGGGATCTGGGTGCTGTGAAGGCGTTTCTGCTTGCGGAGCACCAGCGTGGGGCATTGAATGTCCGCAAGCTGGGCATTGTGAGCATGGGTGCGAGCAGTATGGTGGCGGCAGCGTTTGCGATTGAGGACTGGGCACAGAAGCCTTATCCGGATGCCCCGACGCTCGACCAGAGGACTCCGCGAGGTCAGGACGTGCGGGCGATCATGATGTACAGCCCGACGACAGATGTCCGGGGGATTCGTGCCACCACGATTCTGCGGACTCTGAAAACGCTGCCGATTCCCGTGTACACGATCGTGGGTGCTGAGAACAAGGCTGACGCCGTGGAAGCGGATAAGGTCTTCAAGTCCGTTGAACTCAAGGGCGAGCAGTTTGAGGACAGCCGCAAGATTGTGGAAGCACCCTTGAAGGCTCACGCTGAGGAGTTTCTGCAGGGGCGTCTGGCTGCAGCGTCACAGAAGGACATCAAGGAGTTTCTGACGAAGTATGTGGTCGACCTCGAGTTTCCATGGGTTGATCGTACAGATCGTCGTACTCGCTGACGTTGTCTGAGAATCAGGTGACCACCGCTGTTCCTTTGGGATGGCGGTGGTTGCTTTCCCTATCACTTTTCTTCGGTCAGGTTTCGTTATGACTTCGCATCGCAATTCCTGCAGTCGACGAGGATTTGTTCGAGCTGCATCTGCGGCAGGACTGGCTGCCGGGCTTTCCCGTCTGCCGGTGCACGCTGCGGCTGGTGCTGCAGATATTCCGATTGTGGATACGCATCAGCATCTGTGGAATCTGTCGACGCAGAATCTGCCCTGGCTGGGCGGTGCTCCGGAAGTGCTCCGGCATTCCTATGGCCTCAAGGAGTATGCTCAGGCGACCGCCGGTCTGAATGTGGTGCAGGCAGTTTACATGGAAGTGGATGTGGCTCCGGAGGAGCAGGTTCAGGAAGCGGAAACGCTGCTGAAGATCTGTCGTTCCGGATCAGCTCCAACGAAGGCTGCTGTGATTTCCGGGCGTCCGGGCAGTGCGGGATTCGAAGCCTACATTCGTCCGCTCAGCGAGAACAAGGAGATTCGTGGCGTGCGGCAGGTGCTGCATCCCCCCGAAACTCAGCGTGGCACCTGTCTGCAGCCGCAGTTCGTGAAGTCTCTGAATCTGCTCGGTGAACTGGGTTTGAGTTTTGATCTGTGTATGCGTGCGACGGAGCTGGAAGACGGAGTGATCGCTGCTCGCCGCTGCCCGGGGACACGCTTTATTGTCGACCACTGCGGCAATGCCGATCCGGCTGCGTTTCTGCCGGCGGGTGAGGCGCGTGATGCGGCCGGTCATGATGCAGAGTCGTGGAAGGGAAAGATCATGCGACTGGCAGAGTGTCAGAACGTGATCTGCAAGATCTCCGGCATCATTGCTCGAGCGCCCAAGGATGTACCCCTGGTCGATGCACTGGCGCCAGTGATCAATCACTGCCTGGACGCGTTTGGTCCGGATCGAGTGATCTTTGGCGGCGACTGGCCAGTATGTCTGCTCGGTGGTTCTTATGCGGACTGGGTAACCACGCTCCGAACAGTTGTTGCCGAACGTCCCGAGGCGGACCAGAAGAAGCTCTTCCACCAGA
>JALQUR010000380.1 GCA_023260695.1 Planctomycetaceae bacterium
AAGGAAGACTGGAACAAGTATCGCATCGTTGCCGACGGATTCCATTTCCAGCACTTCATCAACGGCAACAGGACTGTTGATGTGGTGGACAACGACGAAGCAGAACGTCGCTCCGTCGGTCTGCTGGCTCTGCAGGCACACGTCGGTCCGCCGATGGTCGTGCAGTTCCGCAATATCCGCGTGAAGAAACTCCCGGCAAAAAAAATCGTCGCACTGATTGCCGGAAGTCCCAGCCATGGCTATGGATCCCATGAACACAAAGCCGGAAGCATGCTGCTGGCCGAAGCACTCAATTCCGCAGAACTCGGAATCGAAGCCCGGGTTTATACGGATGGCTGGCCGAAAGATGACTCTGTGCTGGACAATGTGGACTCAGTCGTGATCTACGCTGATGGTGGCGGGCGTCATCCTTTCAACGACCATCTGGATCGTCTGCAGGCAATTCAGAATCGCGGCGTCGGAATGGTCTGCATCCACTATGGAGTTGAAGTCCCCAAAGGACCATCCGGCGAGGCCTTCCTCAACTGGATTGGGGGTTACTTTGAAACCGACTGGTCGGTGAATCCACACTGGACCGCTGACTTCAGCAGTCTTCCGGACCACCCGATCACACGCGGAGTAAAACCATTCCAGGTCAACGACGAGTGGTATTACCACATGCGCTTTGTTGAGGGCGACGGTGTTGTTTCCGTTCTCTCCGATCTGCCTCCGAATGAAACTCTGGTCAAACCGGACGGAAATCTCTCCCGACCGGATGGACCGCACAGCAACAATGCTGCAGTGCGAGCTGCAGTGCTGGAGCGTAAGGAAGCTCAGACTGTCGCGTGGGCTCGTGAACGTGCTGACGGCGGCCGGGGCTTCGGGTTCACTGGTGGACACTTTCACTGGAACTGGGGCAACCGAAACTTCCGTACCCTTGTGCTCAATGCCATCTCGTGGACAGCTCACGCGGAAGTCCCGGCGGGCGGAATTCCTTCGAAGACGCTCAGCGTGGAGGATCTGATGGCGAACCAGGACTACGACGTGCCAGATAACTTCAATCCTGCTCGCATCCAGGCGATGCTTGATGAGTGGAGTTCAGCAGGTCGCTGAGACTCCGGATGGCAATGAACTGAGTCCGTTTCCTCCACCAGGGAAGCGGACTTTTTTTTCGAGGACTCCAGTCTTGACTCAGGATTCCAGTCTCCCCCCGCAAGCCGCAGCACCGCGCTGGCGGATGGCTGACTTCTCCAGCATCGAAGGTGTGCCCTGCCCCTGCGGAACTGCTCGCCGAGCATTTTCCGGCGTGGATGAATTCCCGGGCACGCTGCATATCACTGAGATCTCTGCCGACGCACGCACCCACTTCCACAAACATCTGACTGAGACATACGTGTTTCTGGAATGTGATGCCGGTGCACAGATGGAACTCGATGGTGAGCTGATTCCGGTGCGGCAGCATCAGGCTATCGTCATTCCACCGGGAGTCAGACACCGGGCCGTGGGGGTTATGAAAGTGCTGATTGTTGTCTTCCCCGAATTCGATCCCGCCGACGAGTGGTTTGACTGAACAGCGGGAGCTGTCGCTGCGTCGGCGCAGCAGCAGGCAGCAGCAGCCGGGCAGACAGCAGCAGGCAGCGGCAGGCAGGCAGCGGCAGCAGAACGAATACATCCAGGCAAAAGGCACAGGATCAGGCAACGATGACAATTCTGGATCTGCGCAGTGATACGGTCACCAGACCCACTGCAGAAATGCGGCAGGCCATGATGGCAGCCGAAGTTGGCGACGACATGATGGGGGAGGATCCCACCGTCAATCGACTCGAACACCGGATCGCCGAAATGTTCGGTCACGAAGCGGCAGTCCTTGCCTGTTCCGGTACCCAGAGCAATCAGATGGCTGTGCGGGTCCACTGTCAGCCCGGCGACGAACTGCTGATTCATTCCACAGGTCACATCTGCAATTTTGAAGGAGGTGGTCCTGCGGCACTTAGTGGAGTCAGTGTCCGCACAGTACCAGGAGAAGGCGGAATGCTGCAGACCGCGGATCTTGCCGGGATGATCCGGGCTCGCGATCAGCATTTCTGCAGAACGCGGCTGCTGTGTGTCGAAAACACCACCAATATCGGCGGCGGCCGCGTCTATCCACTGTCCCGGCTGCAGGAGCTCTCTGAATGGGCGCGAGCACATGATCTGCGTGTGCACCTTGATGGAGCAAGACTGTTTAACGCAATTGTTGCAGCAGGCTACTCCGCAGCAGAGGCAGGCTCCTGCTTCGATACAATTTCCATCTGCTTTTCCAAGGGACTTGGTTGTCCATTCGGATCCATGCTGATCGGTGACCGGCAGACAATCCAGCAGGCTCGTCGAGTCCGCAAGCTGTTTGGTGGATCACTCCGCCAGTCCGGCTTTATCGCGGCCGCTGCAATCCATGCGCTCGACCATCACATTGACCGTCTTGCAGACGATCATCGCAATGCACGACGGCTGGCAGATGGATTGCGAACGCTCAATGGCATTCGCAATCTGTCGGAAACGGTCGATTCCAATCTGTTCTTCTTCGAGCTGGATCCTGCCCTCGGCACTGCTGTTCAGTTCGCAGCAGCCCTCCGCGAAGATGGCATTCTGATCGGTCCCATGGGAGGACAGCGGGTGCGTCTGGTGACACACCTCGACATTCCAGATGACGCCATCGACGGAATCCTGCGGGCAATGACCAGGCGTATTGCAGCGGGATTTGCAGACCAGCCGTTACTGGGCAAGGGGCCCTTCTCAAAGTGACCCTGGCCGACTCAGCATTTCAGCTCCTGTGCGTTTCTGACCGTTCAGTCCTGACAATGGCAGAATCTGCCGCTGCAGCACTCTCTCGTGCCCCGCTTGTGCCTGTGAAAGTCAATCGACACGCGACAATCGTCTGAGGTCAGCGGCTGCACCTTTACCACTGCCGCCGTGAAGTGATACGCTCAGCGGTCGTGTCCCCGGGCAACTTCGCCTCAGCCGCCGCAGAACTGCATGGAAGCAACTCTGATGGTCATTCGTCCGCCAGCTCTGATTCTTCCGCTGAACCTGTTTCTTGCCTGCTGCCTGTTCGTCGGCTGCGGACAGAGCGAGAATACCGCTCTGAATGAAGGGTCGCCCGAAGATGCGTTCTTCAACGAACTGCTGGAGCAGCCGCAGGAGGCATCCGCTACAGGTAAATCAACAGCACAGCAGCAGCAGCAACCGAAGATTCGACTTGGCCGTCCGCAGGCTGCTCCCGAAGCTGTACCGTCAGAATCCGCCGCACAGATTCAGCAGGTAGCGGCCAATACCGATATCTTCCGTCGGCCGCAGGGTGAACGGCTGCAGCTGAACCTGCAGGTCGGAGATCGCTTTCCTCTGATCAAGACGGTACGTCAGGGTCTGATTCAGGAATCCTCCAGCAACCCGCTGGCAGCAGAAACGGCACTGCAGCTCACACTCGCGATCACGGTCGAGGAAGTCTCTGCAGACGGAATTCAGCTGGGAGTTCGCTATTCACGCGTGATCTACGAACACGACATCGATGGCCGTCGTCTGCGCTACGATTCCATGAAGCAGCAGGACAATGTTCCCTGGGAAGCAATCCCTTATGCCGGCATGATCAACAACGGTTTCTCATTCCGCCTGAATCCTGACAACACGATACAGGACCTGATCGGGTACAAGGAATTTCTGGAACGCTGTGTTGCCCGAGTTCCAATGGAACGGCGGGAAACACTGCTGAGCGAACTCAGCAACCGCTTCGGCGATGACGGGGTCGCCAACTTCATCGACGACTCCATCGGCCTGCTGCCGTATGACGGAACGGTCGATACCGAAAATGCCGCAATGGTCATGCAGGGCGACATCTGGACACGGGAACGCAGGCTGATGCACCCGATTCCGGTGTACCTGAAATCCACCTGCACACTGACGGACATCGACAGCGAAACTGCCCGCATTGAGATTACCGGACGAATCGCATCCGGTGAAGCAACGTCAATGGACGGAAACGGCAGACTGCGGGTGTCCAGCGGACGCAGTCTCGGACACTGCATTGTGGATCGCAGAACCGGGCTGCCCACCGAGGTCGAACTCACACGGCACCTGACGATTCAGGCCAGCACTGCCGACGGCGAAGCAGTGACCCAGAGAAAGACCGTGCTGACGACCATTCGCACGTTTCCGGAATCTGCTGCTCAGACTGTGCAGAACTGAAGCCCTTCGCTCAGATCCCCCTGAAATTCCCTGGTGCCGGCTTGCCTTGCTGCACCCGATCCGAAACACTGCGCTGATCACACGCCAGTCCGCACCAAAGGAATCAGATTCATGACGGAGCACACCTCTCCGGGAAACCGGACCCACAGTCGCCGCAGCATGCTGAAAGGAGCAGCGGCGGCAGCCGCCGTATGGCCCGTCACTTTCAACATGGCTCAGGCACGTCCGTCCCGCTGGAGTGTTGAACGGCCCGGCATCGGGGCCATCGGCCTGCGTTATCAGGGTTCTGTCATTACAGAGAAGGCGCGAGAGCACGGTGACATCGTGGCACTCTGCGATGTGGATCGTCATGTCCGTGAACAGGCTCGGGCGGCCTTCGGCAGCACACCGAAGATCTCTGAGGATTACCGTGACCTGCTGAAGAACCCTGCCGTGGATGTTGTGCTCATCGGTACCCCCGACCACTGGCACTCAAAGATGCTCATCGATGCCTGCCGCGCCGGCAAGGACGTTTACTGCGAAAAACCCCTCACGCTCACACTCAGTGAAGGGCATGTCATTCGCAAAGCCGTTGCAGAAACGGATCGGGTCGTACAGGTTGGCTCCTGGCAGCGCAGTGACCAGCGTTTCCGGCTGGCGGTGGAACTGGTTCGTGGCGGTCGCATCGGGAGACTGGAGAGTGTGGAAGTCGTACTCGGCAAGAATGTTGTCGGCGGCCCCTTTGAAAAAACGCCCGTGCCAAAGCACTTCAACTGGAATCTCTGGCAGGGACAGACACCGGATGTTCCCTATCTCGCCGAACGATCGCATTACACCTTCCGCTGGTGGTCCGAATACTCGGGCGGACAGATGACCGACTGGGGGGCACATCACGTGGACATCGCAAACTGGGGGATCAATTCTCTCCCCGTGGAGATTCGGGGAACCGGAGTATTTCCCGAGACCCCTGACGGTTACAACGTCCCGATTGATTTCTCTTCAGAGTTGCTGTTCGAGAATGGCGTTCGCATGACCATCAGCGACACCGGACGCAATGGAATCATGTTCA
>JALQUR010000413.1 GCA_023260695.1 Planctomycetaceae bacterium
CTTGCAGCCGGAGCTCAGACTGTGATGGTCGGGGGCCTGCTGGCCGGTGTGGATGAGAGTCCCGGCGAGATGATTCTGTTTCAAGGCAGAAGCTTCAAGCGTTACCGTGGTATGGGTTCGCTGGGAGCAATGGTGAAAGGAAGCAGCGAACGCTACCGGCAGGGACACGATTCCGGTGACCAGACCAAACTGGTTCCGGAGGGAGTGGAAGGTCGCGTTCCCTACAAAGGAGCCCTGCAGCCGCTGATGTATCAGCTGACGGGTGGATTGCGATCCGGCATGGGATATGTCGGCGCGTCGTCTGTCCGTGAGCTCCGTGAGAAGGCTCGCTTTATCGAGATTTCCGCGGCTTCAGTCCGGGAGAATCATCCGCATGACATCGCTATCACTCAGGAAGCTCCAAATTACTCCGTGGAAAGTGGCAGCAAGGACTAGGGTCCTGGCACTGCTGCTGGCTGCCACAGCCTGCTCCACCGCAGTTCATGCGGATGAGCCGAAGGCATTGGCGGCTGAGCCGAAGGCATCCGCTGCTGAGCAGTCTCAGCAGGAGCCGGAACTGCGGATGAATGAACTACGGGACTGGCTTTCGTTCGGGGATTCCAGAGAGTTCTGGGAACGCGAAAATGCTCGTGTGCAGCGAACGGGTTCTCTATTTCTGAACAAGCCGCTGGATGAGATCATGGAGCCGCATCTGCTGGAGATTCCTCCTCCGCAGGCGATTGATACGTTTGATCAGAAGCCGATTATCGCGAGGGTTTCGGCAACAGTTGACCGTGCCGTTGAGACTTCAGATGAAGCATCGAGTGCAACATCCAGCCGACTGAAGACAGACATTCGTTCCATTCAGCCATCGCTGAGTTATGCGTTGAAGGATATTCCGCCGGAGCAGCTGCCGGAGGATTTCGCGACGGGACTGAATGCCGGGGAGTACGTGGCGCGGAAGGTGACTCCGACTGTCCTGCAGTGGGCACCAACGAATTTCTATCATTACCCGCTGTATTTTGAAGATCCTGCGCTGGAACGATACGGGCATACCTATTCGCCGATGGTCCAGCCGTTTGTGTCGACCGCCCGATTCGCAGGGCAACTGTTTGGATTGCCTTATCAGATGGCGATTCACCCGGTCAATTCCCGGCAGTACTCGCTCGGCTACTATCGCCCCGGTGAGTACGCTCCGAAGAAGCTGTATCAGATCCCGTTTAATGAAGAAGCTACGGTCATGGAAGCGGCGGTGCTGACAGGCCTGATTCTGATTCTGCCGTGATCCTGAGTTCGCCCATGGCTGCATGGGGTGCTATTCCTGGTTCGTTGCTCGCGCGAGTGCTGTCGCGGTGGGTTGTTTCTGCCCTGCTTCTGCGTGCAGTGCTGCAGCATCAGAAATCTCTGAGCCAGCCTTGCTGGTTGCCGAGATCGTGCGGTCGCTGAAGCGAAGCTGGGGCAACGCTGTGCCGGCGATGACAACGAGTCAGACGCAGTCGGGACGGGGTGGTTTGTTCAGTTTTTTCTGAGCAACCGCAGGACGAAAGCCAGGGACAAGCCCGCCAGGGTTCCCCAGAAGGCACCCTGCATTGCTGGCAGGCGGAACTGTTCCAGCATCGTGACTCGTTCAACGGAGATGGGCTCAGCTGGCGGTTCAGCATACGCATCCCATTTATTCTGCAGCAGACGATTGCGATAGTGCTGGTAAGCGATTGTAAAGTCAGCGATGAGCTTCAGTTTGCGCTGACGCGTATCTGAATCGGAAGGTGGCGTCCTGAGAATGTCTGTACGCATGGCCGAGCAGGCAGTTCGATACACACTGTAAAGCGGATCGGTGAACAGCGATGAATCCATGACCGGGAATGCACCGGGCTGGACATCGTGAACGATATCAGCCTGCAGATTGACATCTGCGATGGTGACCCCGCATTCAGACTGAATCTGGCCGACCAGCTCAAAAAAACTCCGAATGGATGACTTCAGTTCTGCCGCATGGGTTGTTTGCCGTTCGGTATACAGTTCCTGCATCGCCCGCAGCAGATTCTGCAGGCTGTCGCCCGCTGTCTCATCCGCGGTGAGCTGGACACGAACCCCGGGGATCGGCAGAGACTCTACGCTCAGTCTGCCGGAATTCTTCGGATCCGTGGCCCATAAATACTGGAGTTCTCCCTGGAGAGATTTGATTTCATTGCGTCCGTCAGTCCCGGCAGGAATAGACGTCAGACGAAGATCCACGCCCGCGACGTGAGTCTGATCGCGCACAGCCATGACACTGAGGAGCATCCCCAGTAAGACCGAGGCCGCGAAGAGCACCGGGCGTTCACGGCCCAGTTGGCAGACATAGCCTACTGGTTCAGCAAAGAACTCACTGGTCAGACTGATATTCTGACTTTCATCACCAGCTACCATCAATGAACGCACCCTTCAGAGGCTAAGTTGCGGAGCAGGCGTCAGTCGACGTCGAGATCAGACTGACTGCATATCGCAGACTGCGCTGCCTGATTTTCGCCCATCGTAACCTGGTTTCCATATCATGTCGCCGCTTGTTCATGGGGGCCGTACAAGTGTCCACTGGAACAGCTGCTTCAGTGCGCCGTCAGCTCGGATCTCCTTCGTCTGTTAACTTACACCAACCATGAATTCAATACAGTTGCGGACTCTGTTCATGGCTGCGGACGATTTCGGATTTGAATTCCCGCAGGTGATGAAGTTGCGATCCAGGAATAAGATCATCACAGGGAATGCTGGAACAGCGCCCGAGTGTGGTGGAAAGGGCTAGCCTT
>JALQUR010000540.1 GCA_023260695.1 Planctomycetaceae bacterium
CTGTACCTGCCCAGATACAAAAAAGAATGTTTTCAGGCAATCATAAATACGATATTTTTCATGAATGAAAAAGATACTTTCCTCAATATTTCTCTATTTTGGCGCGTCTTTCCTATTTGCTCAGGACTCAGCATATGAACAATGTGTCCAAGAGGCTATGAGGAGCGGTGGCCCTGCTGCAGTCGCTGCATGTAATCGGGGATTTCCTGACCGCAGAGGTTCAGCAGCGTCGGAGCAAAGTCGACGAAGCTGACGGGTCGATCGATTGTGGTTCCGGGTGCGGCCGGGGCCAGGTGCCGGAGCTTTTCCGGGAAGCGTACCATCAGCGCGACGCGCATCCCGGAATCAAAGAGCAGTCGCTTGTGACGGGGGAGGCCGGATCCGTGATCGGAGTAAAAGAACACGATTGTATTGTCGGCCAGTCCGTCTGATTCCAGCTGTTCGATCAGTTTGCCAACGTTGCGATCCATCACAGTGACGCAGTCGTAGTACCGAGCGACTGTGCGACGGATGGCGGGTGTGTCGGGGTAGTAAGCCGGCAAGGGAACATCTGCGGGGTTGCTGATCTGCTGCACTGACAGCTGGGACTG
The DNA here is from genome assembly GCA_023260695.1 of Planctomycetaceae bacterium. GTDB lineage: Bacteria > Planctomycetota > Planctomycetia > Planctomycetales > Planctomycetaceae > SXXK01. Next base: position 591 of record JALQUR010000540.1, read on the forward strand.
GATGTGATGTTGAAACGTGGCATACGGCCAGACCATGGTTCGTGACTGATGCGTGGTCATGTCGTTGAAGACAGCGAGGAATGGTTTTTTCGGCGGTCGATTTCGCCAGTGGGCGGTAGCTGAGGAGGCATCCCAGGACTCTTCGATGAGTCGGGCGGCATCACTGCAGTTGTAATCCGTTTTCACGTTATTGGTTGCATAGTAGCCGGCGTTGCGAAGTCGTGTGGGGAAGCCGCGGACACCTGCGGGCAGACGATTTTCAGAACGCATCTGATGGGTTCCCATCGTGGCGTTGTACATTCCGGTGATGAGTGTTGAACGTGAAGGTGAGCAGACAGGGGAGACAGCAAATGCGTTTGTGTAGACGATGCTTTGCTTTGCGAGAGCATCGAGGTTGGGGGTGTGGGCGAACTGATCGTCGTAGCAGCCCAGCGTGGGGCTCATGTCTTCCACCGTAATCCAGAGGATATTGGGTTGCGAAGTGCGATTATTTCGGAGAGTCACGATGTCACTGCCGAGTACGGCGGTTTCCCGAACTCCATCACTGAGTTCGTTCTGGTTGTCCTGCGCCCAGAGCGAGGTGTATGGCAGAATCAGCGGCAGGCAGCAGCAGAGAATTGATTGCGTAATCTTCATAGCGAAATTCATGGGCGTGCCTGCGGCGATTGGTGTTTTGCAGAGTGCTGATTTTGGAGTGTCGGTCGGACAGAGAAAGAAGCGACTGAATTCTGTGTGGATCGGTTGTGATGGAACCACGCTGATGGAGTCATTCAGGCATTGTGCAGCTGGAAGGAAATCTGCGTTCGTTGTAAAACGGACTGCGGAAGGCTACAAAAATCGACTCATGTACTTTTCAGATCAGCAGCGGACAAGGATAACAGGATGAGCGAGCAGAATCCCTTTGCGGTGCCGGAGTTCTCGGCAGCTCCAGAGATAGAGTTGAGGAGCTATGGTGGCCTGCGACGGGCACCGTATGTTGGATATTCGATTCTGATCGCATTTGTGCAGAATGTGTTGCTGGCTGCTGTTGTTCTTGGCGATGGGCTTGGGTTGATGTTAGTGCTTGGTGGGCTGATTGCACATTTGTTTGTGGGTGCTAAGCGTCTGCAGAATCTTGGTTACAGCGCTTTGTGGTTGCTGGGCCTTTTTGTCCCGCTGCTTAACATCCTGGTTGGGTTGCGAATGCTTGCAGCTCCGGAGGGCTATGCGGATCACAATACGCTGGACGGGCCTGCGAAGGTACTCATCGGTGGCGCGTTATTGTTCTTCGTAGGGATCGTGCTTCTTCTTTTAACGCTAGGCTGACGATTTTTGAATGTCCTTGTGGGATTCCTTGTGGGATGACCACAGAAACTGGCGGAGACAGCGCAGCAGCCGGCTGAAGAAGTACCGGCAGTAAGGTCGCTCAGATTTGCAGTGGAACTGCGGAATTCACCATCTTTCGGAGCCGCGGGTTAGCCGCGGCTTAAGGCTGAAGTATCCGCGCGAGGCTTTGAGCGAAGTGGGCGATTTCACTGAATGTGTTGTAGAGTGGCACCGGTGCGGCTCGGATGACATTCGGTTCGCGCCAGTCGGTGTGAATTCCGGCCTCAAGAAGTCGGTTGTACACATCTCTG
>JALQUR010000680.1 GCA_023260695.1 Planctomycetaceae bacterium
GTCTCCTGCGTCAGACCTGCCACTGCAGATGATTCCTGAAAAGCAGCCAGCAATGCATCCGTGCCGGACCTGCAGCTGACCTGAAGCAATGGCCCCGGAGTCGCCGCTCGCCCGGAGTCGCCGCTCGCCCGGAGTCGCCGCTCGACTGCCGCTGTCTGCCTCCGAACATGATAGACAGTCGATTCCGGGAAGTCACCCGCACCACCGCTGAACAGGAATTCCGAAAGCACGGTCATCAGCTGCAGGAATCAGCCTTCTGACATCTGCAGCATCGCTTCCACAAGTTCACAGCCGCCTCCGTCCGCTGCCGTGACCCGCAACCGATTGAACGAGGCCAGCGTCTGCAGCGGAAACAACAGTTCCGTCACGCCATCCTTTCCATTGACCGTGAGCAGCCCCGAATCAGCAGGAATGATCTCAGTGTCATTCAGTTCCACCTTTGGCGGATCGCCGAGAATCAGCAGCCTCAGTCGCACTGGCGTCTCCGCCTGAACGTTCGCTGGCCGGTGAAATCCCCGCACCAGACCTGCCTCCACCATCTGTGGAAGGTGCACTCGGCCGGTGTCCGCTGCGGAAGCATCAGCCGACTGCTGTAACTGCCAGGCCGCATTCAGTCTGATGGAGTACCAGTTCATTTGCTGCCAGTTTCTGTAACGGAACCTGCCGTGGAAGAAGTGTGACCGGTGGGAAACTCACAATTCTGACTCACCGGTCGGCCCGGAACGACGGATGCATCGGTCCCATGCCGGCAGGCTGCAGCCAGTCGCAGACACCATGAACTGCAAACCTGAAATCGCCGATTTGCACGATTTTGGCAAAGCTCAGGCCAACAGAGTGATCTGCCTGCGAGAATTCCCCTGTCTGGCAACTGAAGTCTGTAGCGCAAACAGAAGTTTTTGCGTGTTCGACGGTGACACTTATGTTTTGTTGAGCATGCCACAGACAAATTGAACTAGAATTCATGAAAGGTCGGACACACCCGCAATGCTCTCAGACTGCTTTTGTCGTGTCAGTGTCTGCTGCGCTTTTTCTGTCCCCTGAAATAGGAATTCCAGGAATTGCAGCTGCAGCAGTGCACTGATAACCTCTGGTCTGTGAAGCTTCAGAATCGGCCAACTGCCCCGACGATCGACAACAGGAAGTGTGTCGCCGCGATCCCAGTGAGACAACGAACGGAACAAGTTGTTTATGAGTGAGAACCCGGAAAAGTCACCTCGCCAGCAGAATTCTGAACCACCTGGTGGTGAACCACGCAGAATGAATTTCAGCTCAATGACGCTGATCATGCTGGCAGTCCTGGCAATCATCTCCGTGATGGCATGGAGCACATCGCCTTCCAACTTTGGTACAACTGTCCCCTACTCATTCTTCGTCGAGCAGATCAGGAACGACAACGTCAGAAGCGTTGAGTTCCACGGCGAACTGCTCACCGGTCGCTGGATCGAGACGCCTCAACCCGCAGACGATGGCCCGCCGGGGAACCTCGCCCCGACATTCAATACAGTCCTGCCACCGCAGGTCGCCGGTCAGAAGGATCTGCTGCAGCAGCTCTCCGATCACAATGTTGCTGTTGTAGCCAATCCGGTTTCCGTAATGGGCTTCGGTGATCTGCTGATCTGGATCCTGATGCCGCTCGTCTTTGTCTTCCTGATGTGGACAATGATGCGTCGCTCACAGGACCCGTTCGGAGCAGGCGGCATGATGGGGAGCTTTGTGCGCAGCCCCGCCAAACGCTTCGAAAAGGACGAAAAATCATCAACGTTTGATGACGTCGCCGGACTCAAGGCAGCCAAACAGGACCTGCAGGAAGTTGTGGAGTTCCTGCGGAACCCGCAGCGATTTACGAGAATTGGTGCAAAGATCCCCAAGGGCGTGCTGCTTGTGGGGCCACCGGGAACCGGCAAGACATTGCTCGCTCGCGCTACCGCCGGTGAAGCAGACGTCCCTTATTTCTCAATCAACGGTTCTGAATTCATTCAGATGTTTGTCGGCGTGGGAGCAACTCGAGTACGGGATCTGTTCCGTACCGCACGCGCTGCGGCTCCCTGTATTGTCTTCATCGATGAGATCGATGCCGTTGGTCGAGTTCGTGGAGCCGGCGTTGGCGGGGGCCATGATGAGCGCGAGCAGACCCTGAATCAGATCCTCAGCGAAATGGATGGATTTGATCAGGGCGAAACAGTCATCGTGCTGGCGGCAACGAATCGTCATGACGTGCTTGACCCGGCACTACTCCGCCCCGGGCGTTTCGATCGCCACGTGACCGTCGATCTTCCGGCACGCGATGGACGACTTGGCATCCTCAAGGTCCACACCAAACGAGTTCCGCTGGATGAATCCGTGGACCTTGAAGCACTCGCCAGAACAACAATGGGATACAGCGGTGCCGAACTCGAAAAACTGGTGAATGAATCGGCACTGAAAGCTGCCAGAGAAGATCGCCGCAAAGTCAACATGTCAGATTTCCTTTACGCTCAGGATCTGGTGACGATGGGCGTTCCTCGTGAAGAAAACATGGAACGGGCTGAAAAGGAACTGACTGCGTGGCACGAAGCCGGTCACGCCGTACTTGCATGGGCTCAGGAAGGAATGGACCCTGTTCACAAGGTCTCCATCGTCCCGCGCGGCCGTTCACTCGGCGTGACACAACTGATGCCTGAAAGCGAAATCCACAACCTCGGCGAAAAGCGACTTCGCGCCCGCATCGTCATGACGATGGGTGGTCGAGCTGCTGAAAAGATGATCTACGATGAATACTCCGCTGGTGCTCAGGGAGATATTGAACAGGCCACACAGCTCGCACGCCGGATGGTCGCTCACTGGGGAATGTCGGAACTGATCGGCCCGGTCTCGTTCCGCCAGTCAGAGGAACACCCGTTCCTCGGTAAGGAAATGCATACCTACCGGGAATTCAGCGAGGAAACAGCTCGCCAGATCGACATCGAAGTCCAGCGAATCATCAAGGAATCGGAGGCCACCGCCATCGAACTGCTGCAGCAGTACCGGCAGCAGATGAATGCTCTCGTAAAGGCACTGCTGGCAGACGAGGATCTGGAGCGGGACCGAGTGGCCGAGATTCTGGGTGAACGACCATTCCCGCAGAAAAATACTGAGCAGCAGGAATCCGCGATCACCGCAGACTCTGCTCGCGCGGAATCTGCCTCGGAGCCGGCCCCTGCTGTCCCGGAAGATGCGGCTCCGGAAAATGCTCTCCCGGAAGACTGATCTCGACTCTGCTGGCGCGGAAACAACGCTCCTGTTCGCCCGCATCGCAGCCATGGAAGGCACTTTGACATGACGACTCGCTGGATCCAGAAGGAATTTCGTCTGCAGCCGCATCCGCGTGGATGTCACCTTGTCACAGGTGAAGTCCTGCAGGCAATTCCCGAACTTCGCGACTGTCACGTCGGACTGCTGCATCTGTTTATCTGCCACACATCGGCTTCGCTGACGATCAATGAAAATGCCGATCCGGATGTCACTGTGGACATGACCATGGCACTGAATCGTCTGGTGCCTGAAAACTGGCCATGGGATCACACCTGTGAGGGACCTGACGACATGCCGGCCCACGTCAAGGCGACGCTCACCGGTGCATCCATCTCCATTCCCGTCGGACAGGGTCGTCTGCTCACCGGAGTCTGGCAGGGGATCTATCTCTGCGAACACCGCAATCACGGTGGAGCCCGCAAGCTGGTCGCCACCCTCAACGGTGAATTTACAGCGGATTGATGCATGGCCAGTCTCTACTTTTACTACTCGGCCATGAATGCAGGAAAGTCCTCAACGCTCCTCCAGGCGGCCTGGAATTATCGTGAACGGGGCATGCGTCCGCTGCTGCTGACGCCACTGGTGGATACGCGAGACAGTGTGGGAATCATCAGTTCGCGGATTGGACTCCGGGCTGAAGCCATCGCGTTTGCTCCCCACGATCAGCTCCTGTCACTTGTCGAAAACGAACACGCTCGCTCGCCGGTCGCCTGCGTCTTTGTGGATGAAGCCCAGTTCCTGACACAAAACCAGGTGCGACAACTCGGCGAAGTCGTCGATCTGGCGGGGATTCCGGTACTTACCTACGGGCTGCGAACCGATTTTCAGGGCAATCTGTTTGAGGGCAGTCAGTACCTGCTGGCCTGGGCAGATGTCATCTCCGAGATCAAGGCGATCTGCCACTGTGGACGCCGTGCCACCCGCGTGCTCAGACTGGACTCGGACGGTCGTCCGATTCGTTCGGGTGAGCAGATCTGCATCGGTGGTAATGAATCTTATGTTTCCGTCTGTCGCCGTCATTTTCGTGAAGGCCTCCCTGAACATCCGGGACGCCCACTGCCATTCCCGGAAAACCCACTCTGACCCGGCACCTGCAGTGCGCACGATCTGCCTCATCCTCCCAACAGGTGAAGCTGCTATCGAGCCCCCCGACGGTGCTTCCTGTTCACTCGGTCGCCTCATAAAGCCTGACCAAAGCGACAAATTCTGTGCAACAGGGCTCCGCGACCGTCATCCAGCCGTTTCCTCGCAACATTAACAAAACGGCAGAAACTGCCGGTCGAGGAAGTGTCGATGTCTCTGAGTGGAGAGGCACAGTCGGGAGAATGTGCCCCGGCGATGAGATTCTTCGCTGGCCACCGGTCTGTAATCAGACCAGTGGCCGGTATCTCGGTACAGGCTGCAGATCAGCAACAGCAACTGTTCCGGGCAGTGCAACTGAAAGCAGGAGCGGAACCTTGAGTAATCGAGACACCTTCACATCGCATCAGAAAGACTCCGGCGAGGATTCTGGAATTTTCTGGTTCAAGGTCCTGTCCGGCACAGCAACTGCCGTGTTCGGCGTGCAACTGCTGTTCTTCGGACCGCTCAGCGGACGCATGGATCAGCTGGAATCTCTCATGAACTCCTCCGGCCGTGATATCCACCGTCTGGTTGCTGAACGGGATACTGCAGGTAAGGCCAACAATCTGCTGGCAGATCTGCAGCAGCAGTCAAGCGATCTGCGATCCGTCCAGCAGGGCCTCAGCCGCATTCGAACACTCCGCGAGAACATCACCGCGGAAGGAGAAAACTCTGAGCAGGCGATGCAGTCGCTGCAGCGAATTTCGGAAGTTCAGCAGTCGCTGGTCAGCACGCAGCAGCAGACGAATCTCGCAGCCGATGAGCTGGTTCGACTGAACGCCCTCCGCGAGGAAATCATCAATGGAACCAGTTCAACTGAGGTAGCGGAATCCTCTCTGGACGGAATCGTCGCACTGCAGAACCGACTGATCGCCGCCGCGGGAAATTACGAAGCCGCCAGTGAAAGCATTGCGGCATTGTCTGATCTTCGGGACGAAGCCATCGACGCTGGCAGCAGCGTTGCAGAAGCTGCCGCCCGATTCGACCAGTTCCTGGCGTTCCGCGATCGTGTGGCTGAATCCAGCCAGCAGATTGATGCTGCAGAAGAAAGCCTGCAGCAACTGGTGGCACTGCGTCAGCATGCAATCGATGCCAGCAGCATGATCGAAACTGCTGATCATAACCTGCAGGCAATGCTGGATATGAATCAGTCACTGGAAAAGCGTACTGAAGCTGTCCGTATGGCGCAGCAGAATCTTGACGGACTGAATTCCATCCAGCAGGATCTGGCCACCGCGACAAAGGAAGTTTCCACAGCAATCCAGAACCTCGAAATCCTCGAGGAATTCCAGGGCGAAGCCGGACGGCACATCGCCTCGCTGGAAACGCTGCGTCGCACCCTGATTGAGATTGCCATGATGGAGACGGCGCTCAAGCGTGTCTCCAGCGTCATGCAGCCGCTGACTCATATCAGCAGCCTCCGCCGCCTCGGTGATGACGAAATTCGCGAAGCGGCTCGAGTCATCCTGCAACGCCGCGTCGACAGCCGTGTTGCGGAAGACTCCGCAGCTGATACTGTTGAGCACTCCGAAGCGACAGCGGAGGAGGAACTGTTCAGGACAGCCGCTGAGTCCGCGGTTCCGCTGCCAGTGGAAATCTCTGTTGAATAGAGCTCGTTGACTCTGAGCACCGAAAATGCAGCAGGGCACTGGTGAAGAATCACCAGTGCCCTTTGCATTTCAGAGTTGCACCAGAACCGCTGCAGGGTCAGTTGAAGGCATTGCCGCCAAGCCCCCACAGGAAGTTGAACTGGAACAGATTCAGCAGAACGTTGCCGATTTCTTCGCCAAGTGTATAGCGAACGACGATTACGTCACCCGGCTGAATAATGATTCGCTCGCGAGGATTCTGAAGTGCCCGGTTCAGATTGACACGCATGCTGATCTGGCTGCCACAGGGCAGTTCGCGAATCACAATGGCATCGGTCGGCTGGCAGAATTGCTGCTGACCACCGCGACCGCCACCACCAAAACCGCCTCGCCCGCCACCGCCGCTGAGCGCACCAACTCCCGTACCCGTTTCACCAAGCGGTCCGCTGACCATGGCGATTGCACCAAGGATATCCAGGTCCTTGTCTCGCGGCAGCTGGTATTCACCACCGCCCAGTACACCGGCGGTGTAGAATGTCTCACGCTCACGGCTGCGGATGATTACAATATCACCATCTTCCAGGATCACATCCTGCTGATCAAATTGCGGCGGAGCAGCCGGGTTATATCGCAGTGGAATCCTTGTCACACTGGGAGGATCCGGCAGAGGTGCCTCATTGCAGAAGCAGTTATCCTCGCAGTCGTCCTCACAGATCTGAGACAGCACGGAGTCAGCATCCACGCCGGCCTCATACAAACCGCGGTAAATCAGGATCTCATTCTTCGCATCGGTACCGGGAAGACCGCCTGTCATCGACAATGCTCGCAGCACGTCGTTTTCGTAGGCAGGCAGATCAACAATCTGACCGGTTCCTCGCTTGGAAACACCTTCCACCCCACCGGCCTCTTCACGAATCACCATCACACGGGTCTTGCGCTGCCTGATCAGCGTGACGGTCACACTCTCCTCACCCTCGCGGATGATCGGCTCCGGATAGATGTAGGCCATGCGAATGGCGTTTGTCGCTTCCACCAGCGACATGCCTTCCACATTGATCGGATCAATAATCGGCAGGCTGATGGTACCGTCCTCACGAACCGGATAGGGCACACCGACTGCCGGTGGACGATTTCCATCCTCCGGATAGTAGATCGGCGGAGACTCATCGTCGGTCCCATGCACACCACGAACCCAGACACCGACTGTATCTCCGGGGCCAAGCATGTAGTTTTCCGGAGTATCCTGACGCAGTCGCAGCAGTGAGATCTCCTTGAGGTCATCTCGTCGCGGAACCTTCAGGATTTCACGAGGGACACGTGCAATTGGAATCGCATCGATGTAGCGGTCCCGCATGCATCCCGTCTGCAGCAGGCAGCACAGGGTAACCGCCGCCGACAGAATCGTTCTGCCGCTCCGGGTCCGTCTGTTGCACCTGCCCCCTCGTGCAGCTGAAATGGACATTGCTTACTCCTCTGTTCAGTATCTCAGCCGGAACACTTCGTTCCGTGATGATTTTGATCTCAGTTGGTCACACGGTCAGCGTGCTGACCGACAGCCACAGCGAACTCAGTTGCCGTCGTAATCCTTCGCATTCGCCGAGTTGGTCGGCTTTGACGGAAACTCCGGAATTGTCGGAATCTCGACGTTCTCCGGAGTATCGACGATACCCGCTCCAGGCCCGCGATCAGGTGCTGGCAGCATTGCTCCCTGCGGAGATGGTGCCGGCCTTTCGCTGTCGAAGCAGTCGGGATTCACAGTGGAGCGTGCCGACATCAGGTTGTGCCGTGCTGTGGGAGAAATCGGCAGCTCGCCCATTCCCGACATGCCATCCTGCTGGGCTGCCAGAGCCCCGTGTGAAAACCCGTCAAACCACGCCTCAATTCGCTGGCGACCGGCCGGAGTTTCATAGGCTGGCTTCCAGTAGTCCCGCGGCGGAAGTGTCGGCTGACAACCGCTGCCACCACCCAGAATATCCCGGTAGCCTGCCTTGAACCCCTGAGCAAAGTCCCAGGGACGATCAAGGTCGTCGTAACACCATGACCACTCGCCCCAGGCTTTCTGCGCCAGGATTGAGTTCCTCAGCCCCGTCTCCGTCTTCAGACAGTAGTCGTTGATCGCACTACAGCCCGCAGCTGAAAGGAACATCAGAGCCAGCAGTGCTTTTGCTGATCGCCTGACCATTGAACTGTTCTCCCATCCTTGTTTTCACAGCGTATTGCTGCAGCTGAATTCTTTCGAAACTCAGAATGCCGACGGACCCGCCAGCCCCCCGTCTCAGACAGCGGTCACTACCGACTCTGAGCTGCAGAGCTCTCCATGCGAGCCAGAGAAATCCCTGCTGCACTTCGAACCATTTCACTTGGATCGTTCGCTTCAATATCCCGAATCTGCTCCATGCACTCCGCAGTCGAACTGCTGAAGTCAGCAAGAGTGAGAACAACTGTTGTACGCACCTGCTCATCCGCCGCCGTCAGCATCGATCGCAAGGCTGCATTACTCTCTCCATCACATTCCGTGTTCCGGAAGTTTCGCAGCATGGTGATCAGCTGAACCTGAACAGCAGGGACGCTGTCAGGCAGCATCCCGATCAGACGTCGAGCCACAGCGGCACCCAGCTCGCGACGATGCAACTGAGAGTCAGCGGCTGCCAGCAGCAGACTCTCGTCCTCAGTTGTTTCAGCAACCTGCTGCAGAGCATCGCCGACCCGATAGTCATCCTGCGAACATTCGCCCAGCAGTGCGGCCGCAAGGCAACGAGCTTCCATGCTCTCGCTTGTCAGCAGAACCTCAACCAGCTGCTCACTGTGTTCATCCGGGGACTCCGACAGAGTCAGAACCAGATTCACTGCCTCTGTGCTGCTCTGCGTCGTCTCCGCAGCAGGCACTTCAGCCTCGGGCACTGATTCCTCAACCGCCGCAGCTGGTGCGGTCGGTACTGTGTCTGTCAGGTCAGGAAAGACGAGTTCGGTATCGGCAGCAGGCTCCTCCACCGCCACACCAGTGACCGCAGCAGGGGCCGCAAACAACGCTGCTTCTGCAGCCGCCACGTCAGCCGCCACTTCGATGATCTCAACCCCCGCCTGCTCTTCTGCGTCTGCAGCAAATACACCAGACAGCTCCAGCAGCTCAGCAGCGGCGGGTGCTGCAGGTTGTGCAGCGGATTCAACATGAACCGGTTCCGGGAACGTGAGTTCCAGCGGAGCAATTTCAGCCTCTGGTTCAGCTGACTCTGTCTCAGGGAGTACAACCGGAATGTCAGTGACGGCAGCTTTCTCAGCCTGCGGTCCTGATTCAGCCCTGGTGAAGCTCGCTGGCTGGGCCGGAGTCGATTCCGGCTCAGCTGCCACCGTCTCCTCTCCCACTGCCGCTCCTGCACCGGGAAGATTCGCCGTCAGCTGCCCGGGGCTGACATGCTCTTGCGGCGGCGTTGCCTTCGTATCCGCAACCAGCACCTGCTGTCCGGTCCGCGCTGCCGGTGAAGAACCAGCCGGCTGAGGAGCAGGTCCGAGGCCGGCCAGCAGACGCCGCGCCTCAGCGTCAGTCGGATTCTGCCTGAGCGCTGCCCGGTAAAGTGCCCGAGCACGTTCCGTACGTCCCTGCTGCTCAAAGACCTTGCCAATCACCAGCATTCGATCAGATGATTTCAGCGGTGGAGCAGTGGTGGGTCGGAAGTCGGTAAACAGGGCACCGGCAATTGAACAGCCAGTACTCGAACACAACATCAAACCGCCCAGAAGAACCGCTGCGGGTCCATGGAATTTCATCGTGTATCCCCCCCGAACATGGCAGCAGAACGCGACGCCAGTCGGTCACTAGTGGCAAGGTTGACTTAGCCCCTTCAACCTCGATCCGTTCCTCAGTTCGGTCAGCTGCAACCCTTACATTGGTTACAACCGCCAATCACCGAAAACTGAAGAATCCCCAGTCTGTTCATCGGACCGACACAACGGTTCACATTGATGCTTTTTGCAAAATGCATAGAAACTAATCATTCGGACTCGATCTCAGCGAAACTCCCCCCCAGTCAGATTTCTGCTAAAGTTCAGGAGTCCAGCCGAATCACGGGGTACAGCGGGCAGTTTTTTGTAAGGCAGAACATGTACCGATCACTCAGTGCAGACTGCACGATTGAGACATTGCAGGCATTGCGGCAGCGAATCCACGAACGCTTTCCTGATAGCGGACTTGGCAATGTCTGTCATGAAGTGCAGAACCTTGCCAGGGAAACCCGGGAACGTATCTCCTGGTCCGGAAAACGACTGCTCTGGATTCGTATCGCAGTGGCGTGCGTCATCGGGCTGGGAATATGGGGCGGTCTGCAGGCAGTGCAACATGTGAAACTGCACCAGGAACTCGGGCTCGAGGAAATCGACGCCGGCACGAATGTGATCATCCTGCTTGGAGCAGCGATCTACTCGCTGCTTTCACTGGAATCACGCATCAAACGCCATCGCCTGCTGCAGGCAATCCATGAACTGCGTTCGATCGCCCATGTCGTTGATATGCATCAGCTCACCAAGGACCCCAGCTCAATGTTTGCCACTGCGGCCACGCAGACCCCCTCATCTCCCAAACGGATTCTTGATCCGTTCCAGCTGACGCGTTATCTCGACTACTGCAGCGAGATGCTTTCGCTGGTTGGCAAGCTGGCAGCACTTTACGCGCAGACCTCATCAGACAGTGTTGTGCTGCAGGCCGTGAACGACATCGAACAGCTGACAACCAGCCTGAACCGGTCCATCTGGCAGAAAATCATCATGCTGGACAATGACCTGGATCTGAAAAGACATCGCGAACAGCTCGCAACAATAGGCGGTCCCGATGCCACATCATGAATGGCTGACGCCATTGACCACACCGGGGCAGAATGCCTTGAATTCTGCAGTCGGCCCCCTCCGGCCTCCACGACGGCACCCCTCGACTCGGCGGGCAATACACGCACCTGATCGAGCAGCATTCGAGGCCTGCGGCAGAAACGCAGCAGTCTGAAACCCAGCAGTCTGCAACCCGCAGCAATTACCGCGTCTTCCGGCAGCTGCAACAGGACAGCCGCACAGTTCAGATCAGCTACGGCTGCGGTACTCGCTTCATGGTGTAGAATCCTTCCGCAGGCCAGAGCAGGGCTTCCTCGACGTCCGCCTGCACCACCCGAAATTCATACAGGTAACCGGCACGATGAGCCGGAGTGCGCAGATGCAGTGTACGACCGTCCGCCAGCAGCGAAACGGCTTCCGGAGTCACTTTCTGCCGATCGGAATCCGGAGTGGCATAGCTGCCCTTCCAGACGCGAGTCAAGGACTGAATATCCCAGTCGTCCGCCGTGCCATACTGTCCAGCCTGTAACGGATGCAGAAACTCCACTTCGAAACCATCAGCAACCGCGCGAATTTCACAGATACCGTTGGGAAACTCCCCCTGCGGAGTCAGCCGTGAAATCTCTCCGATATTCCCGGCTCCCTGCCAGCCGCTGTCACGAATATGACCAATGTAGAGTGAATTGTCGGGACCAATATTGCAGCTGATCGGCCCCAGAAGATCTGCAGAGGTCCCGTCTGCAGCTGGTCTGCTGAATCGATAACATGCCCCCTGCAGGATCCCGTCCACCTCCTGAAAACTCATCCGGATCAGACACTGCGTATCATATTCGCAGCCGATCGCATGCCCGGCAAACTGAGCCACTGCGAAGTCCTGCGGCAGGAAGGTCAGAGCATTCACGCTTCTGGTCCAGGGATGCGGAATCTGAATTGTGGCAGACTCCGCCTCCACATCCAGCACCGTTTCATGCCGCGACGGTACTCCATAGTGACGCCCCTGCAGCACATGATTCAGCTCATTGAACGTGTTCTGCACGCCCTGATTGTCTGTCGCGAACAGATCCCCGCGGTCGTTAAAGGCCAGCCCCATCGGGAATCGCATCGAATAGGCCAGCGGCTCGATGGCTCCGTCAGAACTGATCCGCAGGACTGCTCCACGCCAGCGATCATTCTCAGGATCGCGTCCCTTCTGCGAATAGTCGCTGCCAAGACCGACATACAAGGATCCCGCTGCATCGCGAACCAGCCCTGTCGTCCAGTCGTGATAGTCCCCACTGTATCCCCAGCCTGAAGCGACAACACTGAACTGGTCTGCCCGACCATCTCCGTCAGTATCGGAAAGACGCACAACCTCGGGTTTCGTGGCGAGCAGCAGATCAGCTCCATCTGCCAGGATCCCATAGGGTGAAGCAAATCCCTCTGCATACAGCTGAGCTGTGTCCGGAACACCATTTCCATCAGTGTCAGATGCAATCCAGACCCTCCCGCGGAGTGAGGCAATTCCGAGTCGACCATCCGGCAGCCACGTCATTCCCGTGGGCATGATTCGTCCTGGCAGCGGCAGTGTCTCACCCCGGAAGCCCGGTACCGAATCGACAGCATGATCTGCAGCAGGCAGTTCCGGAACCGCCACCGCAGAACTGCGAAGCCCGGAAACACCAGCGACAGAGATCTCCATGCTGGTCGTTGATCCACGTTGCAGCGACAACCTGCCATCACTCACCGACTGCTGCCATCGCACTTCGTGCCCCGCAAGCAGGCCGCCCGCTGACTCCATCTGCCAGGCCGGAAATTCCAGGGTGGCATTCGGCGGACACTGTTCCAGAGTTATCTCTGCTGCCAGCCCCGGCTCGGTGTCCAGAGTCCGCTCGGAAAAACGGATTGCGAGCACAACCTGCTGCAGTTCATTCGGTCCGGTCCATGCTGTACGCGCGTCGTGTGGCGATCGGTCTGCCGCCGTCGAAACACTGCCAAAATACAATCGCTGCCGAAACACAACGCTGGCTGCCTCCCGTTTCCAGTCAAGCAGCTCTGCTGTACGACTTTCGTCGGCGACCAGATTCAGGTAGCGATCCCGCGAACCATCAATTCGCAGACGGCTTTGCAATGCAGTTGCAGTCTTCAGAACCGGTACTCCAGCCAGCTCCCAGAACCAGCTTTTCCCCTCAGTACGCTGTCGGGCAAATTCTCCGGCAACGACAGACAGCAACTGCGCCTGATCCAGATCAAACAACACACTCAGACCGTTTCCAAAACCGATTGCGATCGCTCGTGCCGTCGCCTGATCAGCCTTCTGTCCTTCACTCAGAAACACATCTCGAATGATGCGTGGCTCCGCCCCGGCCCTGACCGCGACCGTCTGCTCATAACGACTGACGACCGTGGGCGGAACAAATCCCGAACTCGACAACGCTCTCCACAGTACCACAAACTGCTGCTGCAGCGTCTGAGGTGGCTCGTGACTTGCCGCCTTGCGGATCGCTGGCATCTCAATACCACGCAGAATCCGGATCGGATTTCGCATCCAGCGCAGGAAATAGCGAGGACGAATGCGGCTGCCCATCAGCATCAGATCGGAACCCCGCGTTCCGGGAGCTACGTTCTTCGGCGCATACATGCCGGCACTGTGACAGGCAATGCAGTTGAACCCGCCAGCGCCCGCCAGATGATTCCCTTCCAGAAGCTCAATCGCTGAGGCTGGTTCGGCATCCCAGTCTGCAATCCCGGCAAAAAGCTCCTCCCGAACGCTGTCGGCAGCATCCGGAATGCGATCCTCATCCGCCAGCAGCAGTGTCAGCCGCTGTGACTCCGCTTCTGTCATGCGAAACTGCGGCATCCGTACCAGCAGCCACGGGAGTCGCACCGGGAGCTTTCCCTGAACGGCATCCCGCAACACCTCGTCACGAAGCCGGTCACCAGCTGCAGTCAGAGCAGGGGGGATCAGGTCTTCGCTGCGGCCACGCAGGTCAGGATGCAATCCCGCAATCGTTCCGGCGGAAGCTGAAAGTCCTCGCACCGTGTCCCGATCATGACAGGACAGACAACCCTTCCGCTGCAGCAGAAATTCAGAAGTGACTCCGGCAGGCTCCAGTGGTCGGGTGACCGTTGTCAGCCACTGCCGTACTGCCTGCTGCTGATCGTCCGACAATCCGTATGCCGGACGTCCGGACTGCGGGTCTGCTGCGCCGGCAAGACAATCCGCTGCTCCACCAGACCCGGCACCTGCAATCTGCCGAAACGGTACCTGAGGCGGCGATTCCATTCCGGAGAGCTTATGACAGGACGCACACCGCGCCTGCTGCACCAGCTTCTTCCCACGCTGCGGATCACCCTGAGGCAACACAGCCTGTTCCACTTCATCCGCAGCCAGCGTTGCCGCAAGCTGCCGACGTTCTTCAGTGGAAAGTCGAAACATCGGCATGCGATGGCCCTGACTGATCTTTGCCGGATCACGCAGCCACTGCTCAATCCATTCTGCCGACCGCCGCAGATGCCTGCCGTACAGCGGAGGTCCGCCGTATGCCGCTGAGACATCCTCGCGTTCGAGACCGGCCGCTGTCGCGTGACATGCGGCACAGCCGAGTTCCTGAACAAGTCGAGACCCGATAACCCGGTCTTCTGCGCTCAGCTGCAAGCGCTCAGACTCCGTCGCCGGAGCCGCAGCAGCGAGCAACCATGCCGCCACATCAGCAGCATCCGCTGCCGACATGCCAAACACCGGCATCCCGTGGTTTCCCTCTCCTCCCGTCAGCCTTGCTGCAATCTCCGCAGGTTGCAGCCATGCCGCTGACTGCGACAGGTCCGGAGCAGACAATACGGGCTCTTCCTTCCAGCCCGCATGACATGCCGCGCATCGCATGGCATCCGTGAGCAGCCGGCCACGCTGTGCTGCCTCCATGGCAACCGCAGCAGCCTCGCTGCGCGGTTCGTGACTCAGACACTCAGGGGGAATCGGCTCCAGCGTAAACGCTTCGGAAGACCAGAACAGACGAAATCCGGGAGCATCGAGCGCCGCCGGCTGAAATAATCGAATGCGAATTTCATGATCACCTGCACTCAGCACTCCCTCCGGACCAGAGGCAAATGCACCGTCAGCTTCCGCATCCAGCATCACCCTGCCATCAATCGCAACCTCGATGCGACCAGACACCTCAGCATGCAGACGATGAACACCGGGCTCTCTGACCAGCAGCAGTCCCTGCCACTCATAGTAACCTGCGGCCGGTATTCGCGGATCGATCCGCCCGTCACTCCCGGTGATCCCTGATCGCAGCAGAACGCTCCCTGCCTGTGGCTGGTCCGCAGGTCGTGTCAGGAGCAGGCCAGCGCGAGGATCTGCAGGCTCATCGCCGTGGACCAGGCCACAGAACTGCAGCAGGAACAGCATGACAACAGGCATGACAACAGGCACCACTGCAGCTCGACACGCAGCACAGGTTGCAGTTACTTGCATTTCCAGACTCTCCATCGAGACTCTGCAGATCCATCATGAAACCACTCAGCTGACACAGCGGTGAGTTCTGAGGTCCATGAATCCGCGCAGCTCGCAACGGAAGCATACTGCATTGGCTATGCAGAGTTCGAGTGAGTTCACGCTGCTGAATGCAGCGAAGACGCGGAAGAAGCAACGTACCACCACGCTGCGACGAGGATAGCAGTCATCTGTTTCAGAACGCATCCATGCTGTTCGAGAAACAGATGACTGCGACCTTGACGGTCACCTCGTAGACGACTCGCATCCGTGCTGCCGTCCCACCTGCCTGGCCCGGTAAGCCAACAGCAGTTTCATTGTCAGGCCGTCGCATCCATGCTTCAGACCTGCTGACCCTTTGTTTCGGTCTTCCCTGACCCAGGGATTCGTGACTTCATCAGGGCAACCACCTTGTGGTTATTCCTGATCGTTCTCAGTGAACGACAAATCAAGCGCTGCAGCTGTCAACTCGTCGAATTGCGGACCGTTCTGGCTGAGAAACTGATCCCAGCATGCTCGATCCCAGATCTCAATGTGATCCTGTACGCCAATCAGTACCGCTTCTTTTGCCAGCCCGGCATGACTGATCAGCCTTTCCGGGATTCTCACGCGCGACTGACTGTCAACCTGCACCCGTTCCGACTGAGCATAAAACAGCCGCAGAAACCTGCGAACCGATTCTCGCCCGGTTGACAATTGAGCCATCCGGACAGCGAATTCCTCAAATCCCCGCAGGGAATAAAGCGATAGACAGCCTTCATTCCCCGGCGAAAGATAAAGCTCATCCAGTGCCTGATCGCCAAATCCCTCCTTCAGCTGTCTGGGAATTGCCAGACGCTGCTTGGAGTCCAGATTGCGTTCGTAAGTACCTGTCAGAGCCATCGGAAGTCGATCTGGAAATGTTCTGCAGGGTTCTTCCGCGGAAGCACACAAGCCCCCACAAGTCCCCACAAACCACCACCACACGAACTTTATCCATGCCGTTCAGGATCTTCAAGACTGCCTGCTCCTGCCAGACGCCAGCATGACTGACTCGACATTCCTAGATCGTTGCTACGACTTGAGATAGGTGTTTCGACTTTTTTTCAGATTTCATTCGGAGCACATCACAGATGTGAATTCGCAGGTCGAACTCAAACCCAAAAAACACCATAAACCATTCCCAAATCAACACTTACAACACAAGAAAGAATACAGAACTCGCAGATTCCGCACCAGATCTGCAGTGATTTCCTGTGAATTCGGACTCCTGACGAAAGTGATCTCACGCTGTTGCCCTCACGGAAATCCCCCCGAATTCAAAGCGGGCAGCTGGTTTGAAACCACTGACGGAAAACCGCCATTCTTTTCGCCTCGGCTGGATATGCCTCGGCGTTACCAGTACGGTTTCGGGTTAGAAGCATCGTTCGCATTGCGTCCGCAGATTGCCTGCAGTTTGCTTGCAGTTTGCTTGCAGTTTGCCTGCAGTTTGCCTGCAGTTTTTCTGTCTCCGATCCGCTGGCAACGTACCTGATCAGTCATTCCTGGTCTCCTGCTGGAACTGTGCGACTGAGAGCCCGGGCCGCATCATCTTTCCTCGGAACACACAAATGGTCATTTCCTTGCGTCGCCTGTTGTTGCTGCTGGTCAGCGTTCTGACGTTCACCAGCATTTCTCTGGCGACGGATCCTGCAGATCCGGCAAGCCTTTTTTCAGCAGAGACTTCGCTGCTTGTCGAAATCCCTCGCCCGGCTCAACTTGTCGCGCAACTGGTCAATCACCCCCTGGTAACTCACCTGCAGGATCATCCGCTGGTGCAGCAATTCCGGACCAGCCCGCAATACGCTCGTATGCAGGCTCCTCGCGTCATGGTGGAGACCCAACTGAGTATGTCGGCGGGCGAAGCCGTGGCAGCAGTGCTGCAGCAGTATGTGGGGATTGCCGTCGATGCTCAGCGGGGCGTCACGCTGATTGTGCGAGGACGCGATGCTGAGTTGATGGAAAAGGTCCGGGCCAGTTTTCTGGAACTGACGCGACTTGCCGGGCCACCCGCTGACGGGCAGACGCAATATCAGGGGATCGCTGTCTATCAGGCCGGTCCGGCCCGCGCCGCTGTTGTGCGTGACTGGCTGGTCGTAACCACTGTGCCACAGCAGTTGCAGCAGACAATTGCGACACTTCTCGCCCAGAACAACGAATCCGCTGCAGGGTCGAAGCTCCCCCTGAATGACAATCTGCAGAATTGTCGAACCGCACTGGGGGACACTGCAGATGTCCGGCTGATGCTCAACCTGGCTGAGGTCCGCAGGCTGCCTGCAGTCGAACGTGCCCTGCAGGCACAAGCTCCCAACCCGCTGGTGGAGTTGTTTCTGGGTGGCCTGCAGCCCCTCCTGCAGCAGGCTGACTGGCTGGGCGCAGAATTCACACTTACCGATGACTCGGCAACCCTGCAGGCTCGACTTCCCTTTGATGTGAGCCGAATCCCTGAACCTCGTCGGTGGTACTTCGGAGAGGATTCAGCCGGGGCCGCACCGTTGCTGCCACAACTTCCCGAGACCATCGTTTCAGCTGCGTTCTACCGAGGCGCGTCGCAGATGTGGCTCTACGCCGGCGATCTGTTCTCGGAGCGAACCAATGACCAGATCGCCTCGGCGGAAACAGTGCTGGGAACTCTGTTCGGCGGTCGAGACTTTGGCGAAGAGATCCTCGGTCTGCTGGGGCCGGAAATTCGTCTGACCGTTGTTCGCCAGAATCCCGATCAAATGCAGCCTCGGCCATCTGTGCTGTTTCCGGCATTTGCCCTCGTTGCTCCGTTGCATGACCCGGAAACAATGTGGCCGGAACTCCGGCGAACCTTCCAGAGCCTGGCTGGGTTCGTCAATATCACGGGCGCTCAGGAGGGCCGTCCGCAGCTGGACTTTGCCATTGAAGAAATTCCCTCCGGGAAACTGCTCACTTCGCACTTCGTTCCCCCGTCAGAGTCAGCAGTCACGGACGTGATCCCTGTCCTCTATAATTTCTCGCCTTCCGTCACTGTGGCAAATGGAGAGTTGATTCTCTCCTCCTCGCGAGATCTGGCGGCAAGTCTGGCAGCGGCACTGACCACCTCCCCGCCGACGCCTGCCGCACACACTGCAATTCAGCTTTCCGCGTCCAGTCTGCAGTCCATTCTGCAGGATAATCAGTCGCAGATCACTGCCAACAGCATGCTGGAAAAAGGACTCACCGCCGCAGAAGCAGAGGGCGAATTCGGCACCCTCATGGAACTGGCGGAATTGTTCGAGGGGCTCAGTCTGCAGATTTCCTCAGCAGCCGGCCAGCCGACTCTGCAGGCAGCACTGACACTGAAACTGGCAGAAACCGCCGCGGCTCCACCGCAGGAATCACAGCGATGACAGTCAACAGCGATCAGCCGCCGTACACCGCGGATGAAGCATGGCTGCCGTACCGCCCCGACGTGGATGGTCCGTGGACGGCTGCCGAAACTGCTCACCTGTATCGCCGTGGTGGTTTTGGAGCACCGCTGGCAGTGCTGCAGCAGGCTGCTGAAAAATCTCCTGCACAGGCCAGCCGCGATCTGCTCACCGCAACTGAACCGGAGAGTTTTCGGCAACTCTCTGCGCAGCTGGCACGGGCTGCCGTCGCCTCCGGGGACCCACGGTCTCTGGCTGCCTGGTGGATGCGGAGAATGATCTCCTCCCCGGCTCAGGCCACTGAACGACTGGTACTGTTCTGGCACGGTCATTTTGCGACCAGTGCCGAAAAGGTCAGCGATGTCGACCTGATGCTGCAGCAGAATGAACTCATCCGGACCCATGCCATGACTCAGTTTGAGCCATTTGTGCAGGCCATGGCTCAGGATCCGGCCATGCTGCTCTGGCTCGACGCTGCCACCAGCCGCAAGGCACATCCCAACGAAAACTTCGCCCGTGAACTGATGGAACTGTTCTGCCTTGGCGAGGGCCGCTATACCGAAGCAGATATCCGCGAGGCAGCTCGCTGCTTTACAGGCTGGGAAGTTCGCCGCAGACAATTCCGATTCAATCGATTCCAGCACGACACCGGTGACAAGACGGTGCTGGGCGAATCCGGCAGCTTCGGCGGACAGGACATTGTGCGGATTGTTCTGAAACAGTCAGCGGCCGCCGAATTCCTGATCTGCAAACTTGTCCGCTACTATCTTCGCGATGAGATTCCTGAGGTGGCAGTACTCTGTCAGCCGCTGATCCGTCAGTACCGCGAAAATGGCATGCAGCTGCAGCCGATTCTGCAGACGCTGTTTTCCAGTCGACTGTTTTATTCCCGGTGGTGTCAGGGCTTCCGAGTGCGTTCGCCTGTTGACCTCGCCGTCAGCCTGCTGCGAACATTTGAGGGGTCTGCAAACACGGTCCTGCTTTCGGAGCGCACTCAGGAAGCAGGGCAGGGGCTGTTCTTTCCACCGGGAGTCCAGGGCTGGGATGAAGGCCGGGCATGGATCAACACGTCAACACTGCTTGGCCGCAGTAATCTGATCAGCGGGCTGCTGGCTGATTCCGCAACGCGATTTGCCGGAAAAACGCCCGCCGAATACTGTCGTGAGGTCCTGGCCACGGATCCGCAGCAGGCCATCGAGCAATTGCAGACCGCTCTGTTTGCTCGCAGCCTGCCGAAAGCGACACTTGATTCCGCGACACGGTTGTTCAGTAAGCGGAGCGATCAATCGCTGCTCGAGGCCCTGCAGTTACTCTGCTCCATCCCGGAATTTCAGTTGTGCTGATCCCCTGCGAAACCTGTTTGTCATCCGATGCAGTTCAGTGGAGTCGTTGAGATGTTCCCTTCCAGAAGACAATTCCTCCAGGCTTCCACCGCCGCATGGACGTTCGCAAGCCGCCTGCCACTGCCGCTGGCAGCCGCGGCAACTGCGACGAAGGAATCCACAGTACTGATTGTGATTGAACTGCAGGGCGGAAACGACGGCCTCAACACCCTGATCTCCACGCAGGATCCGGAGTACCGCAGGCTGCGGCCGAAACTGGCCATCCCGGCAAACACAACGCTGACAGTCACTCCCGAGTGCGGACTACATCCACAATTGCGAGGATTTGCAGAACTGCTCGAACGGGATCAGCTGAGCATTGTCACCAATGTCGGCTACGACCAGCCAAATCGTTCTCACTTCGAATCGATGGATATCTGGCATACCTGCCTGCGTGGTGATCAGCGTCGCGGAGACGGCTGGCTGGGAAGATGGCTGCAGGAATCAACAGCGGCCCCGGGCAGTCTTGCAGCACTGCACCTTGGCGATCAGCAGTTACCGCTCGCACTCCGCTCACAGGCACATCCCGTACCTTCGATCAAGTCCCGGGAACAGTTCCGTCTGCAGGCCCCCAACGCGGAATCATTGCAGCAGGAACTCCTGATTGCGGCAGCGCCGGAACCCTCCAGTGATGATCTGCTTGGATTCATTCGTTCGTCGACCAGTACAGCTCTGCAGACCAGCGAACGCATTCAGGAGATCGGCCGCAGAAGCACCACCACAACAAGCTGGCCGGAGGGACCTCTCTCTCGCGAACTGCAGACGATTTCCGGTCTCATTCGAGCCGGTCTGGAGACCTCCGTTTACTACGTCTCACTCGGCGGATTCGATACCCATGCCCAGCAGCCTGATGCTCATGCTCGACTGCTGCGTCAACTGGGCGACGGCGTTTCCGCACTCATGAAAGACCTGAATGATGCCGGCCACGCGGATCGTGTGCTGGTCATGTGCTTCAGTGAATTTGGTCGTCGCGTTGCCGAAAACGCCAGCGATGGTACAGACCACGGTACAGCAGGACCGGTCTTCCTGATCGGTAACAACGTGGTCCCGGGGCTGACGGGCACGCTGCCGGACCTGAATCAGCTTCGCGATGGAGATTTGCAGTACAGTACTGATTTCCGGGAAGTGTATGCTGATCTGCTGCAGAACTGGTTCCGCACTGACTCCGAGAAGATTCTGGGCGGCAGCTGGAAGCCCTGCGGGGCAGTTCGCACCTGAATCCGCTGCCGGATTCGGAATTTCATCCTGAATTCTCTGCTCTGCCGGTGAACAGGAGCGACGTACAGCGGTTCAGTCACTTCACTCCGCCAATCCTGTCCGGGCCACCCCGGGTACTCCCAGTGAGCCAGCTTCGTGCCGCTTTCCACTTTCTTCATTGCCTGGGCTCAGCTGACTCACCAGCGAGTTAAGCTGCTGGTCGCCACGGCCGGTGTGGTGGTGGCCGTCATGCTCATGCTGGTTCAGCTGGGTATTCGCGAAGGAGCGATGGAGAACAGCGTCGCCATCGCTCGCCGAATTACCGCCGACCTCGTCGTTGTCAGTCCTCGCACAAAGACCATCTTCGCCTCCGCCACATTTCCCCGCAGCCTGCTCTACAGAACCGGAGGCATCAGCGGCGTCACCGACGTCGGTGAGATGTATATGGCCCAGGGACGATTCCGAAACCCGTGGGACAAACTGGAATTCCCGGTCAGCCTGTATGGCATCAATCCTGAATTCCCCATGATGGATCTGCCCGGACTCGATCCGTTCATTCAGGAACTGCGTCTCACCGACCGCATCCTGTTTGATGGTCTGAGTCGCAAGAACTACGGACCGGTGATGGGCTACCTGCAGGAGCAGGGATTTCTGGATGTGGAAGTCAATCTGCGCAAGGTTCGGCTCATCGGGGCCATCAACGTGGGCATCTCAATCAATACCGATGGCAATCTCTACATGTCTCCGGCCAACTTTCTGCGGCTGTTCCCGGAACGATCTCCCGGCAGCGTGGACGTCGGACTGATTCGGCTGGAGCCGGGCACAGACAGGGAACGTGTCCGTCAGCAGATTGAACCGCTGCTCAATTCCGAAGCGCGGGTGATGACTCGCGAAGAACTCGTTGATGCTGAAATTCGCTTCATTCGTGAAAATGCGCCCATCGATTTCATTTTCGGCATGGGAGCAGCTGTCGGGTTCTTTGTCGGTTTTGTGGTGGTCTACCAGATTCTCTACACCGAAGTCACCAACCATCTGCCACAGTATGCCACGCTCAAGGCTATGGGATTCTCGGACGGCTACCTGCTGTGCGTCGTTTTCTGGCAGGCCATGATCCTCAGTATCCTCGGCTACTTTCCGGGATTCGCACTGGCGATCTGGCTGTACGGTGTAGCTACAGAAGCAATTCAGATGCAGTTCCATATGACGACGGAACGTGCCTCACTCGTATTCGGTCTGACCATCGTGATGTGCTGCCTGAGCGCCTCAATGGCAATCAGCCGGATCCGCAGTGCAGACCCGGCTGATGTCTTCTGAACCATCCGGCAGTCAAACGGACAGCTGCCTTACTTTCCGCGAACAGCCCACAGGTGCCCGAAAGTACGCAGATACAACGTGCCTCCGGAAACCGCCGGTGACGCTGACTGATCCTCACCCAGCTCATTTTCAGCCAGAATCTCAAACTCCCGCCCAGCTCGCACCACAGTGATGCGGCCATCGCGAGCAGTCAGGTAGAGTCGGCCATCAGCCAGCACCGGGGAGGCACGATGACGCTGACGATGAGTCGCATTGGAGTAAACTTCCTTGCCGGATTCCTGCTCCAGCACCGTCAGGTTGCCATTCTCCATGCACAGATAAACAAGACCGTCGTGAATCAGCGGGGAGGGCACATCCGGTGTGCGATCCCAGTTCCACATCTGATGGTCCGCTGATCCGGTAATGTCCCCCTTGCCGCCAGGCCGAATTGCCAGCACCGGATGCCGCTTCGCTGAAGGTGCCACAATAATGCCCGGAGCCACCCCGGGGGAGGCGACAAACCGCAGAGTCGGATCGTAGGGCAGCACAGCATCGTCGCGACGGTTCAGACCACCGCTGCGCCAGACTTCACTTCCATCACTCAGGTTGTGAGCCACGATCAGGTCGGCACCGTGAGTAAGCAGCAGACGCTGGTCACCGTCACGGTACAGCACCGGGGATGCGTAGGAATGTTCATTCTCCCGCTCGGCATCACTCGGACGACCAACCTTCCAGACTTCGTCCCCCGTCCGGCCATCGATCGCTGCAACCACAGCTTCTCGAGTTTCCGGATTTCCGTCCCCGTGAATCAGCTGCAGGAACAATGTTCCTCCCTCCAGCACTGGTGTGGAACTCATGCCAAACTGAATCCGGAACTCGCCGTAGCGATCCTGCACATTGATTTTCCAGACCTGCCTGCCGCTGGTGGTATAGCAGGCGAGAACTCCATCCCCCATGAATGTCCAGACATGCTTGCCGTCGGTCACCGGTGATGGCGATGCCGAATTGCCTTCATCGCCGCGTGCTGTCCTGTTTCCACTGGAAACCGTCTGCTGCCACTGAATCCTGCCGTCAGTGCCGACGCAGATCAGGAGCAGATCACCCGCTTCATTCACCGATGTCAGAAAGACCTGTTCGCCCCAGACAACCGGTGTCGCACCGGCTGGTCCGGGAAGTTCAACTTTCCACGCTATGTTCTGATCCGGCCCCCACGTCACCGGCAGCCCTTTTTCTGCCGAAACACCATTTCCCTGCGGACCTCGCCATGATGGCCAGTTTTCGGCAGACAGAGTTCCGGAACAAATCGCAACGGCAGCCAGCGCCGTCAGTATTCGACTCTTCAACATCACCCTCTCCCTCGGAATTTGTCGGATGCAGACTGGCCCGAAGTTTCGCCTCCGCAGCAGATGACGTCAATTCTGAGCCGCACTTCGGCCCTGAGGAGATTCTCGGTCGACCGGGTCAGGCAGTCCGGCTCAGGGAACCAGTTTCCCGCCCTGGCGATCCAGCAGCCGCTCCCAGCGACGGACAGCATCCCGCCGACGCCCCGAATCCGCACCGGGAAAATAACCCTGCCGCTCACCAGTAAGTCGCTCCATTTCAGAAATGGCAAGCGTTCTCATGACAAGCCGATCGTCACCCAGCAGCCGGATCAACGCAGCTGACATTTCCGGATCCCGGCTGTCCGCAGTATTCAGCCCATGCAGCAGACGCATCAGGAAGGAAACTTCCGCAATCGTCAGGCGAGTGGCCAGTGATGCATGGACCGCCAGTTCCTGCGATGCGGATCCCTGCATTCGCTTCCGCAGCGATCGAATCACGCTGCGATGAATCAACTCATCCGCAGACGAAAACAGAACTTCGAGCAGCTGATCCGCTGTTGCCGTCAGTTCCATCACATCGACGGCAATCACCCCGCTGTCCGGATTGCGGTCTTTGAGCAGTTCTTCCACCTGCTGCACAGGATCGGTGTCCGTCACCAGGAGACTGCGGAGCCGATCGTAAAGCTGCACTCGTTCCGGTATCTCAACCACTTCCCACTGCAGCATCCAGTCGGGAAGCTCGGCCGGCCCCACTGTCCCCAGTTCTTCCTCCTCAGCTTTGCCACCGACAGTCAGTCGCCAGCGATGCTCCTGACCGGCCGAAATCGTCTGCTGCTCCGCGTCCTGATGCTGAAGCTGTACAGCACCAGCAAGCACCGTGAGCACAATCCGCAGATCTGAACCAACAGGCAACTGCTCAGCAGTCTGCGTTGCCAGAGGATCCGTCGCCACGGTTTTAGCTGCAGTGTCCTGCGTGACCGCATTCGCAGCTGCTGCACTGACTTGACCGGCTGCACCCGACACACCTGAATCTGGTGCCGTCAGACCAGGCACCGCAGTGGCCGTTGCGGAACCGGCCGCCACCACTGTCGACACGCCCGTTGCTACAGCATGCGGAACAACCTGAATCGCAAACTTTGTCTCCGGATCCGCCAGAGTAAATCTGCTGATACTGCCGGCAAGCCGCAGGCTGAGCGATGCGTTGCCGACAGCAGCATCCCCGGAAACCGTATCCGCTGAAACCAGAAAACGCCCCTGCAGCACTTCCAGATCAGTGAGCTCTGCCACTGGAAATCGCACGATTGCACCGTCCGCTGCCTGCATCAGCCAGCCACCAACTTCTGACCGCAGCCTCATATTCAGAGCTCGTGGAATACCGAACCAGTAGTCCCGCAGAAAGTCTCCACAATCCACAATTCCCGGTGCTTCAGAAATCGTGTCACCTCCGGGGATCTGACTGAGCAGTGTCCAGTGCGTCCGCTGCGGAACCCTGACCATTACAAACTGATTCACAGCCTGCAGGTAATACTCCGGGCGATCAACCGGTGCAGCAGGAGGAAGATCCGCGTCGGCCACAGAAGTCGGCAGAGGAGGCGGCGGCGGCCCATTTCCCCCCTCAGCCGCAGCAACCAGAGGATTCATATCAGCCTGCGAACCTGACGCAGCAATTCCCCCAGGCTCTGAGTCCGGACTGAGCGCCGGAACCGGCGGCGGATTCGCTGCAACTTCAATAGTGTCGTCGCCCGACCGAGCATCGCCGGCTGCTGCAGAATCAGATTCCCCGGCTGCGGCCAGTTCCACTGCCGAATCTCCATCGGAAAGCAGACGACTGTCCGTAAGCAGTGAAATCACCCAGACACCGGCCAGCAACGCGCACACGACCAGTGCAGTTTGTCGACCACTGCCACCGGCCGCCACAGGCTGCCACGGCAGCTCCTGTTCCAGCTCCATCTCTTTGCTGCCGCTGCTGAGCACCTCCTGCAACAGCTCACCACCAGTCGGATCAAGTGCATACAGACGCTGTCGGAGCGGCTGCGCTGGTGCAGCAGCACCCTTGAGCGTGCCGAGAACTTCATGAACCGCAGCAACCTCAGCCAGCAGACTGTCTGACGCCAGAATTCGCTTTTCCAGTTCTGACACCTCACCCGGTGAAAGCTGATCGTCCAGATAATCCGCGATCAGATTCGCATCAGCCAGCCGCGGAGCTTCTTCCAGTGAAACACTGCGGCTGCGTTTGGCACGACGAATGCGTTCGATCAGCTGAGTAGCAAAACTACTGGCGGAGATTTTTCTTCCCAGATCCCGAGCATTTTCCGGGGACAGCCGGTCGTCCAGATATGCCAGCAGAGTTCGTACAGTCAGTCGCATCAGAGTTACTCCTGCACAGAATCAGGGGACCGGACAGACAGCATCCGATCACCGATTGATTTGTTCCCTACTTGTGCAGTTGAGCGACAAACTCCGTACATCTTTTTGCACAGAATTCAAAAAATCGCCCGATTGGCAGTGAATCAGCCGGTAACCAGACTGCAGCAAACCAGCAGTGGGCCGGATCAAAGCAGATGTCCACCTGTTCCCGGTCTGAACAAGCAGGCTGGCTCCACCACAACGGGCACCAGACACCACAACGGGCACCAGACAATCCACAGAGCCACTCGAGGCCACTAACGACTGATCTCGTCGGCTCCCTCCAGCATGCGTGCCCGAGCTCTGCTGAAGTAATCCCGCAGCTCGCGAGGAGCTCGATCCATGTCCAGCAGCACCGCTTCCGGCTTGCCGAATTTCTGACGGTACTCGTCAATCTTCGCCGCGATCTGATTGCGGACAGTGACCAGATCCAGCTTCTGCTGCTCTGTCTCCGGCCGGTGAGTAAGCACCCATTCCTGCCCCACCATGCCGATGATCTCCAGATAATTCCGTTCGACCATCAGTAAGCCTTTTTCGCGGATCTCACTGAACAGGTTGTGGGCATCGTTCAGTGCGCTGTTCATCTCCGCTGCACTGCCTTCCGGATTCTGAGCAACAGACATCAGTGTCACTGCCAGCTGCAGCTCCGCCATGTCGGCTTCAATCGTGTCCGGATACTGCTCAGCAATCTCCCTCCACAGATCCTGCCGATCCGGATTCAGCATCGCTGTCATGTACAGATGAGTCGCAGATGCCGGTGCCGCAGCAGATTGCTCGTCCGGCTTCAATGAGATCACAATCTCGGGAGTCAGCAGTCTGGCAGCTGCATAGGACGCCAGCACACAGACGCCCAGCACAGGCAGAATCATCCGCAGCGGCTGCAGGCCCCGGGTCAAGGAGGCTCGCCAGCCAGTATCCGGCAGACCGGAAACATTGACCGACACTGAACGCAGCCCGGAAAGCGCCTGCTCCAGCGCTGCGAAATCCGGGAAACGCTCTTCGGGACGCTTCTGCATCATCCGTTCAATAATGGCACAGAACTGAAGCGGCAGATCAGCACGCATCGTCGCCAGACTGGGAGCCTTGTCCTTCAGATGCTGAGCAGCAACGGTCATGGCGTTCCGACCGGGAAAGGGCGGCTCTCCGGCGAACATGTGCCACGCTGTCACCCCCAGCGAATACTGATCGCACCGCGCGTCCAGCTTGTTCCCCTGAATCTGCTCCGGACTCATGTACCACGGAGTTCCCATGGTGGTGCCGTCCTGAGTCAGGTTCATGGGCTGGCTTTCCGGCCGATTCAGCTGGGCCAGACCAAAATCCGTCACCTTGGCATCATCCTGATGGGTGAGCAGAATGTTTTCCGGCTTGATGTCCCGGTGAATCACCCCCGCTTCAGCAGCCGCACGCAATGCCGATGTGATCTGCAGCATCCACTTCAGACCGAGGCCGTAATCAGGGGACCCGTTGCGACGAATCCACTGACTCAGGTTCAGCCCGGGAATGTACTCCTGCACGATATAGGCCAGATCTGCGTCGTGTCCCGTGGTGATGATCTGAACCAGATTCGGATGGCTCAGACTGCCGGCAGCACGAGCTTCCTGCTCGAATCGCCGGGAAAGAACCTTAGCATTCCCCTGGAGTGAATCCGTCTTGAGTATTTTGACAGCGACATGACGCCCCAGAGATGTCTGCTCAGCAAGATAGACGTCAGCCATCCCCCCGCTGCCGAGTCGTCGCAACAACTGGAATTCACCAATACGCCGATCACTCAGATCCGCAATTCCGCCAGACCCTGAATCAGAGTTTTGATCTTCTGACACGTGTTCTCCCCCGCGTTCGCTGCAGTCCGCCAAGTTCGAGCGACTTCCCCGAGGCATTATAAGCAGATTCCTGTCGCAGATGCACAGACAACATCAATTTGACCGGTCCTGGCGAACCCATGAACCGGAGCACCTGATCAGCCCTGCACGGGCCCCCGGGCCCCTGGGCCCCTTCATACATTTCGTTTTCAGGGAACTTGCCAGGCTCACGCAAAGCGCTGCTGCAACATTCCGCCAGTTGAACGATGATCCGGCCAGGCCACGGCATAGTAATCTCAGAACCACTGCGGCCCTCGCAGCTGTGATTCCGGGAAACAGCCCGCGGCTCCCCCGATTTCAACACCGAACCACTGCAGTACAGGAAAGGTCGAAACTATGCCGGACGAACAGATTCGCAGGCAGATTATCGAAGAGCTGAGTACGGCTTACTGGATGGAAATGGAAACCGTGATGAATTTCATTTCCAATTCCATCAATCTCGACGGTGTCCGCGCTGAAGAAATCAAGAAATCTCTCCAGGCTGATATTCAGTCTGAGCTGCAGCACGCCGATCTGCTCGCCCGACGCATCAAGACACTCGGCGGTGTCGTGCCCGGGTCCGCAACATTTACCGCTCGACAGCACGCTCTGCAGCCACCGCAGAAACTCACCGATGTCGTGAGTGTGATCAAAGGAGTCATCGAAGCCGAAAACGCTGCAATCGAACAGTACAACAAACTCATCAGACTGTGCGACGGCGTCGACTACGTCACTCAGGATCTCTGTATCACCGCCCTCGGTGACGAAGAAGAACACCGACGGGAATTCGCCGGATTCCTCGCTGAATACGAACAAAGCTGATTCCTGCTGAGACGCTGAAATCCAGCCGCCGCAGAACACCTCCTGGAACGCCACACTCTGGCCAGAACCTCACAGTCTCTGGCCGCAAACGAAGCCAACGCAGATCTCTGCGGTGCCACGATCCACGTCCACGCCCGCACTCCGCTCCTCGTACGCTGAGCAATCCCGGTCTTGCAATACCGCAACTGCTTTCACAGTGCTCCTGTTGCTTTCATAGTGCTCCTGCTGCGTTCATAGTGCTCCTGCTGCGTTCATAGCATTCGCCGTCACTCACAGCGTGCCTGGAGTGACACGCGGTCGTGGAGCGGCAGGAGCCCTGGACGGCTGCGGCCCACAAATTACAGCGGATTCAGCAGGCTGAACAACTCAGCAGGCTGAACTCCGTAACCTCAACGATTGCGCGACGCTTCCGGGTCAATGGCGCCGCTGATGGCAACCTTCAGATCTCCACGACACTTTGCCGTTGTCGGAACATTGACTCGCAAAAACAGGGTGCCCGATTTTTTCGGAGTGTGATCCACCGCTCCACTGACCAGAAATGGTGGTCCGGGTTTACCTTCCGTGAAGACCATCCCCACAACCGCACCAAACGGCACGCCGTCAACATGAGTCTTTGCTGGATCGCCTGTGGGCAGCCCCGCCAGTCCAACGGCAGTATTCAGATCCATCCGATACTCACCCGTTACCTGAACGCGGAATGCCTTTCCCTCCTGCACGTCGCCAACAGGGAGCCAGAATTTCGATGTATCAAAATCCAGCTTGCGGTCGTTTTCCTGGATCATCTCCTCCCGGAGTCCGTCGACGCGCTGCTTGATGCCTTCCATTTTCGGGTTCAGCTGGAGCAGGCGGCCGAGAACATCGATTGCTCGCTCTCGCTCTCCCTGCTTGTAGTACTCGTTCGCAACTTCCAGATACTCCTGCAGCAGCCCCTCTTCGGCTTTGGAAATCCGGGATTCCAGCTGTTTTGCCGATTCTCCCTCACCACTCTTTGGACGACTTCGGGACTGAGCAGACGCGGTTCCGCTGACGACCACAACCACGAACAGGGCGATGATGGTTCCTACGCGACCGGCACCGGTCTTCATTCCATGACTGCTCATGCTGTACTTCTCCCAATCAGGGCAACTGAATATGTATCTGGTTCAGGTTCTGGTTCCGGTTCAGATCTGGTTCTGGGTCCGCTGGTTCTCTGTGAGCATACTCACCGTGACAGATCCCCCGGCGACGCCTTTCACTGTGACAGATCCTGCTGTGCAATTCCACCATCAGCAGACCACAGAAAAACGGCCGCGTCGCGTTGTGGGCAGAGCAGGGGAGCACATTCCAGCAACCGTTCTCAACTCGCTGATTGTGTCTGATTCAGAGCGGAATCTCCAGAGTGAGTCACAAGGAGCACAGCTGCCGGAGAATCATGCTCACCTCAGACTTCCCGCACAACAAGGATTTCTCCCTGACCATCCACCACGCGATCTCCGCGAATCACCCGCACAGGGACATCACCGCTCGCCAGAAACTGCGGCATGCCCAGATCAGCCAGGTGCCGTGAGAGCAATCGCAGGATTGTCAGTCCCGCGGGACTGCTTTCGGCAAACCCCGGCAGAAACTTCGGTGGCTCCTGTCGTCCCGTCAATGCGATTGTCCCGCGTTTCATCCCTGCTCCCGGGCGAGCTCCGCAATGACCATGAACTGCGATACTGCCGGCAATCATGCCATAGCCAACGAATTCGCCACAGTTGCCCCCCACGGCGATGAGGCCGCGCCGCATGATTGCTCCGGTCTCGTCTCCGACATCGCCACGAATCAGTAGCTCACCCCCACGCATCCCACGCACCGACCCTCGGTAGCCGGCGCCGGCCAGATGTCCCGCGTTTCCTGAGACACGTATCCGACCACCGGACATTTCTGCCCCCAGCCAGTCGCCGGTATTGCCGTCGATTTGTAATTCGCCGGACTTCATCCCGCTGCCGGCATGACGTCCCACATTGCCTTCCACCACGATCGCTCCGCCGTTCATTCCGGCGCCGATCCAGTGTACGTGCTGCAGATCTCCGATCATCCGAATGATGCCGCTGTCAGGCTTTCCGGTTACATCAAATAACGCCCCCAGTTCCACCGACCGTCGACCGCAGCAGATCTTTCGACGTTGCAGGTCGGCAAGCGACTGCAAAGCCACTGACGCTGGCGTCAGGCCCTCCAATTCAACGTTGCGAACCTTGTGATCCAGCAGCCTCAGCACCACGCTCATTCATCACACTCACGATCAACTTAGTCCAGGCCTGGTTTCAATCACTGCGCCGCTACAGGCAAATCTGTACTGCCTGAATGCAGGCAGCACCACCCCGTCGAACCAATTCCGAACACAGGGCAGTCTGCCAAAACATAAGCGGTTACTCAGGTTTCCGACTTGCAATCTCACAACACACACTCTACAGTCAAGACCAACTTTGGTGAATTGCGTCATTACATCCTGACTTTGGTCAGTAGACGCGACGCTGAAGTCAGTCAGGATGTCGCTTGTAGTCCGTCGGGTTGCATCTGTGCAAGCAGATGTTGATCCACCGGAACCAGTGCTCCTGCTCACAGGCTTGTGTTCCGAACTGCTCCCCCCTTTGCGTGTGTGTGCTGTCATCGCTTCCTGTGCTTAATCTTGTGTTCAAACAGCTGCCGTTGGGGCAGCGATGGGTGTTTTGGGAGCTGAGAAGCTCAGGGTTTTC
>JALQUR010000697.1 GCA_023260695.1 Planctomycetaceae bacterium
GGCTGATCTTTTTGGCATTGTTCCTGTTCTGCTTATTATTTTGCTGAAACCCGACTGCAGCGACACCCGGGGCCTTCGGACCGCGTCCCGCTCCTCTTCGATGTGAGCCATGCCTGCGGAAAATCCGTCCGCGTTGGCGATCTCACCGACTGATGGCAACAATTGGCAGCGCTCAGACTTTAATCGCACAGGGCTTCCTCGGATACTTCGGTAATCCGCCGCACGGCTCCAGCTCGCTTATTGCCCCGACGAAACCTCAAATGCTGTCGGATCAACTGACGCTCCAGTGCCTGATTGTTTGCGTGTTGCAGATGTGCTCGCCATGCTGCAAGAGACGTTGCAATCTGACTGCAATCCAGGTCACCCTTTGAAAATTCATCGCGTTGTCGACGAATTCGCTTCAGGAACCTGCGGATCCCCTGTTGCGACAATCGAATCCCCCGCTGCGTGACTCGGAATCCCAGATAGGTCAACGCATCGGTGGTTGGCGTTAACTGCGTTTTCTGAGGGTGTAATTGCAGCCGCTGATCTGCCAGTCGCCTGCGGATCCTTTCCACGGCATCCCATAACGCGTG
The DNA here is from genome assembly GCA_023260695.1 of Planctomycetaceae bacterium. Lineage (GTDB taxonomy): Bacteria > Planctomycetota > Planctomycetia > Planctomycetales > Planctomycetaceae > SXXK01. Next base: position 576 of record JALQUR010000697.1, read on the forward strand.
GCGACTGTCACCGAACAACAGCAAATCATCAGCGTAGCGAAGATACCCGGGAATCCGTAAATCCTCCTTGATAAAGTGATCCAGTGGATCGAGGAAGACATTTGCCAGAAACTGGCTGGTCAGATTCCCAATTGGCAATCCCCGAGGCCTGAGTCGTGAAAACAGATCGTCACCCGGAAAGACGCCCCCATCATTGCCCGGCAGTCCAGCCCCCGTCTGAATGATGTGCTGCAACAAATTCAGTACCGCAACATCTCCAATGCGACGGTGTAACAAGTCCATCAGAATCTCGTGATCGATGCTGGGGAAGAATTTCACCAGGTCTGTCTGCAGACACCACTGATGTCGGCGCATGTAATACTGTGCACGCTGGATTGCTCGATGCGTTCCCTTGCCGACTCTGCAGGCATAACTGTCGTGGATAAACCTCCGCTCGAACAGCGGTTCCAGAACACCAACCACAGCATGATGCACGACGCGATCCCGGAACGGAGCTGCACTGATGAGTCGCGGCTTCGGATCACTGATGTGAAAATGCTGATACGGTCCGTGCTGATATGCCCCGCTGCATAACTCTTGCTGCAGAACCAGCAGATTCTCTTCCCAGCGATAGTCGAAGGCCGTGGCGGGACTGCGATATCGCTTCCGCCGGCGGCACTTTCGATAAGACGCCAGCAGGTTGCCCCAGGAAACAAGCCGAGGCCACAGGTTGCGATACGATCTGGCCATTCCTTGACCGACCTTGCCAGAAAACAGTGGGCCGGGACGTTCGCAAAGCTACCAGCCCCGGCCCACCAACGCGGATTCGGCACGTGGTGAATCCCGCAGAACGCTCGCCACCAGTACCCGGAAACCAACCGTGTCATCCTCTTGTCACTGGCCGACCGTGCATTGCCGGAATACATCCCCCGCAGAGTCGACATCGGGATTGAATGATGATTGGGAAGAAACTCAATCGGCAACAACTCGAAAACCAATGTTGTTGTTGTGGTTGTCGGGCGTGTTGTTGTTGCGGTTGCTGGAACGAACGTTGTTGTTGTTGTTCCAGGAGCCGCCCCGAACCACGCGAGACGAACCCGAGCCTATCGGTCGGTTCCCTTCAGCCACGCCCCCAGCAGGCGGCCCAGCTGCTCCAGATATTCTGCCGAATATTTGATCTGTTGACCACTCAGAAACTGCAGATCGTAACTGTAACGCAGCATCGCTCGCAGACACGCCAACTTCCCATCCGCCTGTCGCAGATACTCGCCTCGATGGACGCCGCGGGAGCTATTGGCCATGATCAATAACTGCTCAAATTCGAAAGCCAGTGATTCCAGACGATTTGTGTAGCTGTGCCGCAAATTCTTCGGGAAACGCGTTGTGTGCCGCAGCAACCACAGTACAAAGTCATGCGTCTTGACGAACAAGGGGGTGTCTGGGTGCTGCATAAAAAAACGCACCCGGACTTCGTCCGGGTGTTTCAGAGGGAACAGAGAACAGAGACCGCCGTGCCGGCGGTTACAGAGGTCAGAGCACAGAGTCGCAGAGTGCGAATCGCAGGATGACTGGGAAGAAACTCAATCGGCAACAACTCGAAAACCAACGAAGTTGTCGTGATGAAAGAGATTGAACACAAAGAAGAATAGAGATAATTGAAGCGCAC
>JALQUR010000002.1 GCA_023260695.1 Planctomycetaceae bacterium
GCCCGAGGGCAGGTCAGCGGCGGAACTGGCAGCGTGGGCATCTGTTGGCCGCGCCCTGCTCAACCTCGATGAATTCATTACACGGCAGTAACAGCATCTCGTCCAACCTACGCGATCCCGGATCACGCCCCACATCACTCAACAGGTGGCATTCAAAATGACATCCGACACGGCATTTGAAGTTGCTCGACGCCGGTTTCTCACCTCCAGCAGCAGCGGCATTGGTTCGGCGGCACTGGCGTCACTGCTGCTGCAGGACAGCACACTGCAGGCAACAGGCATGACCGCTGCGACGGACCGAGACGCGACAGCAGATCCGCTCCGACCGCAGCAGTCACATTTCACCCCACGGGCAAAACAGGTGATCTTCATCTATCCCGCGGGTGGTCCCAGTCAGCTGGAGCTGTTTGATCACAAGCCCGTTCTGAATGCCCGCTCCGGCGAAGCATTGCCGGAGTCGTTCACAGAGAACGTTCGCTTCGCCTTCATCAATAAGAACGCAAAGCTGATGGGTTCGAAACGCAGATTCCAGAAGCATGGCGAATGCGGCATGGAACTGTCAGAACTGCTCCCGCAGCTGTCCCGGCATGTTGATGACATTGCTCTGGTGCGTTCTCTGCACACGGAAGCTTTCAACCACCACCCGGCCCAGCTGATGCTCAGCACCGGCGTGCCGCGCTTCGGCCGACCAAGCTTCGGGTCATGGGTGCTGTACGGACTGGGCAGCGAATCGAATAACCTGCCCGGCTACGTTGTGCTCACTGCCAATCGTGGTTCCAGCGGTGGCACTTCGAACTGGACGAACGGCTCACTGCCATCCACCTACAAGGGCGTAGTCCTCCGCAGCAAGGGCGAACCGGTTCTCAACCTCGATCTGCCCGCTGGCGTCTCGCCACAATTACAGCAGCTGAATCTGGCTGCGATCCGGCAGCTGAATCAGCTGCAGTACGATCGCGTGCAGGATCCGGAGATCAACAGCCGCATCGCCTCCTACGAGCTGGCCTTTCGCATGCAGTCTGCCGCCCCGTCGGCGCTGGACCTCTCAGAAGAGACACAGCAGACGCTTGATATGTACGGCGTGGAGCGTCCCGAACCGACCGACGTGAAGTCCAGTATCGGCGGCGGTGCGGGAGTGTTCAGCACGTTTGCTCGCAACTGTCTTTATGCCCGGCGGCTGATTGAACGGGGGGTTCGCTTCGTCACATTGATGCATGCATCGTGGGACCAGCACGGAGAGCTTGACCAGGCTCTGGAATACAATTCCCGCATGGCTGACCAGCCGATCGCAGCTCTGCTGACGGATCTGAAACAGCGCGGCATGCTGGAGGACACACTGGTGGTATTCGCCGGGGAATTTGGTCGCACCCCGCTGGCACAGGGCGACAACGGGCGTGATCATCATCCGCAGGCATTCAGCGTCTGGATGGCCGGTGGTGGTGTCCGCGGCGGGACAACTTATGGCAGTACGGACGACTTTGGCTGGAACCCGCAGGAGAACCCCGTGCATATGAACGATTTCCACGCCACACTGCTGCACCTGCTTGGACTGGATCACCGTCAGCTTTCCCAACGCTTTGGCGGACTCGATGTGCGTCTTACCAACGTCGG
>JALQUR010000277.1 GCA_023260695.1 Planctomycetaceae bacterium
TTCAACTGCAAAAAACATCCGCAGAGTCTGCGAAGCGGAGATTTCCCGCGACGAACACTCGGACAGCGTAATGCTGGAGACTTCGTTCGAAAGTACCTGAGCCACCAGTTTTTCCGGTTACAATGGCCTGCCACAGTCCGCAGGAAGTTCCTCATCCCCGCATACGGAATACCCCGAACAATTGGCTCTGGCCCGGATTCCAGGCCACAATTCACGCTCCAGCACTGATCAACTGACCAGCAGGGGTATGCTCCGCAAGGTCGATCCGCATCCGACGCGTCGCCTCCGCAATCGCTTCTCTCCACAAACCTTCCCCAAACTCGTCCTGCAGGTCCGCGGAACGCCAGGCAAAGTTGATTCCTCGAGAACTGTTGATGACGGCCCCCAGACCTTCAGTATCAAAGGCCCCGGCCGTATCGGCCGACGTGCCGCCCTGTGCCCCATACCCGGGGACCAGAAACGGGACCCCCGGCATCCGTGCCCGCAACTGCTGCAGCTGTTCCGGCCACGTCGCCCCGACAACAGCCCCCACGCAACCATAATCCCCCGCCTGAGGTGCTGTCTGAGCAGTCAGCTCACAGACACGATCTGCCACGATCTCATAGATCGCATCTCCATTGCTTCGCGGGTCCTGAAACACAGCAGCTCCAGGATTACTTGTGCGCACTAATACGTAAATCCCTGCCCCACGTTGTTGAGCAATTTCCACGAATGGCTGCAGTGTATCCGCCCCCAGATAGGGATTCACTGTCAGCGCATCCGCTGGCCATTCCGCCGCACCGGGATCTTCACCAGCCAGCCAGCCTGCCGCATACGCCTCTGCCGTGGAACCAATGTCGCCACGTTTTGCATCCGCAATTACCAGCAGCCCCAGCTCGCGTGCACGAGTCATTACCCGATGCAGCGCCTGCAGACCGGGTATTCCCAGCTGCTCAAAAAAAGCCACCTGAGGTTTCACAACAGCGACGGAGTCGCTGATGATGTCTAGCAGTTCCAGGCTGAAGTGCTCAAATCCACGTGCATGCTGCTCTGCCGAACTGCCACCCCCGGCAATCGCCCTGTCCCTGATTTCCTGAGGCAACAGATCCCAGCGAGGATCAATTCCAACCAGTGATGGCGTCCCAGTGCGTCGGATTGCCGCATGCAGACGTTGTGCATAACCAGCCATCAGGATCCTCCGTTCTGCTCAACTTCCAGTGCCGATTCAGCCAGGGTTTCTTTTTCCACTGCGACCAGAGCCATCCCGTCGCAGGGGCACCGCAGGCGACGGGCAGGAGAATAAGTCACGCCAGCTGAATGTCAAACCTATGCCATCAGCTCGAGTGCTGCTTCACTGACCGTCAAATCACTTCACCGGCCTGACCAGGGACTTCCAGCGAAACAAATGTCCCTGTCGGTCTGGCCTCATTTCGCTGTCGAATGAGCAGCAATCCACGCCCCACAGTCAGGACACCATGATCCAGCCAGGCATCCTGGTCCAGAATCTCAAGCAGTGGCTGGAATTCATCAGGGTGCGACGTGGCATTATCGCAGACTACAATTTTCCCGGTCCAGATCTGACGCACTTGCGGCCACCACTGGGCGTAACGCCTGCGATCAGTGTCAAGAAAGATCATGTCGTACTGCTGTTGCCTGTTCTCTGCCAGAAACTCCCCGATCTCCTGTGTGTGCAGCCTGACGTGACTGCACAGTCCGGCAGCCACCAGATTCTGCTTTGCTTCCTGATGACGCTCAGCATTCTGATCCACACTATCAACCGTGGCTCCGACCGCTGCAGCAGCACGCCCCACCCAGACGGTGGAATACCCGTTCGAAGTCCCCAGCTCCAGAATTCGCTGCGGACGTTCCTCCTCAATCAGCAGCTCCAGGAATCGCCCCGTGGAGGGAGTGATGTTCCGCAACTTGCGAGCATTTTCCTGTGTCTGTTCATCGCGCCGCACTCCGCTCTCGTACAACTCCTGCAGGAATCTGTCGATTGCCTGTTCTTCCTCATGCATCTGGTCTGCTCCCATCCTCTATCCCGGTCAACAACTGCTTCATGGTTCCTGCCTGTACGCTGTCATCGATATCACCTGCTGTCTGCCACAGACATCGGTACCTGTCCGGCAGAATCTGCCGCTTCACTGCAGCAAGCCCCTGAAAATCGCTCTGGTGAAGATTCCGCTCCCCCGCAAGTCCAGCATTCAGGAGCACACGAACGCTAGAATCTCCGCCAATGTTACGCAGACGAACTGTTACGCAGACGAACGTGACACTTTCGCTCCTCTGGCTCAGCGTGCGGATCATCCTATGAACGAAGCGGATAAACACCCTTTGGCCCGGCAATCCCTGCTGATCCTGTTCGCAGGCATGGCCTGCTGTCTGCTGAGCGGGTGCGGACTGCTGCATGAACTGCAGCCACACCGACTGCACCGCTGGAATTACAACGATCGACCTCGCTCTCACGATGCATTCTACAGTGTTCCGGATCGGTTGCCCGCAACTTTGAATAATTCCAGTACCGATGAACACTGAACCGGTCCGTTTCCTGAGTGATGGAGAATCGGACACCCGCAAACTTGCCTGCAAGCTCGCGGATAATCTCACCGAGGGACTGACTGTCTCCCTCAACGGCGAACTTGGCGCCGGCAAGACATTCTTCACACGAGCACTTTGTGCCGCACTGGGAACAGACCCATCCCGTGTCAACAGCCCCACATTTGTGCTGCTGCAGCTTTACACCGATGGTCGCATTCCCATCGCTCATTTCGATACGTATCGTCTGGCTGACCCGGAAGAGTTTCTTGCGATCGGGGCGGACGAGTACCTGTACGATCCGTCGTGGCTTTGTGTTGTGGAGTGGGCTGAGCGTGTGACGGAAATCCTGCCCGCAGATCGCATCGAGATCAATATCCATCACTCCGGTGAGCAGCAACGGGAATTCGTGATTCAGGCAACCGGTACGGTCTCCTCAGATGTACTTGCTGCAATTCGCGTATGTCTGGAATAGCAATCAGGACATTCAGTGCGGGCTGCCGATTCGGGAATCCCCTCCGCCGAATGCACACTACAGGGGAATTTCCGTTTCGCCTTCGATACACTAAAGCAGCATCGTCGGCCTGCGTATTCCCGCAGGATGCAGTGCTTCTTCCTGAATCCGAACTGACTCCGCTGCGGTCTTACTGATCGCATTGCCAATCCCGCGAGTTCCGCATGTCCACAAGCAATCCTGTATCCCCGCTGAGTGCTGTTCCCGATTCCCGTGGTCGCTTCGGGGAATATGGTCGTCGTTATGTTCCCGAAACGCTCATGTACGCTCTGGAAGAACTCACCGAAGCGTATGCAGCTGCCAGGGCAGACCAGGAGTTTGATCGCGAGTTTCGCCACCTGCTGAGACACTTTGTGGGGCGACCCAATCCGCTTTACTTTGCCGAACGACTCACCGAAAAATGCGGCGGCGCAAAGATTTACTTCAAACGCGAAGACCTGAATCACACCGGTGCGCACAAAATCAACAACACCATCGGTCAGGTGCTGCTTACAAGACGCATGGGCAAGACTCGAGTCATTGCTGAAACAGGGGCCGGTCAGCACGGTGTTGCCACAGCCACCGCATGTGCCCGATTCGGCTTTCCCTGTGTTGTCTACATGGGTGAGGAAGATGTGCGGCGACAGAAGCTCAATGTCTTCATCATGAAAACCATGGGGGCAGAAGTGCGGCCCGTGACCAGCGGCTCACGGACATTGCGTGATGCCATCAATGAAGCCATGCGCGACTGGATGGCGTCGGTGCGTGACACCCACTACATCATTGGCAGCGTTGTGGGTCCGCATCCATTTCCAATGATGGTCAGAGATTTCCAGGCCGTGATCGGACGGGAAACTCGCGAACAATGCCTCGAAATCACAGGTCGTCTGCCGGATGAAGTCATCGCCTGCGTCGGCGGAGGTTCAAACTCAGCAGGGATGTTCTATCCCTTCGTCGACGATGAACAGGTTGCACTCACCGGCGTGGAAGCAGGGGGACGCGGCTCAGCAACCGGCGACCACGCCAGTACACTCAGTCACGGCAAACCAGGAATCCTGCATGGCAGTTACAGCTATGTCCTGCAGGACAATGACGGACAAACCTCAGGCGTACACTCAATTTCCGCCGGGCTGGATTATCCGGGCGTCGGACCGGAACACAGCTACTGGAAAGACACCGGTCGCGTTGATTACGTCAATATCCTGGACGATGAAGCTCTTGCAGCCTTCACCACGATGGCTCAGACAGAAGGTATTCTGCCGGCGATCGAAACCTCACACGCAATTGCTCACGCGATGAAGTCTGCTGCCGCACGCAGGCCCGACGAAATCATCGTTGTCTGTCTTTCAGGTCGAGGCGACAAGGATGTGAATGAAGTTGCACGACTCACCGGCCAGGATCTCTGAAAGGATTTCTGTCCGCACAGGACCGCTCTGAGTACCGTCCCGGACACGGCAGCAGTTGCTGCTCCCGGACTCCGCCACAATCTGCTGCTGTACATCTGGTTTCCAGTCGGCAGAACTGCACACAAGCAACCCCGTCAAATGAAAATGCCTGAGCTGCGACTGTTCAGTTGAGCAGATATTGACAAATCGCCCCGGATTCCCATGTGAGTGTCAGTTCATTGCCGACCGCTGAGACGAACATTCCATTCAGATCCGGCTCCAGTAACTGTGCCACCCACAGAACAGCCCCACTGAAGCTCAGACAAAACAGTCGCCCTTCCAGTGTCTGCACAACGACACGTTCGCGGAGTGAAGAACATGCAACCGCACCCGGAATACCGTCGATCGCGAACATTCCCAGCTGCTCCCCGCTGAGATCTCTCACCTGAACACCATGGTTGAAGGCCGCGATAATCAGTCGATTTCCCGCTTCTGCGACCGCTGTCATTCCAGAATTGCCAACCATCCCGTCCGTCCATTCCAGCTCACCGGTCATGCTGTAGCAGCTGAGCTCTCCATATTCTGATGCAGCAATGATTGCCGGCCGCTCAGCCAGAAAATGCAGATGCTCAATCGGACGACGACACTCAATCGTTGTGACCTCCTTCCGCTCCGAAGTGACGACGTGAATTCTGCTGCCGTCCGTCGCGAAAGCAAAGTGACTGGCATACGGGGCTGCTGCAACAGCGGTCACACGACCCGTGACTCGAGCCTCCCACCAGAGCTCCAGCTGATTGTCAAAACACCTCAGCTCACGGTCGTCGCACACCGCAATTCCAGCGGCACCATTATCAGCGGCCTGCAGCAGCCGCACCCCGGCAAACCCGCTCGCCTCCCGCAGCCGCTCCCCCTCTGGCGACAAGCGGCACATCCGCCCGGATCGGGTTGCAACGAACAGCGTCTGCGTTTCACGCGATAAACACGCCGCATTGATCCCTTCTGCCATGAACTGCTCAAAAGACAGCTCCGGAAGCGCTCCCGACAGCGGACGCAACATCGATGGACTCATAAGCCGGTCCTGCACAAACAACAATCTCACATCCGGTGCCTGGATCCGACTCCAGGGCCCGCAGCAGCTGTTGTTGTATCGTGTCACGACTGCCGCGTCAGCCCGACCACTGCTGTCGGACACCCGCGGCTGTCAGCACAGGTGCATTTTGCACGCCCGGCAGGACCAGGCGATCCTGACTGCCGAATCACTGTCGATTGCGGCTCAGACGACCGTCCAGCACACTGATGGCTTCCACAACATCCGGATCCTGACGCAGTTCCTCACCTGCAACCGGTCGGAAAAAGAGTGTCTCCACGTCTGCCGCACTCGGTACTGCCACATCGGGTTCCAGACCACGCCCGGCGTAGTTGTGATCGTGAGGTGAATAGAATCGAGCCGTGGTCATTTTAAGCGCCATGCCCCAGCGAGTTGTAAGCGGCATGATCGTCTGGACAGACCATTTGCCAAAGGTTGTCCGGCCCACAATGACGCCGCGATTGTGATCTCGAACGGCACCGGCAATGATCTCACTGGCACTGGCACTGTTTTCATCAACCAGAAGTGCGAGCGGAAACTGGTGCGCAGCCAGACTTCCCGCCAGCATCTCCTGGGACTGATTTCGACCGCGGCCGCGAGTTCTGACGATGACTCCGTCTGAAATGAATCGCTGTGCAACACGGTGGGCAACATCAAGCTGTCCTCCTGGATTGCCCCGCAGATCCCAGACCAGAGCCTGCATTCCTTGACTTCGCAGATTCTCAATCGCTTCATCCAGCTCTGCCAGCGTGCGATCCTGGAAGTGCTCCAGCCGGATGTAGCCAATCCCGCGAGCAGGATCGATCATCTCAGCGTGAGCAACACTTGGGATGGTGAAATTCTGACGTCGAAACGAATTTGTGTATTGCCTGCCGTCCGCACGTGAATACGTCAGTCGCACGGTGGAATTGGGTTCGCCCCGCAGCAGCGAAGCAGCCTCATTGGTCGTCACTCCTCGACAGTCCTGACCGTTGATCGCGATAATGTGGTCGCCGGCCTGCAGACCTCCCGCTGCTGCCGGACCTCCCTGAAACACACGCTCCAGAAGAATTCCCTTCTGGGAATCCGCCTGAATCACCACACCAATCCCGACCAGATTGCCATGCACATGAGAATTCATGGCACGATTCTCGTCCTCGGTGAGCAGCACGCTGTGGTGATCAAGTGCGTTGATCCCCCCGAAAATGTACTCCAGTACGACGGCACGCTGAGAAATCCCAAGGTTACGTCCGCACAGACTGCTGATCTCCTCGATCAGAGACCATGCCTCCTGAAGATTCTGTACTTCACGATTCCAGTACTGCTTCACCAGCGTCGCTCGTACGCTGGCAATTCGATCAACAGATGCCTGCGGGGCACTCAGTTTCAGAAAGTGGCTGTTCGCCAGCCCCATATACAGCGACTCCGTCCCGTGTGAGACGAATCGAGTGACACTGATCGGATCCAGATAGTCAGATTCAATCTTGCCATACACTTCGCTGAGCAGTCGACTCATATCGCTCACACGAATACTCTTCAGCAGCTCCTGATATGACTCATCCAGATATCGCCGGCTGACAGACATCTGGATCCGAGCACGCCGCAGAGCATACTCAAGATCCTTGTCGTTGGGTGTCTTCTTCAGGGCCCGCTCGTAATGCGCTACGGCCTCATCCCACTGTTCCGCACGTTCAAATGCCGTGCCCCGTTCAAGTTCATTTGCGGCGTTCTCGATTCCAGCAGACGTCGCTGATGTTTCATCCGGTAATGCTGACTGAGAATTCTCAGCGACAGCAAGAACGGCGATCATAAACACGGCAAGACAACGGAAAGTCAATGTCACTGTACAGCCTCGGAAGAAATCGTGATCCGGATGAACGAAACGTCCATGCAGGGATTCCTTCCCCAGCTTGTTGCCTGCAACGATCCGCCGAAGCATTGACACTGCTGACAACAAGGGCCGATTGAATACGGGAACTGCCCGTAAAAAATCGCGTCCGTGTGCCCTAACAATAGCCTGCAAGTCCGCAACTTCAGTCAAAACATCAAAAGAAGTCAAAATTCACAAACGGCCGTGGACAGTAACTGCGCGATCCGAAACAGGACGAAACGTCAACCCAGATTACCCGGAAAACCAGCCCCTCCCAGACACACAGCCGTTTCCATCAGAGCGGCTGTGCAGGCACATCGAAATTGCCGCCACGCAGCAGAAAAAAGACGGCGAATTCGCTGGTAACCGACGATCATTCAGGTAGCCCGTCACGTCGCTTTGTGTTCCTCAGCCAGCAGCGGAGTCGTGTGTTGATTCCCCCCACAGAAAGATTCAGCTTTCCGCCAGTGCGATCTGTCGAATACTGCGGACAGTCCCTGCTCCCGCTCGGATTTTGCCTGCTGTTCTCCTGCTGTGGCTTCGGAGCAGCACTCGCCATAGCGGCTCCCCTGCCACAGGACGCTCCGACAGAAGAATGGACGGAGTTCCGCGGCCCCACTGCTCAGGGACTTTCCGACTCAGCACAACTTCCTGTCCGCTGGAGCAATCAGCGAAATATCGCCTGGAAAGTTGAGGTTCCCGGCCAGGGTCTTTCTTCACCTGTCATCGCCAATGGTGTCATCTGGCTGACAACTGCAGATGTTGAACACGCCTCACTCCACGTCCTGCGCTTCGATTCCGAAACGGGTGAGTTACTCAGTAACACCACTGTCTTCGATCACGATCAGCTCTGGGCAATTCACTGGAAAAACAGTCACGCCAGTCCGACCCCGTTGCTGCACGAAGATCTCTGCTACGTACATTTCGGGTCCCACGGAACCGCTGCCCTTGACTCCAACGGCAAGGTGCTCTGGACGCAGCGTCTGCCCTACTATCACCATCACGGCCCCGGCAGCAGTCCGGTTCTCGCAGGAGATACACTGATTCTCGTCTGCGATGGCCTTGACCACTCCTTCTATGACGACCGCGTAATCCCCGATGCAATCGCTCCTCAGTTCGTTGCCGGCCTCAATGCCAGCAACGGAGAAATCCGCTGGATCAGTCGTCGTGAAGGACGACACTCATATGCCACACCGCTGCTTATCGATGTTGCCGGCAACAGTCAGCTGATCTCTCCTGGCGGCGATCGCGTGATCGCATACGATCCGCAGTCGGGCAGGGAACTGTGGTGGGTCCGGTTTGATGGCTATTCGCTCGTACCACGTCCCGTCTTCGGACAGGGGCTGGTCTTTGTCTGCACCGGTTATGACGATCCTGTACTGCTGGCGATTCGACCCGATGGGACCGGTGATGTGACCGACACACATGTCGTCTGGAAATCAGATCGCTCCGTGCCGCTGAATCCCTCTCCCGTCATTCACGACAATCAACTCTACACCCTCAGCGATGCGGGTGTGCTTACCCAGTATGTGGCGACCACCGGTGACGTCGTCTGGAAAAAACGCGTGGGCGGAGATTTTTCCGCTTCGCCAGTCCTGCACAATGATCGTCTGTATCTGCTGAACGAATCAGGGACGACAACCATCACATCCACCGGTGAACGCTACCGAATCTTTGCACGAAATACGGTTCCCGGCACAACACTCGCTTCATTAGGCGTCAATGCACAATCACTGTTCCTCAGGACAGATACCCACCTCTACAGAATCACCGCATCTGAGGACGAAGCTGACACGGTAATCGATGAAGCTGAAGCTTCGGACAGCGCAGGTACGCAGAGTCAGCCGACGTCCAGAAGTTCCGGCGACAACACCGATCAGAAACACAATTCCGGAATACAGATCATCGGCAACCAGCGGCTGCAGCCGCCTGATCCCTGAACTGTCGCTGCACACCCTCCAGCGACTGAGATTGCATCGCACTCCTGCTGACAACACCTGAACTCACGGTTGTGATCGCTGTCCACCAGCATCCCAGAGTCGTTCGCGATCCGCTGCACTTGTCATTTCTCGAGCAGCAAAACACCACACAACAAGCCGCCGCTGCTGCCAGACTACACTCGCTCGCACAGCATCCAGTGCTCCGCTGATACCAGATCCCCGCACGCCGACAACAGCAACGTCCCGCCCCAGTGTTGCCGTCAGATGCTGCGCCAGCCCCGCACCCTCCGCGTGCAGATCCGGAGCATCAAAGACAAGAGTGTGACTGTCTCCCATGAGCAGAATCTCACCCGCCGGTGACGACAACACCGGTATCTCTGCAGACGTCCCCAGCGGACTGGCGATCAGCTCCACTGGAAAGTGCAGCTCCAGCAATTCCCTCGACTGCGTCTGCTCATCGTCCATCCGCGCCAGATCGCCAGTAATGGACACGCTCCGTACCTCGAAGCGAAACTCCCGGCCATGGTCGGATACCAGTCCCGATTCGATCGCTGCGTGCTGAGCAATCAGGTCTGCCAGCAGCTCAATCCCGTCCCCGGACAGATGGGTGTCCGTGCGACAGTAGCAACTGTCAGGATTCGTCAAGGATCGGAATTCCGGCCACAGGTCAAGCACTTCCACACCGCCAGCACGCAACAGGGCCACTTGTTCTTTCAGCCAGTGATCCGGGCGTACGTTCACAGTAGTTGCAGAGCCGCAGATTCCCTCCGGCCACACTGCAGCCTTCCCCGGTATGGGCACAACCAGCAGGTCGATACCGGCTGCCTGCAGTTGTTTCTGAAATCCCAGAATCTGGTCGCGGATATCGCCAGAGTCGGACTCCCACGAATCGGGACCGTCGCCCGTCACAGATCGGATCTCATCCTGCAGAAACAACCACCCCTGCAACCCCTCATGAACACGATCGCTGCCGCGACGAAACAACTGCTTCCGCAGATGCTGCAGCGGAGGCACTGCATACTGCCGCACGAAGGACTCGTCTTCCAGCATCGCCTCGATCTGCCGCAGCCCATCCTGCAAAACGGCATTCGCTTCCTGAATTCTGCCAGGGGCTCCGGATTCCGACTCAAACGCCACGGAAACAGCATCGGCAACAAGTGGAAACACCTGAGCCACCTCCGGCAACGCACTTCCTCGCCGCTCTGCAGATCGATAATCCAGCCAGCTCTGAAACATCGATGACAACAGCAACACAACGGGAATCAGCAGCAGAATCAGCACTGCAGAATGCTGATGGCTCATCACAGAGACCTCTGCCGCTCCGGTATTCGGTTGATCTGCCTTCACGTTCCACCCGCATCAGAACAGGAAATAGATGAACGGATTACGACTCTGAAGTGACAGCATGCTCACCGACAACAACAGCAGCAGCACCATCCACAACGCTCTGACCACCGTCAGTCGCTGCACAAATCTCTCAGTCGATGGACTCAGCCAGATCACGCAGGCCCCCACACTCAGCACCAGCAGATTCCACGGCTGCAACAGAACCGCACACAAGATGTCTGCAGCCGGACCCGCACGATCCACCCCAGTCATGGCACCGAGCAGCGTGCGCATCTGCACTGTTGACTCACTGCGGAACAGGACCCATGTCAGGCACACAACGGCGAACACGGATGCCTGGCGAATCAGCCGCTGCAGCCACACAGTTTTCCTTCCGTCATTCTGCTCAACCGTCGCCGTCACGCCAACCAGCCGCTCAGCGGTGAGCAGTACGCCGTGAACCGCACCCCAGAGCAGAAAGTTCCAGGCGGCACCATGCCACAATCCGCCCAGAAGCATCACCAGTATCAGATTCAGACACGTCCGCGCTGTTCCAGAACGACTTCCTCCCAATGGAAAGTACAGATAATCACGCAACCAGCCTGAGAGAGAAATATGCCAGCGACGCCAGAAGTCCGTCAGTGACTGAGCTCGATAAGGAGCATTGAAATTGGCCGGAAATCGAAAGCCCAGCATCAGCCCAAGGCCGCGAGCCATGTCCGAATAACCACTGAAGTCAAAGTAGATCTGCATGGCAAAAAAAACGCTGCCCAGCCAGGCCGCAGCAAAACCCGGCTGGCCTGCAGCAAAGACCAGATCCGCAGCCTCTCCGGCCGGATTCGCCAGCAGAACCTTGCGTGCCAGTCCCAGACTGAAAAACGCCCCGCCACAGGCCAGCATCAGACTGCTGACCTGACGCTCCCGCAATTGCTCCGACAAATCCCGATAACGCAGAATCGGTCCGGCCACAAGCTGGGGAAACAGCGACACAAAACAGGCAAAGTCCCAGAGACTTCGAGTCGCGCGTGCTGTGCCGCGATAAACATCAATGCAGTAGCTCATACTCTGAAAAGTGTAGAAGCTGATTCCCAGCGGAAGTGTCACACGGAGCACTCCCGGAGACACCGCAGCACCTTCCCCCAGCTGCGTCAGTAACTCCTGCCACACATCCAGCCCGAAGTTCCAGTACTTGAAGAAGCCCAGCACCGACAGATTCACGATGATCGAAGTCCATAGCGCAATCCGCTGCCGCAGACTGCGGCCCCCCCCCTGCGACAGCTGCAGCCGCTTCTCGTCAGAACTCAGCTCCGCCCCGGACACAATCGCCAGACCACACCAGTAATCCACCAGCGTCGAAGCGAACATCAGCAGCACAAAAACCGGGTTCGTCCAGCCATAGAACACATAGCTGCAGATTGTCAGCAGGGGATTCCGTATGGCTCGCGGTGCCGCCCAGAGCAGCAGCAGGACCCATGGCAGAAACCAGAACAGAAAAATCTGCGAACTGAAGATCATTGCTGGTCCCGCAGCAGATCGCTGTCGTCAGACATGTCACACAGCCAGACGCTACAGGACTTACTGCACGTCATCGGGTATTCCGTTCGTGACATCAAGATAGATCTTCCGGCCGTCACGATCACCCTCCATGATCAGTCGCTCGCCCGCCAGCTCACGATGCTCGCTGTAACTTTCAAGCTGCAGCTGCAGCCGCTGGCCACGACGGATCCTCGCCACTGACTGAATCCGTCCCTCCAGAATTGCCCAGTGAGCAACCAGAATCTGCTTGTCCGACAGCTCACCACTGATGACTTCGCTCACTGAATAACGATTCACAACCAGAGCACGCCGATAGGGCAGAATTGACTGCGGACTGGGTATTTGAATGGTCTCCAGACAACGCACTACAACCTCCACACGCTGAAGTGGTGTCGCTGCGACCATCTGCTCTTTTTGTTGCAGCACCGCAGGATCAATCGTCCGCGCTGCTCCACCTTCCACCCACAGATCCGGAAAGAAATCGGGAGCCTTGTTGTGGGTCACCTGCAGCCACTCCTGCACCCCCTGCAGATCATCACGAAACCGGCCAATGTGAATCTCCACCCCGGATCCACCTCCCGAAATGGCGTTCACCGGGCCCTGCTCCGAATACGGACCTGTCATCGCAAAATAACGCACATCGTTGGACCAGCGCGGGTGAAATGCTTCATGACCGTCTATCCCCGGAGCATTTGAAACCGACACCGTCCAGCCTCTCGAGTTTTCCGGAGCAAACAACTGCAGATTGCGGTGCGGTCCATCGAAAACCCAGCTCACTCCACTGTCATCCGGAGCCATTGAACTCCAGCAGCCTGTCGCACGCTTCTCCCACGTCCCCTGTTCCAGATTCGCGATCCCACCGGATGGCCATGGGAATTCACCGGCCGCATAACGACCTGAACCGCCGAGCTGAAAATTATCCGGACTGATCTGAGAAGCGGACCAGACCGGACGTACAACGGTCGGGAACTTCAGATCAATCCGCCGTACTGAACGCAACCGAAAACTCTCCGGTTTGCCAATCCATTCAGCAACGTACACCCAGACTGTCTCGCGATCTGGTTCCTGCCAGACATCCAGCGCAAATCCCGCCGCCAGCAACCGCGGCTCTCCTCCGCCGAACGGCACCACAAACACCTGCCGGGTTCGATGATCACTGTAGATCACCTCGTTTCCATCCGGACTCAGCAACGGCTTGCAGAAATAACCAGCGCTGTCAGACAGTATTCGCTCACCGGCAGCATCACGGCTGTCAAACGCCATGAGTCGCATTTTCCCGCCGGTGGCGAGCACATCCCGGCCTTCCGCAGATGTGTCCTGCACCCAGACCACACGAAAGTGCTCGGCACTGATCGCGGTCGCGGACTGCGACGAAGAGTTCACCGCAGGCTCTGTCTGTGCCTGCGCCGCAGCCATGCCGACAACAGACAGCAAAGTCAGCAGCATCACATTGAGGGCGTTGCTGTTCATGCCCTCAGTCTCATTCGACCACTCGAGATTGTCAAGATCTCGCACACGTCACTCACGCAACGTCCGGCAACCTTCCATCTCACGGTCTGTCCGGATTCCGCAGAAACCAGACCGCGGGCTGCAATCAGAATGTTCAGTCAGAATCAGCCGACAAAGACTGCCAGTCAACCCGCGGAGGGACGAAATGATCGCGATACCAGACTCCCGGCAATTCCCAGAATCGCTGCCGCACCAACGATCAGAGCCAGTGACTGCAGATCACCTGTTGTGAGCAGTGCCGTCCCGACTGCCCCAAGCAGCAACGCTATCCCAACATGCAGCAGCAATCCTGCTGTGCATTTCTGTCGTGAAGCACGGATGAACTGAATTGCCACAATGATGCAGAACACCGCCCAGCTCAACTCAGGCCAGAACTGTTCAGCTTCAGCAGAACGAACACGCAACGTGAGCTGCGGATTTCCGCCAACACGAATGAAATCGAGCCGATTCCCCTGACGCGGTATTTCAAAACTCAGCGACAGAACACCAGTTGCCTGCCCGCGTTCGCGCCCCTCCTGCAGCTTTTCTCCTCCGACCGCATCACTGAATTCAACGGCCTGCTGTGGAGCGGCCGGCCGAGCAAATCGGCCAAGCAGCTCAAAATCAACCTGAGCATCTGCGGCTGCCATTGGTTCCGGGCTTGCTACCGGCGGAGGAGCTGCGGGATCCGTCGGAGTCAGGTCCTGCTCCGCCCCGCGAGAATTCCTGCGGAGCAGCTGCCGACCGCGAGCCGACTGATCCAGCATCTCTGCTTCCGCCTTATCAGCCCCCGGACGCTGTGGAGCAGCTTCCACTGACAGGGAACGACGCTTTGCCTCCGCAGGTTCCCTGCCGGAAATTGCCGAGGCCTTTTCATCCAGCTGCTTGCCGGCTGCCTTTGCGGTTTCCTGCAGCTGCTGTTCAAATCGAAACTCAACTCCGCCGGATCTGTTCTGGCCACCAGCAGACTGCTGAAATCCACGCTGCTCCTGCAGACTGCGATCGCCGTTGTCCATGAAGAACAGATCACGCTGCTCCGTTATCAGAGAATTCGACTGACGGTCCTGCTCAAATAAATATGCATTTCCTCCCACGTCCGCCCGGGACTGTGATCTGACCTCTGCATCCAGCCGATTCATCAGCTGCACGGCCTCATTTCGACGCGTCTCCACTTCGGCTCCGTTCCCACGAATATTCTGCAAACGCTCCAGTACTTCCCCAAATCCGTTGGAGAATGTCTGCGTTTCCAGTTTTGACTTGCGGGAATCCGACAGGCTTGAACGTCCAGCCAGCTGCAGTGCCTGCTCCACTTCCGAAAGAACAACCGCATCTTCAAGAGATTCCTGAGTTGCCATCACCACATTGCTGGAATTCGGATCCTCAACCAGTTCCGCACGCCAACGATCAGGGACCCAGATTGTCCAGCGATTTCTTGAGATGCTGATGCCGCTGTCAGCATCTTCCCGATACTCCGGAAACACCGGTACAGGAAGACCGATATCGTGATGCCCAAGCTGTCGTTGAGCCGTCCGGGCCACCTCGCCGGGCAATTCCCCCGCAATCGCAAACACCAGTTCAAACCCAGCAGCATTCAGTCCATTCTGCGGAATCGGGATCAGCTGCATCCCTGTTGCATCGTCACGCACAACACGCACGGGACGCTGCCCGATTCGACAGTACAGCAGTCGACTGCCCTCCGGGAACCTCACGGGAAGAAACTGCCGCGACTCATTCGTCACCAGCAGCTGATGACGACTCCTCCAGCTGCCATCTTCCGCCACGACCGTTTCATGAGTCGCCAGACTGACGACCGTCGGAGCAACCTGCTGCTGCTCAGGAAACGTCAGCTGCCAGCCACCGTTATCCGGAGTCAGCTCCGTAATCTGAACAGCCTGCTCCAGCAATGATGCCGGAATTCGCGTCGCAATCTGATCAGCGGCAACCGGTTCTTCCGCACTCTCACCAGCAGTTTTCAACAACGCCTCTGACTGATTCACAACCACCTCAAAATGACGCTGAGCCGTCACGGTGGCTGTCGCTCCATCAGGACTCAGAATCTCAGGTGGAACATTGCGAAACTCACCATCTTCGGGCAACGGCTGACTCGCTGTACCAAGGATAAAGAACTGTCCGCCCACCGGCTGCTGCAGTTCAAACTCAATCTGCGTGCGACCACCGGCAAGCTGCTGCCGACGGATTCGTCGCTGGCCAGGAACTTCAAAACTCATTGCTGCGGCCAGCTCCGCATCCAGTTCCACGGAAAAACGGTCCGCGGGAGCTCGAGCAATCATCCACTTCAATGCCAGCAGCTGCTCCAGCGATGTCGGTGTCACAGTGGTCACCGAAACACTTTCTGCAGTCTGCGAACTCACGGCTGCACGCAGTGCGATCTGCAGTTGGCCCGGCGAAAGTGCACTACTTGTCGCCAGCAGTGACGGTCGCTCTGGCGTCAGCTCACGAAACACTGAAGAAACAACATCCGCCGGCAAAGTTCGCCAGTCGCCCCCATCCTGCAATCCACTGCTCTCACTGGTTCCGTCCAGCCAGACTGCAAGCTGCGACACTGACTGTGTGGCACCGAGCAGAACTGGTGCAGCCAGACTGAGCATCGAATCGTCTGCCGAACCTGCAGTTCTTCCCTGGATGACTACTTCCAGAAGACCAGTTCGAGCGTCCTCAAACTGCAGATTGAGAGTTGTGCTTTCGTCTGCGCCAGCCGCAGATGTTTCAGCAAGATACCAGTCCTGCAGTCCTGTCGCTGTCACTTCCAATGGTACAAAACCGGCCTGAAGATGCAGGTCAAGCCGCGTCCTCGGAACCCCGCTCAGACGCACGCGAAAACGTGATGTCCAGAGATGACGCTGCTGCTCAACAAGGACCCCATGCCACGCTTCCACATTCTGCACGTCCGGCGCCGGAGTAATTCGTACGCTGGCTGATGCCGGCTGCCGCGTGTAACGCCATGCCAGCATCCGCCGACCCGGAAGAACTTCACCCGCAGGATCCTCGGTCTCCTCAGGATTCTGCTGCGACAGCCCCTGCTGCTTCAGTGTTCGGATCTGATACTGACTGCCAATCCTCACCGAAAACACCCCCGTCGAACGACCCGCACCGCGAACCTCACTCAACGGAAGTGACAGATTCTCCAGAATCTCAATCGCCGGCAGTTCTGCAAACTGCTCCACGATCAGCTGCACACGTTCATCAATCGCACGACGAAAACGCACCTGCAGCAATCGCTGGTCAGCGACCTGCCGAATTCCCCAGCCGGCCAGATCATCGCTTTCCACAGTGCGAATCAAATACCCCTCGGGCAATGACAGCTCCAGCTCAGAAACCTCACCCTGCCGTACCTCCACATCAACCTGCTCTCGCAGACGCATGCCCGCTGCGTCAATGCTGAGCACCTGATTGATGGACGATGTCCAGCTGGTTCCTGCATCCACAGCAGTTGCCTGCGGCAACCACTGCAGTCGCAGCTGAGATAAACCGTCAATTGCCATGCGAATCTGTAAACCGTCCCGGCGATAACCGTCCGTACGTCCGTTGACAATCAGATCAAGCTGCTCCGCCGGAAGTGTCCACTCAAAGTATCCGGCCATCGGCCTGCGGACCGGGATCGTACATCGACCAGGACCGCCAGCACTCGACACTGCAACATCAAACACCAGCTCCACAACGTGCATCCCACTTCCGCTGACCCAGATGGACCACTCATCCGCAGGCGCCGGGATCGGCATTGCATTCTGTTGCTGTCGCTGCTGCTCCTGCTGCTGCATCCTGACCTGCTGATCTGGCTCATCCGAATCCTGCGGCTGAACCCGTTGCTTCACCGTCAATTCGCCCGGCGCACCATCAACTACTACTGATTCCACCGCGACAGCACCAATCGGAAGAGGTACGGCGTGAAGTTCCGAATGAGCACTCCAGACGGCGAACTGAGCCTTCACCCGCAGCAACTGTCGATCTCCGTCTGTCGCTGTCAGAGTTCCCCCCTGCAGCCAGCAGGACAAGACTGCCGACTGCGGCTGCTTTGGATCAACACCTGCCGGAAGTACTCCGGGATTCGCATCCCGATACAGCCGCAGATACTCCTCCATCGGCACATAGACACGATCAGCCATCAACGCCGGTCGGCCCGACTCGTATGGCACCACAACACCCGTTTCCGTTGAATGTTCCGGGATCGGCGGTGATTCCTGAGCCGGAGCATTCCCTGCCGCCGCGACCAGCAGCAATACCGCAGCGCCACTTCCCGTTCGGCGAAATCGCTGCAGCATCTCCAACGGACAGCAACCACGGCAACAACATGACAGACAGGCACGTACACTTAATAAAGCTGCACCACTCAGGCAGGCAACCAGCACGCCATCCGGAACAACCGACCAGTACCCCGAAATCATCGGAGATGCCGCGGCCATCAGCAGCGAAATCGAAAACAAAAGCGACAGGTTCCGCACCAGTCCTCCGCCACGCAGGAACCAGATCAGCAACAATCCCACACTCACAATCAGACAGCGAATCCACAATAACTGCTGTCGGGTGACCGTTCTTAACTGCAGTACTGCAGGACTGCCTGCCGAATCCGCTGTGGAGACGAAATCCAGCTGCCGAAAATCATCAGGAATCTCCAGCCCGACATTCACCGACAGCCGAGCACTTCCGCTCATTCTTGCAATTCGACGGTAGGATTCTCCGCGTTCAGGACTGTCCACCGTCGCCGGTGGCTGCGGGGCCGCATTACTCAGCAAACCCGGCATTCCCTCCACTGCTGCCCCTGCTGCACGTCCACCAGACTGCTGATTGGCAGAAACAACGGCATCGGCATCTCCCAGCGCCTGCCCGGCGGGGCCAGAACCACCCATACCGCCACCACCCATGACACCGCCCGCCATGCCCGGGCGACCACCGCCGCCACCAACACCTCCAAAGCCACCCATGGCACCCGTCCCGTCAGCACTTTCCCGCACTCTGCGGTCCAAAGCATCGACAGCACCATTCATATTCCGCTCCGCATCCTGCAGGATCAGTCCCAGCCCATTCGCTGCCTGCAGTTGTGAAGCAGGCATTTCCTCCGCTTCAGGCATTGGCTCATTCGTGAGCCCGGAATAATCCCGATTCGAAGTGCGACCAAACATCAGCATCTGCGATTCACTGCCGGCTGAGAATTCATCTCCGTAATCTTCCGTTGGGGCTGCCGTCGCCGCTAACGACAGCACATTTGAACTCATACTGTCGGACGCCACCTGTCTGTGGTTTAAGGAATTCAATGGTATCCACAGCAGCAACACCACCAGGACCAGAGCAATCGACAGCTTCCACGCTCTGCGATAAATCAGGACGGATACCACATAGACGACTGCACAATACAGACAGACGGGAAGCAGGCGATGAGTCCAGTCCGCTGCGTTTGGCCAGCCCGGCTGCATCAATGCGCCAAACCAGTCCACGGAATCCAGATTCCCTGACACCGAATACGGTCCGGCAGATTCCACAATCATCGTTTCCGGCGGGTAATGCACATGCCAGACCTGTCGCAGCACATCAACCACTACCGGCAGCTCGCCTCCCGTATCAATAAACATCTCCAGCGGACGATGTTCATTCACCGCCCGCTGATCCTCTGCAGCACTCTCAAACAGAAGTTCCATGCTGTGTGAGGTACTGCCCGCAGCAGTCTTGAGTGAAACCAGATAGTCAGCTGCCTCCCGACGTACCTCCACAGGCTCGCCGTCCAGTACCGTGGACCACAGGAACGAATCTGCCGGCAGTCGGAACCGCAGCGTCTGGACTCCACTTGTCTCCAGCTCCGCACGCACACTCTGCTGCAGCTGATTTGTTCCTGTCAGTACACATTTGCTGCTCATCTCACGACAAACCGCCGTCGGGACACCCGTTACTCCAAATCGCTGCTCACTGACAACCAGACTGTACGCCGGACGCACAAATCTCCACACCATTGCCAGTCGCCGATCGGTTTCGACCGCTGGCGACTCGACCAGTCCAGGGTCAGCAACCTGCAGCCCCGACGCTTCTGAAAGATCCGATTCCACCGTCAGCAACTGCTCCGGATATGCCTCGTACACCAGCAACCCATGCTGTCGTACCGCGGATTCCAGTCGAATCACCGGTGCCGGCAGCTGCCCGGTCGCTTCACGAAGCTGGCGGCTGATTGCACGCAAAGTGATCGATCCTGAAAAACGTCGATCAAGCCGCAGCTGAAATTCACGAAATCCATCCGCCAGCTCACCGGCAATCTGCTCCGAAATGACAACCGGGCGAATCATGCGGCCACTCTGGTCACCGGCAACCGCTCCAAATCGAATGACGTCGAAACGCACGTCCTCCCCGAAATCCTCAGACAGACGCAGGTCCAGAATTCGCGTGCTCCCACTCAGCACGTCCACGGTCAACTCCGCATCCACCACAAGTTCCTGTGGATCCGCGGAAATTCGTATCACCGAGCGAGTTGTTGTCTGGAGCGGACTGCGTGCCACCGACAGACGCCCGCTCACTTCAGCAGCATCCTGGCGAAACTGCTGTACTGCCGCAGTGCCGGAAACAGGCGTCAGACCGTTCAGTTCGAGCGGAGTAACCTGCAGATCTTCCATGGCAGCAATCTGATACGTCCCGCCAGCAAGAACAACTCCGGACATCGAGATCGCCGGGATCTCCAGTTGCCGCTCCTCTGCTGGATCCTCGAGCGGGCTTTTGAGCAGCAATGTCAGTGCAGCTACGGATCCGGATTCCAGCGGTTCTGGCAGTTTGAGCACAATCTGCTCCGGCACGTCTCCCGTTTTCCACTGCACCGCGCCGGCATCACCGGTGATCGACTGCAGCTGCCAGCCCTGCGGAAGCTGCAGCGGCAGCTCAAACAATGGCTCATTCAGAACTTCCAGTGTGAGCCCAACACGCAAGACTCCTTCCGCTTCTGAAACCTGCAGCAAAGTCGTGACCTCGGCGTAGATCTCGCGTTCGCGCGGCTGCAACCCGGCATGCAGTTCGTAATTCTGATCCCAGAACTCAAACACGCGATTCATCGTGGACTCGCCTGCCTCACTTGCCGAAACAGCACGCACACCCTGGACAGGGCGAGTCATCAGCCGCAGGCCCGCCTCCTGTCGCAACACCAGTCGACCAGTGTGAGAGGTCGTTTCCGGGAACAATACTGCCGGCACCCGCAACTCACTTTGTACCTGCCCTTCCCCGCTGGAACTTCGATCCAGCGTGACCCCGGAAATCTGCAGGCGACGCTCACCGGTGAATGGCTGTCGCCACGTCATTGTCAGAACGGTCTGCCCCGATCCCGCTTCATCATCTGCAAGCGTCCATGACTCAAGTCCCGTTGACTCAACCCCGGTGACCTCGAATCCGTGCGCTACTACCGCCGTGAGGCGATTGATATTGCTGCCGAAAACGCTGAGCTGAGTCTCACTGTTCCAGCGAACAACGCTGCGACCAAATTCCAGTCGCGCCGCCGTGTACAGGAATAACAGTCGCTGTGAATCCACATTGCGGTCTTCACTGCCCCACCGCAATGAAGTTTCCCGCATCCCTCCAGCAGGTATTCGATAGACCGCCCGTTCTCCCTCGGCCGCCGGACGCTGAAGTTTGCGTCCCCCCATCTGCAGGTGCTCACCCGCCGGACATTCCACTTCCAGCAACATCGTCGCAAACCCCGGCAGGCGAAACGCCGTCAGACGATCGGAACCGGCCTGAGTCAATGGCAGTGAAAGCTGCAGCAGTACCTCAAATTCTGCTCGCCCTTCATGCATCAGCTGCAGCAGTGAGAAGTCATCCTGTGAGCGATTCACAATCGCCGGCCTGCCGTCAGCTTCTGCCTGCTCAAGTGACAGATTGCCAATCGGAATCTCCACAACCTGCCAGCCATCTGCGAGCTGACTGATCTGGAGTTTCATTTCTACCGTCGCCTGCTGAGCTCCCGGAATTACGTGTACGACACAAGACTGCACATTGATGGCCACCGGAACGGATTCCGGGCGATGCTGCTGAGCCTGCCTGAGCAGCTCATTGAAGCTCTCCCGCGGCAACATTACACCGCGCTGATCCCTGGACAGCACCGCGTCCAGCTCTTCCATGGGTACAAACTGCTCACGGCGGACGTGTTCAGCAGTCCGAGCTGATGCAGATTCCTGCGCTGAACATAAGGACATCCGACACAGCAGCAACATCATCATTGCTGCGAATGCCTGCATCTGCCTCATGCGTTGACAGTTCAGATGATTCATTCCGCTCAGATGACTCATTCTGCGGCCTCCTCGTCTGTGGCTTCCATGTCGGAGCCAGGATCGTCTGCGGCAGCCGCTTCCGAATCAGAAGCAGGATCAGTGCTGATCACCTGTGCGGTCAGACCAACGCCAGCCAACGCCACTTCGTTTTCGCGACGAACAGACAGACTGCTGAGCAGGCCCAGACACCAGATGATGCCAGCTGCACCAAGACCAGGCATCGCCAGCGGAATCAGGTCCGGCACCGCTGATCCCTGCTGCACACTCGCAATCGCCAGACTCAACGTCGCGATCAGCAGCATTGTGATGCGGTTCTCCCAGGATGTTCGCCGCAGCACCAGTCCGATCAGCCCGATGCTCCCGCTGATCAGTGCAAGGAGCGTATACTGCTTCCACCAGGTCAACACCACCATGGCTGCTGACAGCCCCGTCCGACTGAAGACCACAACATTCCCCTGGACCGGAAAGTCTGCTGAAAGTCCGTCCTTCACCCAGTCGCTCAGTTCGGCCGCAGTCCGATCGTCTGATGGCGGTTCCAGCATGTGGTCGAACCAGTTGCGGCCATCATGTTCCCGAATCCATCCCGCCGGGCTTCCCGTGAATCGCACATCTTCCGGTGCCCAGACTGCAACTCGAACCTGCTGAACCACCGTCGATCCGTCGTCCCTGCCAATCTGTGGAAGAATCAACGCCTGCCGCGAACCACTCCACTCAGCAAATGGACGTCGCGACTCTGTTCCAATGGCACTGCGGTATTGCAGAGTCAGTCCGAATTCTGTGTCTGAAGATTCATCGCGACTGATGTTGATGTAATACGCGTCCCGGCCTTCCGCAGGCGTCACGTCGTCCGCCTTCTCTATCGTCGTGCGGCTGCCATTCAGAAGCGGAGCCTGGAAGTCGCTCCCGGTGGGAAGGTCGACCCGCAAACGCTGACGCTCACTGCTGGTCAGCCGCAGGCGAACCCGCCATGAAGCCAGCAGCTGAGATTCTGTGACCACTTCGATCGCCACTCGAGACACAACAGTTTCCACAACTTCATGCACATCATGGCGACGAATTCCAATCGTCGCTGCCGCCGGCTGCGAAAAATAACGCCAGGCCAGATAACCGTCCTGCTGCAGACGTTGCAGCTCGCGCACGTCAATCTGCTCCATCTGCTCGTTCATGCTCAGCATCTGCAGTGAAAGTGACTCGTGCCGCAATACACGCAGTTCACCGCTGGGGGGAGTCATCACAACCCGCCGCCGGCCGTCTGTATTCTCTTCCCACGGAGAAAGCAGTCTCGGAGGCTGCAGTTCAGCCTCACGCAGCGATTCCGCAGCAGCGTCAGCTTCCGTCACCTTGTCGTCAGCTCCTGACGTCAACGGCTGATCCCACTCAACAGACAGGTCAACAACACCCGTTGTTTCTCTCTGTAATGTCAGAACCCATGTCACCCAGCCGTCTTCAGCATCTGCCAGACGTTCTCGCTGCAGAATCCCGTTGCCCCCGGAAACCACGCGAAACCGAACGTCCTCCGCAACGGCTTCCGGCACCGCAACTCGGAGTCGATCAATCCCGGCATTGTGAATGTCTGAACTGACGATGGAGGAGATACGGAGTACTTCAGGATCCACCTGCACGGTGGTGGCGACAAATCCGCTGATCTGAGCGGGACGCGGAACTGTGCGCATCGACAGACTGATCGGACGACGAGTAAAACTCCAGACGCCCACTCGGCGATACCCGGACATCTCTGCAAATGACCCCTCCCGCAGCGGTACCAGCCCGACCATTCGGTCATCCGCTGTAATCACGTCCAGAAACTCCGGAGCAAATACAAGGACTGTCCCGGTCTCTCGCTCCACTCCCTCAGGCGTCACCGCAGGCAGCTCGAGATCATCATTTGCAACTGTCGAATCAAAATCCTGGTGAGCCAGAATCGTGACCTGAATCTTTCCCAGACGCTGCTGAGTCAGCGAAAGCACCACTCGCCCGGTGCCCTTGTCGACGCTGAATTCACTCATCCCGTCAGCTGATACACTGTCGACCGTAAGCGATTCAGAAACCTGCAGTGCCAGCTGAAATACCCCGGCCCGCTCCACCGTATAATCAAGCACTGAGCGTACAGCCAGTTCATCATCGCGGAATGTATACTGTGCGGAATGCTCAACAGTCAGGCGAGGCTCCACCGGAGTCACCCGAACTGCCAGCTGACTGCGGACACCACGGTGCTCCCACACTGCACCCGCTGCTCCACCCTTACCCTGACTTTCCTCTGCGCCAGTCTGCCGGACTCCCGACTGCTCGGTCACCAGGGCAGTCAGCGCCGGATCGGTAGTGATCCTCAGCTTGCCATTTTCCCGAAGCACCCCTTCGGCATGAACCCCCTGTACAACGCCCTGCTGATCTCTGCCCAGAAGCTGAATCACATCCCCCTCAAAGGTCCGCTCACTCTGCACCTCCAGATGCAGCGCCGAATTCGCTGAACTCAGCAATTCCACAATCAGCAACTGATGACTGTCACCGACCGCATTCAGCTTCCACGATCGAATGCGACCGCCGGTGCTGGAGACATCAATCACTCGAGCATCCGGAGCAACCTGCAAACGTACCTCCTCAAGCTGTCCCCGCAGAATCTCGTAATGCAGTGTTGTGCGATACTGTGCCAGACCACTCTCCAGCCTGACATCTGTTTCCGACGAAACTGATGTCAGCAAATCCATTTCCGGCCGACTGCCAGCCCGGGGAAACCAGCTCACCTCAAATCGCTCCGTCGCGCCCAGACCCGCTCGGACTACAGTCGTACCTTCGCTCGCCTGATCTGCCGGCACCGCACGCAGGACCTGCATCGGAGCAATCCGGACGTCCTGGTCCTTCTCCGGGATGGTCACCTGCAAGTTGGTAATACCGCTGCTCGGACAGAGAATTTCAAAGGACCTTGACTCAGGGGACGTGGTCACGCCCGCGAGCAGTTCCAGTGAAACGATCGTCTCTGTCGTCCCACTGATGAGCAACCGATATTGCTCTTCCCCAACCGCCTGCAGCAGTACTCTGCCTGCAGAAGCTTCCACGTTTCCAACAGCTGCATTCCCAAGATGTAACGGAAGACTCACCCAGTCGTCGGATTCCTGCAGAACACGAATATCAAGAGTCAGAGTGAGACGAACAACGTCGCCCTCCACCACTGCACTCCAGTCCGCCGATCGAATCAATGCATCCACTTCACTGGGACGCGACTGAGCCCGTTCCAGGGCGGATCTCAGCATCTCCATGTATTCAGCATAAGGCAGCACCACCGAAGCATCCTGCCGGTTGAAGACCCGGCTGAGCTCTCGGAAGGGCACATAGATCAGGCGATCCCAACGATTGAGCAGCGGCGGATCTGCGACCACTGCAGCTGTCTTTGTTTCGTCACTGACCGCAGCCGATGCGGGCTCGTCCTGAGCAGACAGCGGCGTGGCCGATTGCAACAGTGTGGCCAGCAGAACAGCAACGAAGAAAAGGGGGCCGTGATACCATCGTCTCATTTGATCAGCCTTCGCTTTCTCTGATTCACCACTCAGCCTGTAACTCAGCCAGTCCTTCACCGAGCGCCCTCGAAACCCGCCGACTGGGTGTCCGGTCGAGCCCTCGCTGTGCCGGAAGAATCCCATGCACAAACACCACTCCTCACAACCACGACCATTACCGACGGTCGTGAAGGAGATTCCTCAGCCGGACTCGCCTTGCCCAGCGCCACGCTGGTTGCAGGGCCATGCCGAAAGCAGGGATCCCCACAGCAAAACTCAACTTCTGAATGCGGCAAGCACCTCCAGCCTGCATGCGACCAACTGGAACTGGAAATTCAGCACTGGGTTTTCACAGCACTGGTCTGCTCCAGACTGATTGCTTTTCCCGGCCCCCCCGCTGAACATCCGAACAGAAGGCTATTGCTGCACCGCCACTCTACGTGCAGACTAGCTCACAAACGATCGCCCTCTGTCCGGCAATTACACTGAATCGTGCTGAACGTCTCCGCACTATTCCAGACTCCGGCCGCTGTCCCGGACGCAAAAACACGAGCGAAGTTCCCCCCAATTGCAGCAAAACCCTGCAGGTTTGGATCCTAACAATTTTACCGATTCCTCCCACACTCCCCGCTTGAAAATCCTCGGCACGCCCCAATTGGTCGCTCTGAGAACTTTCCGACCCCAGCGGCGATGCAGTCAATTGCCGCATTTCAACGCCACCAGTCCTGCACATGGACCTGCAATGCTCGTTACCAGGGATCCTCCATGATGCTGGTCACGCCAGCGTCCCGAAAAGGCTACCCCTTTCCACCACACTCGGGCGCTGTTCCAGCATTCCCTGTGATGATCTTATTCCTGGATCGCAACTTCATCACCTGCGGGAATTCAAATCCGAAATCGTCCGCAGCCATGAAATAGTCCGCAGCCATATTGAATTCATGGTTGGTGTAAGTTAGCAGACAAAGGAGATCCGAGCTGACGGCGCACTGAAGCAACTGTTCCAGTGGACGCATGTACGGCCCCCATGAACAAACAGCGACATGACATGGAAACCAGGTTAGGATTGGCGAAAATCAGGCAGCGCAGTCTGCGGTATTCAGTCAGTCTGATCTCGACTTAGACTGACGCCAGCTCCGCAACTTAGCCTCTGAAGGGTGCGATCATTGATGGTAGCTGGTGATGAGAGTGAGAATAGCAGTCTGACCAGTGAGTTCTTTGCTGAACCAGTAGGCTATGTCTGCCAACTGGGCCGTGAACGCCCGGTGCTCTTCGCGGCCTCGGTCTTACTGGGGATGCTCCTCAGTGTCATGGCTG